>CAZYPO010000025.1:0-40152 GCA_964649225.1 uncultured Gemmatimonas sp. | reverse complement strand
TCGACCCGAAATCGCCCGAAACAGACCCGAAATCAACCGAAACAGACCGCCTGGATTATGCTTCATCAGCGCCAGTAAGGGGTATCAACCGGGCTCGGGGGGGTATCCCTGGCTCCAGCTCCATGATGCCCACTGAGGCAGGCAGGTCGAACCGCCTGGGGCCGGCCCCACCGGGATTCATCACCGTCACCACCTGATCGACGATAGTAAGCAGCGGCTTGTGGGTGTGGCCGAAGATGATGACCTCGGCGGAGGGGTAAGCCCGGTTGAGCTTTTCCGGAGTAGGCACGCCGAGCTGATGGCCGTGGATCAACAGAAAATCGAAGCCTTCGATGCGGGTTTCCACGCTCTCGGGAAGCGTGCCGCGCAGCTCCATACCGTCGATATTGCCCCAGACCGCCGTCACTGGGGCGATGGCCTCGAGCTCGCTGAGCAGGTCGAGATTGCCCAAGTCACCGGCGTGGAGGATCCGGTCGACTCCTTTGAATACTTCGAAGACCTCCGGACGCAGGAGGCCGTGGGTGTCGGAAATGATCCCGAGACGCAAGCCGATGGATTGAAGGGGGGATCAGGACAGCGCGGGAACGCTCGACCAGCCACGAATCGCCTTCACCCTCCCCTGTTCGCGAAACATCCCATCCGAAATCGCCGCGATCTCCTCGGCCTGCCGCCACGCGGCCCGGAGCACAGAGAGCTCGCCTTCCAGCGCGCGGCGCTCCGAATCTTCGTTGGCCGCCATCTCGAGCGCGAGCCGATCCACCAATGGCAGCCGCGGGAGCGGGGTGCGCGGCTCGCTGCCGATCCCGCCTCTCCCCCAGAATGACCGCTTGGTGATGGAGAGCGCCAGTCGCTCGGCCTCCGAGGAGGCGGCATCGTCGCCCACCAGATCGGCCGGCGCGTCCGGGAAGCGACCCCACCAGCACCGCATCGCGATCGCGGCGACCCGTGCGAAATACCCGTCGGGATTCGCGGCGTCTTCCAGCTTCCCGATGGCAAAGCGGACGTCGGATTCA
The DNA here is from genome assembly GCA_964649225.1 of uncultured Gemmatimonas sp. GTDB lineage: Bacteria > Gemmatimonadota > Gemmatimonadetes > Gemmatimonadales > GWC2-71-9 > JABFSM01. The sequence continues at coordinate 39,139 of CAZYPO010000025.1, read as the reverse complement.
GCCGAGCCGGGACCATTGAGCACCGCGAGCAGCTTGCCGGCGACGTGAAGCCCTTCCTGCCCGTTCAGCGTGGCAAGACCTCCATCATGATGCACCACGATCTGCCAGGGCTCGCGCGGGTCGGGGCGCACCAGCGCGGAGTGATCGAGATGGCGTGAGCGAATCACGGCCGGGGTCCCGTCCGCGGCGGCGGTCACCGCGAGCACCCGATCGGCCCGGCCATGCACTCGCAGCCAGGTGGGTAGGTCGTACCCGAACTTGATTCCGAAAACGCGGCGGAACGTGAAATCGGCGGCCTGCTCGCCGAGCTGGCGCCAGCGCCTGGCCAGGACGAGCAACGGATCGCGGCGAATCGCGGGGAGCCAGCGGCTCAGCAGGCGCCCGTAGCGCCACGCCGCGATTTCGGGTTTGAGCGCCGGCCCGATGCGCACCAGAGCGAGGCCCTCGCGTAGATAGGCGAGTCCGATATTGTCGGTGGAGAAGCGCAGCCGGCTCGCGCGGAAGCGTCGCTCGCATTCTTCGACCGCCTCCCACCGCTCGTCGAGCGGTGAGAGGTTCCAGCGGTGGCAGTGCGGACAAATCACCCAAAGACGGCCCTGCTCGGCGTCGAAAGCGAGCCGGCTGCCGACCGGGAAGGTCGGGAGGACCTCGTTCTCCCCTAAGTGCTCATTGCAGAACAGGCAGGTCGTATACATGTGGAGCGCTTATCCCTCCCACCTTTTGCCGATCTGGATGTCCAATCCTAACTGATCCAGGACCCGCTGCACCACGAAGTCTACCAGCTCCTCGACTCGTGTGGGGCGGTGATAGAAACCCGGCGCCGCGGGGATCACCGTGGCTCCCGCCTCGGTTACCTGGGTCAAGTTGCGCAGATGAATGAGTGAGAGCGGCGTCTCCCGGGGCACCAGGATGAGCTTGCGGCGTTCCTTGAGGGTGACGTCGGCGGCGCGTTCGACCAGCGATCGGCTGGAGCCCTGGGAGATCGCGGAAACCGTACCCATCGAGCAGGGGCAGATCACCATGCCGGCTGTCTTCTGAGAGCCGGAGGCCGGCTTGGCGCCACGATCTCCATCTGAGAAGGGGGTAATGCTCGACCAGTCGCCGCCAGTGGCCCGTTTGAGACGCGGCAGCGTGCCGATGCCGCATTCCTGCTTGAGCAACCGCCAGCCGTGGCCGGACACAATCAGCCAGAGCGGAACCCGGCGGCCGGCGAGCACCTCGAGCAGCCGCACGCCGTACGGCGCCCCCGACGCGCCGGTGATCGCGAGGACGAGGGGGGCCGGGCTCACCGGCCGCGGCGATTGCCCGTGGGAGAGCGCACCGGATGCTTAGCCGGCAGTGGAGGCGGAATCCGCTGCTTGGGAGCCGCGGACTTCGCGAAGGGCTTCGGCTTCGGCCCCGGGCGCGGGATTTCATGGCGTTTGGTCATACCCTGGAATGTACCCGTTACCGGACCGGCGCTCCAAGAGTACCTTCGTATGGTCTGCGGGGGCTCACCCTACAAGGAGGACCGCATGGCCTTGCTCGACCGCGTGAAAGCAATTCTCCTGACGCCGAAGCAGGAGTGGACCGTCATCGAAGCCGAGCCGGCGACTGCAGGATCGCTCTATTCGAGGTACGTCATTCCTCTCGCGGCGATTCCGGCAGTGGCGGGCTTCATCGGGATGTCGGTGATCGGCATCGGGGTGTTGGGGACTTCGCTCAAGATCCCCATGGGAACCGGGATCACCTGGGCGGCGGTGCAGTACTGCGGCTCACTGATCGGGGTGTACGTGCTGGCGCTGATCATCGACGCCCTGGCCCCGAACTTCGGGGGGCAGAAAAACCAGATCCAGGCGCTCAAGGTCGCGGTCTATTCCGCCACCGCCTCCTGGATAGCGGGGATTTTCAATCTCATCCCCGGCCTCGCGGTATTGGGGATCCTCGGCCTCTATTCCCTCTACCTACTCTTTCTCGGGCTGCCGGCCCTGATGAAAGCCTCGGCTGACAAAGCGCTGGGTTATACCGTGGTGGTGGTGATCAGTGCAGTGGTGATTTTCTTCGTCGTCGGCATGATCGCCTCCCGCGCAGTGGGGTTCGGCGGCTGGGGAATGCGGCCCGACCTGTTGCCTCAATAGCGTCCCGGCGGCAAACACAAACAGGCGGGCCCACGATGGGCCCGCCTCCCACCCTGCCCCGCCGAGATGGCCCGGCTCGCGTAGTGTGCCGGCGATTTCGACTCCACCGGCTCACCGCCGCAACCGACCCCGGTAGAAACCCGTACCAACACCCAAGTCCATCCGGACTCTGCCGACCCGATCCGTGTTCAGGTCGAGCGGCGCGACCTGCCAGAGCAAGAGCAGCAGGGGCGCCTGAAGATATCGCGCGGACATGAAGTCTTCCGCGTGAGGGACGGCGGAAGGATCGAGGCGACGGGTCAAGGGGGAATAAGCCGGCGGCGGACCTAGAGCAGCCGGTCCGCCAATGCAAACGCGAACACGGTCACGCTCATGACGCCGTTCATCGTGAAGAACGCCGCATCGAGCCGCGACAGATCATCCGGCCGAACCAGGCGATGCTCGTAGCAGAGAATGCCGGCCGCTGCGACCAGTCCCGCGTAGTACCACGGACCGAAGCCCGCGCCCGCCCCGAACAACACCAGGGCCGGAATGGTCACGCCATGCAGCAGCTTGGCGAACCGAATGCTGCGGGATAGGCCAAGCCGAACCACCGCACTGCGCAATCCCTCGCGGCGGTCGAATTGCTCATCGGGAAGGGCGTAGAAGATGTCGAAGCCCGCCACCCAGCTCGCTACGCCCAGACCGAGCACCGGCAGCAGCCACCAGGGCTCGCTCCAGCGGCCGGCCACCGCCAGGTAGCCCCCCGCCGGCGCGATGGCCAGCGAGGCCCCGAGCCAGAGGTGGGGCCACCAGGTGAAGCGTTTCGCGAAGCTATAGGAGGTCACCCAGAGGAGCGCGAGGGGGGCCAGCGCCAGGCAGAGTGGGTTGAGCAGGGCGCTCGCCGCGAGAAACACCAATCCGGCCAGGACCACCGAGACCCAGGCCTGCCGCACGGTCAGCGCGCCGCGCGGCAGCTCGCGCTGCAACGTGCGGGGGTTCTTTGCGTCCAGCTCCCGATCCGCTATGCGATTGAATCCCATCGCCACCCAGCGGGCCGCCGAGAACGCCACGATCACCAGGGTGACGGTCTGCCACGGGAGCGGATAGCGGAGCGACGCCGCCAACACGCCCAGCAGCGCGAACGGAAGCGCGAACAGGGTGTGGGGAAGCTTCACGAAACTGGCGAACCGCGCCAGGAGGCCGCTGCCCGCGAAGGTTTGAGATTCGCGCGGTGCGACTGTCACCGATCACGCAGCTGAATGCCAAGCCTTGCCCACATCGCATCCACCCGCTGTTTCGTTGCCTCGTCCATCTCGATGCGCCTGGGCCACTCGCGTGTGAACCCTTCCTCCGGCCACTTCCGCGTGGCATCGATCCCCATCTTGCTGCCATAGGTGAATGCCCGGCTGGCGTGATCCAGCACGTCGATCGGCCCCATGGTGAAGCGCACGTCGCGCTCCGGATCGATGTGGTTGAGCGCGACCCACCACGCTTCGTCCGGGTCCTGGACGTTGACCTCCTTGTCCAGCACGACGATCACCTTGGCCAGCGACATCAGGCCCTGGCCCCACAACGCGTTCATCACCTTGTAGGCCTGGCCGGGATACTGCTTGTCGATCGAGACCAAAACCAGGTTGTGAAAGATTCCCGGCGCCGGCATGTGGTAGTCCACGATCTCCGGCACCGTGAGCTTGAGCAGCGGAAGAAAAATGCGCTCGGTGGCGTGGCCCAGGTAGTAATCTTCCATCGGTGGGCGCCCCACCAGCGTCGCGGGGTAGACTGGCTGCTTTCGCATCGTGAGGTGGGTGACGTGCACCTTCGGGTAATAATCCGCGAGCGAATAGAACCCGGTGTGGTCACCAAAAGGTCCCTCGAGCACCAGCGGCTCGTCGGGATCGATGTAGCCTTCCAGCACGATTTCCGCCTCGGCCGGCACCATCAGGTCGCAGCTCACCGCCTTGGCCAGTTCGACCGGGCTGGCGCGCAGAAAACCCGCGAAGAGAAACTCGTCGATGGTCGGCGGCAGCGGCGCGGAACCGGAGTAGATGCTCGCGGGATCACCGCCCAGTGCGATCACCACCGGCATCCGCTCTCCGCGCTCGGCCATTTCGCGCCAGTGTGCCGCGCCGACCTTGTGGCGCTGCCAGTGCATCGCCAGCTCGGTTCGGCCCAGCACCTGGACCCGGTACATCCCGACGTTGCGGATGCCGCGGGCCGGATCCTCGGTGATCACCAACGGCAGCGTGAGGTAGCGCCCGCCATCCTCCGGCCAGGTGACCAGGAACGGAATCGTCTCCAGGTCGACGTCGTCGCCCTCCAGCACCACCTCCTGACACGCCGGACGTCCGCTGCGGGTCCGGGGCGGGAACTTGGCGATCTCCGCGAGCTTGGGCAGCATGGCGAGCTTGCCGAAGAGGCCCTCGGGCACCTTGAGCTCGAGCAGCTCGGAGATGCGGCCGCCGATCTCGTCCAGCCGTTCGACCCCGAGCGCCAGGCAAATCCGCCGCATCGAGCCAAATAGATTGATGGCGACGGGAATCGCGCTCACGCTCCCGTCTTCCATGACCGGCCTTTCGAATAAGAGCGCCGGACCCCCGGCTGTACTCTTCATGCAGCGATCGGCGATTTCGGCGATCTCGAGCCGGGTGGAGACGGGTTCCCGAACCCGCACGAGCTCCCCAATCCGCTCGATCTCCGCGATGAACTCACCCAAACTGTCCAGTGCCATTCACGACTCCTCGATTAGGTAGGAGGGAGCAGGGAGGAGGAAAGACCTCTGCTCCCTGCCACCTGCTCCCTAGTTCCCACATGTATCGCGCAAATCCCGCCTGCCAGCCGCTCGTAGCTCACACCCCTGAATCCCGCATCCTGCATCCTGACCACGAGGTCCTCCGGCCCCGGAAAGGCCAGCACCGATGCTGGCAGCCAGGAGTAGGCATCCCTATGTTTCGAGACGAATCGTCCGATCAGGGGCAGGATGCGCCGGAAGTACAGCAGGTAGAGTCCGCGCAGCGGCTGCCAGCGCGGCGTGGTGAACTCGAGAATGACGAGGCGCGCTCCCGGCTTGAGGACCCGCGCCGCTTCCCGGAGGCCGGCATCGAGGTCCATCAGATTGCGGACGCCGAAGCCGACCGTCGCGCCATCGAACGCCTCGTCCCCAAAGGGCAGCACGAGCGCATCGGCACTGCATGGTACCGCACGCCCCGATTTGGCGCGCCCCTGCCGCAGCATCTCCTGTACGAAGTCCGCGCCGACCACCTGGCCCGCGAAACCCGGCCGATTGCCAAGCTCGGCGGCAAGGTCGAGGGTGCCCGCGCAAAGATCGAGAAAAGTTCCCGCCGGGGTCGCCTCCCACCCGAGCCGATTGATCGCAAGTCGTCGCCAGCGGCGGTCCAGGTTGAGGCTCAGGACATGATTCAGCAGGTCGTATCGCGGCGCGATGGCCGTGAACATCCGCTGGATGTAGGCCCGCTTGGGCGCTCCGCCCGTGATCGGTAACTCCCTGCCTGTGGCGAACATAGCCGCCGAATGTACCCCTCCCCGAAGCACGTGGGCAAGCCTAAGTGGCTGAGCGCGCATCCGAGCTCAAGGCCGCATCAGACCAGGCGGTTGTCGTGGCCGCCACGGCGGGAGAGGAGGCCGCCTATCGGGAACTGGTCCGCCGCTACGAGCGCCCCGTCTTTTCGCTCATCTACCGGATGGTCCGCAACCGCGAGCTGGCCGAGGACCTCTCCCAAGAAACCTTCATCAAGGTGTTGAACGCGCTGGCGAGCTACCGTCCCGAGTACAAGTTCTCCTCCTGGGTCTTCAAGATCGCCAACAACGCCGCCATCGATCACTTGAGGCGCCGGGAGCTCGACACATTGTCGCTCGAAGGGTCCCCTCACGCCGATACAGCCGAGAAAATCGAGGCCACCGCGCTCCAGATCGGCGAGAAAGCCGAAAGCGCCTTGGACGCCGTGGCCAACAAAGAGCTGGGCAGCGAGATCGAGCAGGCCATCTCCAAACTGCGGCCGGAGTACCGGACCTGCATCCTGCTGCGCCACGTCGAGGGTCGCCCCTACGAAGAGATCGCGGAGATTCTGAATCTCCCGCTCGGTACTGTTAAGACCTACATCCACCGGGCGCGCAACGAGCTTCGGATCGCCCTCGCGCACCTGAAGGAATGAAGAGATCCGAACGTTTCAGGTTCGTACGTCGGAAACTTGAATCGCAATGCAACCGTAAGAGGCTCTGCTTATGAGACAATGGCCCATCAATCATCTCACCGCTGACGATCTCGACGCGTTTCATTCTGCGTCGTTGAGCGTCGAAGCCCGCGAACATCTTGAAGAGTGCGCCGAATGCAGGACCCTGACCCTGCAGGATCAGGCCTTGCTGACCGCACTCGCCAAGCTGGCGGCCTTCGAGCCCGCGCCCGGATTTGCCAATCGAGTCATGGCGCGGGTCGAGCTGTCGCGGCCCGTGCTGGTGCGGTTCAAGGCGCGCCGGCTGGCGCTGGCCGCGTCCGTCATCGTGGCGCTCGGAGCCAGCATCATCTGGTCCCTCTTCAATCGCACCCTGCTGCTGTCCTGGCTCGACCACTCCGCCACGGAAATCGGGCACGGCCTGTGGGTCGGCGTCCGCGTGGTGGCCACGAATCTTACCGAGCAGCCCTGGTTCTCCGGCCTGCGCGGCTTCGCTTCCTCCTCGGCGCGAGTCGCCCTCACCGGTGGCGGCTTGCTGATCGGCTACGGCGCGGCGGTCTACGCACTGCGCCGGCTTCTGGTTCCGCCCAGCCGGCCGGTTCCCCATGCCGATTGGTGATCGCGGCGCCTTGTTGTCCTTGTTGGTCGCGGTCACTTCGGTATCGATGGGTTGGGGTCAGACAGCTCCCCAAAGCGTGGTGGACCTCGATCACCTGGGCGACCCGGTGCGGCTGGAACAGCGGCTGCGCGGGCTGTTCGAAGCCCTTCCGAAATCAGGATCCCCAGCCGGCCGCCTCCCGATCGGCGTCACCAACGGTCAGGCCCGCCTGGGTGATTTTCGCCTGGCTCAGGGAGAACGCCTGACCGGCAACCTGCTGGTCCTGCGCGGCAATGCGGATCTCTCCGGAAAGCTGAGCGGAAACATCGTGGTGCTCGACGGCGATCTCGTCCTCCACGACGGGGGGCTGGTCGGCGGCGATGCCCTGGTGATCGGAGGACGCATCCGCGAGCGGGGCGGCGCGGTGCAGGGAGAGCAGCGCTCACTCGACACGGCGGAAGCGCCGCGAGCAGCGGGAACCAGCCTTATCGGGCGGGCGCTCACCCGCATGGCCGGTCTGGCGGGAGTGCTCTTCACCCTGACCTTGCTGGGATTCGGGATGGTGCTCTTTGCCCACCCGCAGCTCGAAACGGTTTCCGATACGGTCGCCAATAGTGTGTTGCGATCCTTCCTGACCGGACTGCTGGCCCAGATCATGGTGCTGCCGACGCTCGGCATCCTCATCACAGGGCTGGTGCTCAGCGTGGTCGGCATCCTGCTGGTGCCATTCGTGCTCATCGTGATCCCGCTGCTTCTCATCGCCGCGATCGTGGGCGGCCTGCTGGCCGTCCTGCACGCCATGGGCGAGACGCGGCTCCGCCGCCGCATGGCCGCCGGCATACGGGTCGGCTCCGCCAACAGCTATCGCTACCTGCTGCTCGGACTTTCCACCCTCGCCGCAATGTGGCTCGCCTGGATCCTGTTCGGGTGGGTGCCGGTTGCCGGAGTGCTGGTGTTTGGAGCGGCGTTCATCGCAACCTGGCTGCTCGCGACCATCGGATTCGGCGCCGCGTTGCTTTCTCGGGGCGGGATCCGGCCGGCGTTTGCGGGCCGCTACGTGCCGCCGGAAGCCATGACCGATGAATACCTCTGGGCCACCCCGCAATTCGGGGTAACCGCCGGCAAGCGGCCGCCGGGTTCCAACCTCCCGCGCGACCAGCGGTGAGCCGCCAGCTGGGAACAGCCCTCGCGCTGGCGCTCTGCGCCATGCCGGCACAGGCGCAGTCAATGCGCGGCTACGATTACGCCCGTCCCCTCCGCGGAGAGCGGCAGCTTCGCGCCGTCATCGAGTTTGCCGCCGGAAAACTGCTCGTCGAGCCGGGCGCCTCCGATCGCCTCTATCAATTGACGCTGCAATACGACGCCGAGCGGTTTCGGCCGCTCGGGAGCTACGATGCGAGCGGCGGGGTCGTGCGGCTGGGAGTCGAAGGCAATGGAAGCGGCGGAATAAGGGTTGGACGCAAGAACGCGCTGGCTCAGACGGCCGCGATCGAGCTTTCCAGCGCGGTGAACCTTTCGCTCGATGTTTCGCTTGGTGCGGCGGAGGCTGCGCTCGAGCTCGGGGGGCTCCGGCTCAGCGAGCTCGAGCTCAAGAGCGGCGCCAGCCGGACCACCGTTTCCTTTTCCCGGCAAAACCGGGGCACCTGCCGCTCGGCGTCGGTCACTTCGGGCGCGGGCGAAGTGACCGTGCTTGGCACGGGCAATAGTGGTTGCCCAGCCTGGCACTTCGACGGCGGAGTCGGCTCGGTCACGATCGATCTCGGTGGGGCCTGGGCGACGGACGGGCGGATCAACCTGAATCTGGCGCTGGGAGGGGTGACGCTGCGCACCCCCAAGGATCTGGGCCTGCGGGTCACCCTGCGCGGGTTTCTGGCCGGATTCGACGCGAAGGAGTTCAGTAAGGATGGGAAGACCTACACGTCGATCAACTTCGCTGCTGCAAAGCGGCACATCGACGTGGAAGTGAACTCGGCGTTGGGTGGGGTGAGCGTGGAGTGGCGGTAACTCTTACCGAACCCAAGCAGCCTTCTCCAGACTCTTCAATCCCGGATAGCTGCTTCCAGAATGCGGGCAGGACCCCGCCTGCTGCACTGCCCTCAGCGCTGGCTTCACCATCCTTGTCAAGTGTATCATTCAGTACTATATTGACTTTACCAGATTGGTTAACTAAAGCCGCCGGCAGAGGAGGCGCTCGTGGATGTGTCGTTGGTGATCCGGCGGCGGCTCGAGGAGTTGGGACTGGAGCAGAAGGGCCTCGCCCGGGCAGCCCGGGTCACCGAGTCATACGTCTCGCAACTCCTGGCCCGCAAGAAGGCACCCCCAGCGCCCAATCGGACGGACATCTACGACAAGATGGACAAGTTCTTGAAACTCCCGCCGGGGGAGCTCGCGAAGGTCGCCGACGCCCAGCGAAAGCAGGGATTGAAGCACGAGTTGGGTGACGAGCCCGCCCCCCTGTTCCGGGAAGTAAGGGCCTTGATCCTGCGCAAATGCGTCCCCAGAAACGCCGCGCACGTCCGCGCGATCTTCGAGCGGCAGCCCTTCGGGGAACTCGAGCGACTGGTGACCGAGAAGCTGCTCGACGTGGTGAAGCGGGTGAGCCAGGAGGAACTGGAGAACGATGCCTGGCTTCGCGAGGTGGCGCGCCTGGGCGGCCGCAGCTACGAAGAGATGCGCGTCATCGTCCTCGAGTTCCTCGATACCGACGTCTTCCATGTCTCTGCCAAACACTGCGCCTCGTTCCTGGATCCCCTGCTCGATTCCTGGGACGTGGACCTCGCCACGTTCGGGCTCGAAATCATCCTGAATCACCGGGTAGCCGCCGAGCCCGTGAAGAATTTCGAGTTCGTGGAGCGACGCGCCGGGGGGCAACTCGAAGAACCCGGGCTGCGGGCGTTTCTGCAGGACAATTCCTTGAGCGGCTCCGCTACCCAGGAGGAATTGGAGTTCTTGAAAAAGCTGAGATTCAAGAGCAAGCAGCCCACCGCCCTCTACTACTACCGCGAGCTGCAGAGTCTCCGGGATCCCCTTCATTTCCGCGCCGCGTAGTGCGCGCGAGTGCGTGGGGGTGCTGAACCATGTCTATTCGGCGTAAGGTGCTCGGCACGCTGACAGGATTCGTCTTGCAGGCACTGGCAGGATCACCGGTAGCTGGTCAAGATCGAGTTACGAGAGTGCAGTTCGAGGCTGGAGCAGGGGTGCTCATCTCCACTCGGGCTCTGAGCGGTCGTCCCCTTGGTTGGGCGCGGTCGAAATCGGCCCCTTTGATCACGGGCGGCGTCATTCTCCGGAGTGGATCCATCCTGGCGTTTCGGGTGCGAGGAGGGGCAGCACTCACTGCTGGCACAGTGAGTTTGATCCGATCGGGCCCCGGCGGAGGCAAATCAGGAGGCTTAAACGGAGGTACACTCCTGGCGCTCGGGGAAGTCTTGATCACGCTCACGGGCAGCCGCAAGGCAGAGCTCGCGCTGGGGATCGGAGCACGACGCTATCGTTTCGGCCAAGCCAATTGTGCGGGACCGTGCGGTGGAGATCCCAGCGACACAGGTCTCACCGGGTCCCTCAGCATCTCGCTCGGAACCAAGCTGGGGGGCGTGAATCTTGGCTTGGCGGCCGGGAGCCTTGTCAGCAGCTATCGCGGGCGGGCGATGTTCGATCTTCTGCTCGGAGTTCGCGCCCGGTTCTGAGAAACTACCTGTCCCCTAGGTCCTAGTTACTGATTGATCACGGGCAGCGTCATCGCCCTGCCACCAGCCAGCTGATGGAACCGCTCCGCGATCGCCAGCAGTGCCCGCGCGGCGGCGCTCTCCGGCTCGGCGACCACGATCGGCGTGCCCCTGTCGGCCCGCGCGGCGAGATCCGGCTGCAGCGGCACCGAGCCGAGTAACGGGACCCCGACTTCCTCCGCGAGCCGCTGCCCGCCCCCTTCGCCGAAGAACGCATAGCGGATCCCGCTGGCCGGATCGGTGTAGGGACCCATGTTCTCCACGATTCCGACCACCGGCACGTTCACCCGGTCGAACATCTTGGCGCCCTTCAACGCGTCTCCCACCGCCATCTCCTGCGGCGTGGTCACGATCACCGCGCCGGACACCGCCACCGATTGGACCAGCGAGAGCTGCGCGTCGCCGGTGCCGGGCGGCATGTCCACCAGGAAGTAGTCCAGGTCGCCCCACTCGACGTCGCGCAGGAACTGCTGGATCACCTTCATGATGATGGGGCCGCGCCAGATGGCCGGCGCGTCGCGGTCCACCAGAAACCCGATCGACATGAGTTTGACGCCATGGGCTGCGAGCGGACGAATCCGGCCCCCGATCACGACCGGCTTCTCGAACACCCCGAACATGCGCGGAATGTTGGGCCCGTAGATGTCGGCATCCATCAACCCGACTCGATGCCCCTGCTGCGCCAGCGCGATGGCGAGATTGGCCGCCACGGTAGACTTTCCCACCCCCCCCTTGCCCGAGCTCACGGCAATCACGCGGCCGAGCCGGGGCTGCTCGCTGGGAACCGGCGCGGGAATGGAGCCGGCGGACTGCGGTCCCGGGCCTGGCGGGCCATGCGTGGCTCCAGGCGGGCCGGCGGGATCGACCACCGTGATCTTGACGCCATCCGCCTGCACGCCAGGGATGGCCTTCACCGCGTTGCGGGCCTCGCGGACCAGCGTCGCGGGATCCTCGCGCGAGAGCAGCACCGTGAAGGTGACCTTGCCCTCGGGCGTGACCGTGAGATCCCGGATCATGCCGGCGGAGAGGAGATCGTTGTCGAGCCGGGGATTCCTGATGCGGGCGAGGACGGCGCCAACCTGGGACTGCAGGGACCCGGTCACGCACGCACGTGGTCAGATCGCATCAACCTGCTTCACCTCCGGCACCAGCTGCCGGAGCCGCGCCTCGATCCCCTGCCGCAGCGTGATCGAGGAGGCGCTGCAACCCGAGCAGGTGCCCCCCAGCCGCAGCAGCAGGACGCCATCCGATTCGTCAAAATCCACGATTTCCACCACACCCCGGTGCGACGAGATGTAGGGCCTGAGCGTGTCCAGGGTTTGTTCGATGCGTTCCAGCGTATTGGTCATTGCAGGCTCGGCTGACGGCTCACGCTAACAGCTACGCGAAGTATAACCAGACCGGAGGCAGGTCAACCGCGCGGCTTGGTGGCAAGAAACTCCCTTGCGGCGCCGAGAATTGCCGCCTGCACCTCGGGCAGCGAACCGGCGAGTGCGACGCCGGCGGCATGTTTGTGACCCCCGCCGCCAAAGGGCTTCGCGAAAGCGGCCACGTCGACCTCTCCCACGGAGCGCAGCGACACCTTGACCCTGCCCTGCGACATCTCGCGGAAGAGCAGCGCCATGCGAACCCCCGCCACCGAGCGGGGAAACTCGACGATGCCATCCAGGTCGTCCACACTCACGCCGTGCCGCTCCAGCGCGCCGGGCGGCACCGTCACCCAGCCAAGTCCGGGGTCCTCTTCGATGACCAGGGTCTGCAGCGTCTCCGCGAGCAGCCGGGGCCGCCCCTTGGGGGCGTTGGCATAGACATCGAGGTAGATGCTCTCGGGGTCGAGTCCGGTCTCCAGCAGCTCGGCGGCGATGCGCAGGGTGCGGGGACGGGTGTTGCTGAAGCGGAACCCGCCGGTGTCGGTCACCAGGGCCACATAGAGCGCCCGCGCCACCGGAGCGGTGAGCGGCCAGCCGTTGGCCAACGCAATCTCGCAGATCAGCTCGCCGGTGGCCGCGGCCGTGGGGTCCACATACCGGGGACCGGCCGGCAGCGTACCCGGGCTCACGTGATGGTCGACGCAGGCGACGGGTATACCGCGCTCGGCCACCGTCTGGCTCAGCATCCCTAAGCGCCCAAGGTCGGAGATGTCGAGCACCACGATGACATCGGCAGTGCGCAGCGTCTTGACCGCCTCCGCGCTGCGATCCACGCCCGGCAGGTCCGCGAACAGGAACGCAAACCGCTCGGGTGTCGCGGTCGGATTCGCGACCACTACATCGATGCCGAGCCCGCGCAGCAGGTGGGCCAGGCCGACTTCGCTGCCGAGCCCGTCACCATCGGGATTGACGTGGGTGGTGAGGCCAACCCGCTGCCCGGGCACCAGCAATCGGGCGAGCTCTTCGGCGGCGTGGAGTTTTTCGGTGGAAAGGGTGATTGGCATGGTGGGAGAACTTAAACTTAAGGGAGTAGCGAGGAGGAATCCCTCCTCGCTACTCGCTACCTCCTACTCACCGGCTGTTGCCAGCTTCGACCTCCGCATCGAATAGGCGAAGTAGATCACCAACCCGATCACCAACCAGATGATCAGCCGCTCCCAGGTGCGCCAAGGCAAATACCACATCAGGTAGAGCGCGGACAGGATTCCCGCCGGGGCCACGAACCACACCAACGGCGTCTTAAAGGGCCGCGGCAGGTTGGGCTCGCGAATGCGGAGCACCAGCACTCCGGCCGAGACGATCGCGAAGGCCAGGAGGGTCCCGATCGAGACCAGGGAACCCGCTTCCCGGACGGTCAGGAATCCCGCGGGAATGGCGACGCCGATGCCCACCAGGATCTGGGTGAGATAGGGAGTCCGGAACTTGGGGTGCACCTTGGCGATGAACGGCGGCAGTAGCCCGTCGTTGGACATCGAGAAAAAGATCCGAGACTGGCCGTAGAGCTGCACCAGGATGACCGAAGTGAGACCGGCGATCGCGCCCAGCTTGATGAGCCCCGAGATCCAGCCCAGCCCGGCAAAATCCGCCACTTTCGCGATGGGATCTGGCACGTTGAGCTCGCGGTAGGGCATCACGCCCGTGGCGATCGCGGCCACCACGATATAGAGCACCGTGCAGATCAGCAGCGACGCGATGATGCCGATCGGCATGTCGCGCTGGGGATTCTTGGACTCTTGCGCCGCAGTGCTCACGCTGTCGAAGCCGATATAGGCGAAGAACACCACGCCCGCTCCGGCCACCACGCCGGTGAAGCCGAAGGCATCGCGCGCGCCTTCGTTGGGCGGAATGAATGGATGCCAGTTGGCCGGGTGGATCGCCTTGATGGTCAGCGCGATGAACAGCAGCACCACCGCGACCTTGATGAACACGATGATGTTGTTGAAGCGGGCGGATTCCTTGATGCCGATGATCAGCAGCGTCGTCACCAGGGCGACGATGATGACCGCCGGCAGATTGAACAGTGAGGCGACATAGGGTCCTCCCGAGAGCGAAGCGCAGTCCACGCCCGCCTGGGTGGAACCGTCCACGACGGAAACGCAGATCCCGCGCGCCGCCGACAGTTCGGGTGGAATGTTGATGCCGAGGGTCCGGCCGAGGAACGACACCACGTAGCCCGACCAGCCGATTGCCACGGTGGTGGCCGAGAGCGCGTACTCCAGGATCAAGTCCCACCCGATGATCCAGGCGAACAGCTCCCCCAGGGTCGCGTACCCATAGGTGTAGGCGCTCCCGGCGATCGGGACCAGGGCGGCAAACTCCGAGTAGCAGAGCGCCGCGAAGATCGACGCGATGCCGGCGAAGACGAAGGAGAGCACCACCGCCGGCCCGGAATTGAGCGCGGCGACGGTCCCGGTGAGCACGAAGATGCCGGTCCCGATGATCGCCCCGATGCCGAGCAGGGTCAGGTTGAGCGGCCCCAGCACCCGCTTCAAACTCTGGTCGCCGGCTGCCTGGGCTTGCAGGGCCGCAACGGATTTCCGCCTGAAGAGATTCATTGGGCCTCGGTGGTTGGGGGACTACTTGCCCGCGGCTTCCCGCTCCCGCTGCAGCACGCTGTGGTGCCGACCGTACCCGAAGTAGATCGCGAAGCCGATCACCAGCCAGACCAGCAGCCGGAGCCAGGTGTCGCCCGGCAGCGTGAGCATCAGGCCCACGCAGCAGAGAATCCCCATGATGGGAACGAAAGGCACCCACGGCGTCTTGAAGGGGCGCGCGAGGTCGGGGCGCGTCTTGCGCAGAATCAGGACGCCGAAGCACACCAGCACGAACGCCAGCAGAGTTCCGATGTTCACCAGCTGGCCCAACAGCTGCAGCGGCAGCAAGCCGGTGGCGAGGCCGACCGCGATACCCGTGAAGATGGTGGAGACGTAGGGAGTGCGGAACTTCGGGTGGACCGTCGAGGCCCAGCCCCCCAGCAGCCCGTCCCGCGACATCGAGTAGAACACCCGGGACTGGCCCAGCAGCATCACCAGGATCACCGAGGCCAGGCCGAGCGTGGCGCCGACGTCGATCGCGATGCGCACCCAGTGCGGGGCGCCGACTTTTTCCATGGCGTAGGCGACTGGCGCGGCCACGTTGAGCTCGGTGTAGGACACCATGCCGGTCAGCACGGCGGAGACGGCGACATAGAGCAGCGTGCAGATGGCCAGCGATCCCAGGATCCCGATCGGGAGGTCTCGCTGCGGATTCTTGGCCTCCTGCGCCGCCGTGGACACCGCGTCGAACCCGATGTAGGCGAAGAACACCAGTCCGGCGCCGCGCAGCACGCCCGACCAGCCGTAGGTGCCCCACTCGCCGGTGTTGGGTGGGATGAAGGGCTTCCAGTTGCCGGGGACGACGTGCTGGATGCCGATGAACAGGATCACCAGCACGATGATCACCTTGAGCAGCACGATGAAATTGTTGACGGTCGCCGATTCCTTGATGCCGATGACCAGGATCGTGGACATGAGGGCCACGATGAAGACCGCCGGCACGTTGAGGATCGCGCCGGTAAAGTTGAGCCCGGTGTGGACACATCCCGCCAGCGCACTCTGCACCTGTCCTGCCGTGCACCAGACCGTCGGGGAATTGGTGAGGTTGGCCGGGAGCTCGATGCCGAACAAGCGCAGCAGATCCACCAGGTGGCCCGACCAGCCCACGCCCACGGTGGCCGCCCCCGCGGCGTACTCCAGCACCAGGTCCCAGCCGATGATCCAGGCGATCAGCTCGCCCATGGTCGCATAGGAGTAGGTGTAGGCGCTCCCCGCGACGGGCACCACGCTCGCCATCTCCGCGTAGCAGAGGCCGGCGAAGGCGCAGGCAATGCCCACCAGCGCCATGGAGAGCGGGACGGCGGGCCCCGCGTGCAACGCGGCCGCCTGTCCCGTCAGCACGAAGATGCCGGCTCCGATGATGGCGCCGATCCCCAGCGCGGTCAGGTTGACGGGTCCGAGGGTGCGCTTGAGGGAGCGCTCGTTGACCGCCTCGGCTTCCGCGCGAAGGGACTGGACGGACTTGGTGGCCCAGAGGTTCATAGCAACTCCGAGAGGTCGGAGATCAGGGGTCAGAGACCAGGTGGTCCGGGGCGCCCTGACCCCTGACCTCTGACTACGCGCTGTAGTTCGGTGCTTCCCGGGTGATCGTCACATCGTGCGGGTGTGACTCGCGCAGCCCCGCCGTCGTGATTCGGAGAAATTCGACATCGCGTTGCAATGCCGCCACATCGGCGACGCCGCAGTAGCCCATGCCGCTCCGCAGGCCGCCGACCATCTGATAGAGTACGTCGGCGACGGGTCCCTTGTAAGGGACGCGGCCTTCAATGCCTTCGGGGACCATTTTCGCGGGACTCAGCTCGCCGTCCTGAAAGTACCGGTCGGCTGAGCCATCCTGCATGGCCGCCAGGCTGCCCATGCCGCGGATCATCTTATAGCGGCGCCCCTCGGCGAGGACGCTTTCGCCGGGACTCTCCTCGGTCCCCGCGAGCATCGACCCCATCATCACCGAGGCCGCGCCGGCGGCAAGTGCTTTGACGATGTCCCCGGAGTACTTGATGCCGCCATCGGCGATGATGGGGAGCTCGCCCGCGCCGCGCGCCGCGTCAACGATCGCCGTGACCTGGGGCACGCCGACGCCGGTCACCACCCGCGTGGTGCAGATACTGCCGGGGCCGATCCCGACCTTCACCGCATCGACGCCGCGCCGCGCCAGCTCGCGGGCGCCTTCCTCGGTGGCGACGTTGCCGCCCACCAGCTGCGCATCTGGGAACGCCTGGCGGAGCTCGTCGATGGTGGCCAGGACGCCCACGCTGTGACCGTGCGCCGAGTCCACCACCAGGACATCCACGCCGGCGTCAACCAGCGCCTGGGCCCGGGCGCGAGCGTCACCGCCCGCCCCCACCGCCGCGCCGACCCGCAGCCGGCCGTGCTGATCCTTGTTGGCGTCGGGATGCTGCCGCCGCTTGAAGATGTCCTTCACGGTGATCAGCCCGCGCAGCACACCCGCTTGATCCACCACGGGCAGCTTCTCGATCCGGTGGCGGGCCAGGATGCGCTCCGCCTCTTCGAGCGTGGTGCCCACCGGCGCGGTGACCAGTTTCTCCTTGGTCATGGCCTGGTGGACCGGCTGCTCGAGATCGCGCTCGAACTGCAGGTCGCGATTGGTGATGATGCCGATGAGCTTGCCGGTGCCGTCCACGATCGGCACGCCGGAGATCCGGAAGCGGCGCATCAGCGCGGCGGCCTCCCGCAGCGGCCGGCCGGGGCCGAGCGTGATCGGATTCATGATCATCCCGCTCTCGCTGCGCTTGACGCGATCCACCTCGGCGGCCTGCCGGTCGACCGCCATGTTCTTATGGATGATCCCGATGCCCCCGGCGCGCGCCATGGCGATGGCCATTTCCGCCTCCGTGACGGTGTCCATCGCGGCGGAAACCAGCGGGATGTACAGCGCAATCCCACGCGTGAAACGGGTCGCAGTGGACACGTCTCGGGGATGCACGATGCTGTGGCGGGGGACGAGCAGGACGTCGTCGAAGGTGAGCGCGACGCCGGGCCGGAGCGAACTCATCCGGAAGACTAGGGCGGGCTCAGAGTGAAATCAAGCAGGCGGCTCCTCGGGAGGCTTCACCTGCGGGGGACGGGGCACCGGCTTGGGAGGCGTCGCCGCCTGCAGGGCTTCGTCCACCACGCTCTGCGCGGCGGCGGCCACTCCTTTCATGACCTTGCCCGCGCTGTCGACGAGGCCGGTGGTCCCGGAGATGGCCTTGATGGGGATCCGCGCGGCCCGCATCGTGTCCTCGATGCCTTCGGAGATCTTGGCGAACAGATTGCTGGGCGCGGCGCGCTGGGCGTACTTGCTCTCCAGAAACTCGACGTAATCGAGAATCTGGTAGCCGCGCTCATCGGCCAGCGCCTCGAGCCGGCGCAGGATGCGTTGCTTGAGTTGCTCGTTCATCGGATCCTCACTGGGCCTGCCCCAAACGCACCAGCTCGACGACGGGTGTGGCGAGATAGCGCGTCCGCGCTGCCCGCACGGTGGCCGTCACCGCCAGCTCCTCGAGCGGTTGGAGCCCCTGGAGCTGGGCGGCCTGCTCTTTCGAGAGCAGCACGTACACGAAGCCCGACTCGGGCAGTGGCCCGCGCGCGAGCAGATAGGGCCGGCCCGCCGGCATCTCGGGGCGGAGCTCGTCGGCCCGCTGGTGCGCGAGGAACTGCAGCCGCCATTCCACCGCCTGCCCCACATACCGATCGGGGTTCTCCCGCAACATCGCCGCGGTGATCGCGGGGGGCGGGGCCAGCGGGCCCTCCACATCGCCTCGCTTGACCCAGGCGTCCACTCGCACCTTGAGCCACTCGCCCTTCCGCTCCTCGAGACTGGCCTCGGCCGCTCCGGAGAGCGTTGCGATCGCGGCGCCCTCCGGGGACCGGGACAGCGCGGCGCCGGTCCGCAACTGGATGCGGCGCGCTTCGGCCGGTAGAGCTTGCGGCGCCGGCCCGACCGCCACGGGCTGCGAATCCGCTGTCGTCGTCCGTGGCACCGCCGCGGTCTGCGCCGGGGTGGGTGGAGCGAGCAGCGAGCGCTGGACCCAGCCGGTGCGCCGGACCTCGCTCCAGCCGCCGCGACGTGACAGGCGCAAGACCAGGGCACCGGTCACCAGGCGCGCCAGCACGACGCCGTCGGGTCCGGTCCGAAGATTCTCATTGCTGGCGACTGAAAAATCGAAGCCCTCGCGCTTGTCCGGCCGGGTGGAGGCGGTGAAAATCCATCCCCGCAGGGTAACCTCCTGATACCCGCCCGACGCTCGGCCCGGCACCACGCGGGTTCCGGGAAGCAGCGTTCCGAGCACCACGCCGCCGGGATCCTTGAGAAACGGAGTCTCCTGCGCGAGCCGTACGGGTGCCTGCGCGACGAGGTTTCCCACGAGCGCGAGCCCCATGCAGAACGAGGCTGGTAGGTGGCTCCACTGCGGACTAAATTGCGGCACGACAGTCACGACTGGACATTGTAGACGCCGCGGAGAACCATGTCAAACGGCCGAGCGAGCGGCGCCCCGGTGGCCCTGGTGGTGCTGGACGGATGGGGATACCGGGAGGGCCGCGAGGGCAACGCCATCGAGCTCGGACACACGCCGATCTGGCACGCTCTCTGGAACTCGTCTCCCCGCACCCTACTCGACGCGAGCGGCCTCTCGGTAGGGCTTCCCGAAGGACAGATGGGCAACAGCGAAGTCGGACACCTCAATCTCGGCGCCGGCCGCGTGGTGCCGCAGGACATCGTCCGCATTTCCGCGAGCATCGCGCGGGGCGAGTTCTTCACCCTGCCCCCTTTGCTCGAGCTGGGCGAGCAGCTGCGACGCAGCGGCGGCACTCTGCATCTCATGGGACTGGTCGGCAACGGCGGGGTTCACGCCATCGATACCCACCTGCTGGCCTGCATCGAGCTGGGCGTGCGGCTCGAGGCGCGGCGCATCGCGGTGCATGGCTTCCTCGATGGACGCGACACGCCGCCGAGCTCGGCGGCCGGCTTCGTGGCGAAGCTGGACACCGACCTCTTCCGCATCGCGGGGCCGCGAGGCGCCATCGCGTCGCTGGTCGGTCGCTACTATGCCATGGACCGCGACAAGCGCTGGGAGCGCACCCAACTGGCGTACGAGCTGCTGGTGCACGGACGCGGCACTCCCGCGACCGATCCGACGCAAGCGGTGCGGGAGGCGTACGCGCGCGGAGAGACCGACGAGTTCGTGAAGCCGATCGTGTTGACGGACGAGCGCGGTGCGCCCCGCGCCCTGCTCGAGAACGGCGACGCGGTGCTCTGCTTCAATTATCGCAGCGACCGGATGCGGCAGCTGGTGCGCGCGCTCGCGGTGGAGGGCTTCGATGGCTTTCCCGTCCCCGACCGCCCGGAGCTGACCCTGGTAACCCTGACACAGTACGACCGGACGTTCCCGTTCCCCCAGGCGTTCGCGCCGTTCAGCCTGGCCCGCATCCTGGCGGAAGTGCTGGCGGACGTGGGACGCACGCAGTATCGAACCGCCGAAACGGAGAAGTATCCCCACGTCACCTATTTCTTCAATGGCGGGCACGAGCCGCCCTATCCGGGAGAGGAGCGGGTGCTGGTACCCTCGCCGAAGGTCGCAACCTACGACCTTGCCCCCGAGATGAGCGCGGCCGGTGTGACCGACAGCCTCTGCGGGGCGCTGGCCCGCCGTTCGCACGACTTTCTGCTCTGCAACTTCGCCAATCCCGACATGGTCGGGCATACCGGCATGCTGCCCGCCGTAATCGACGCGGTCGAGACGGTTGATCGTTGCCTGGGCCGCATCGTGCCAGCCTGTGAGCAGAGCGGCACCCGCCTGTTCGTCACCGCGGATCATGGCAATTGCGAGGTGATGATCGATCCCGAGACCGGGGGACCGCACACCGCACACACCTCCAATCCCGTGCCATTCGTGGCGGTGCACTCCGGCGTAAAGCGGCTGCGCTCGCACGGGGCGCTCTGCGATGTCGCGCCCACGATTCTGGCTCTGCTCGAACTGGAGCAACCTTCGGAAATGACGGGACGGGCACTCCATGCGGCCTGAGCTCTTGGGACGCTTGCTCGCGGCCACACTCGCCGCCCACCTCCTCCTTCCCACGACGGCGCAGGCGCAAGTCGGGCACGACCCGGCAAAGTCGCCCTACCAAACCCTGCGCTACAGCCAGTTCATCGGCCTCACCGGGGGACTGCTCAACGGCAATGGCGGCGCGCTGGGTGTCGCCCCGCATCACGGCGGCTCGCTGGGCCTGCGCTACGAGTTTCTGTCCGCCGGCACGGTCACCGTCGGGCTGCAGGCCAGCGTCGCGAACACCGAGCGCCTTGTGGTGAACCCCACCCGACCGATCGCGACGGCGGTGAGCGGCCCGATCAAGCAACGCGCTGCCATCGGGGAAGCCATCGTCCAGTTCAATCTGACCGGCGGCAAAACCTGGCACCGCATCGCGCCGTTCGTGTCGGCCGGCCTGGGAATCCTGGTAGCCGCAAGGACCCCGCAGGACAGCAGCGGATTCTCCTTCCGGACCCGCTTCGTGCTGACCCCGGGTATCGGCGCACGGTTGTTCCTGAGCGAGCGGCTCTTCCTCCGGCTTGAGGCGCGCACTTCCTTCTGGTCGGTCGGCTATCCGGGGTCATTTCGCTCGGCTCCCTCCAGCGATCCCACCCAGCCCCCGGTGCTCGCGACACCCAGAAAGGAATGGCTGGCCAACGGCTGGTACACCGTGGGATTGAGCTATGCCTTCAGCCGGCCGTTCTAGAAAGTGGCCGGTGACATGTGACCGGTGACCAGATGCTGCGGGTGAGTCTGACGCGAACCGTGCGGTTCCACGCGACCCACCGCTACTGGGTCGAGGAGTGGAGCGCGGAAGCCAACCGGGCCAGGTTCGGCGCCGCGACCGAGGTGCACCCGCACGATTACCGCTGCGCCGTCACCGTGATCGGATCGTTCGACCCCGAAACCGACATGATCGTCGATCTCCCCGCGCTGGACCGGATTCTCCAGGAAGAAGTCATCGCGCGCTTCCACCAGAAGCAGCTCGACCGCGACGCGCCGGAGTTCGCGGAAGCCGGAATGTTACCGAGCTGCGAGACGCTCGCACGCTACCTCTTCATGCGGGTCGCCTCGCGTCTCCCGGAGGGCGTGACACTGCAGCGGGTCCGGGTCGCCGAGGATCCTATGCTGCATGCCGATTGTACCAACTCGTTGAACGGTGACCCGTGACCAGTGACCAGGCTCGACCGCTCCGGCCCGCAAAGCGCGGGGGACGGATGGCGGATCAGGCCGCGGTGGAGGAAGTGCCCGTCTGGCTGGAAGTGAACGGCAGCCCGGCAGTCACCTGGATGTGCACGCCCGATCTCCTGGAAGAGCTCGCCGTTGGCTGGCTCGCGGGCGAAGGCTTCATCGAAAGCATCGACGAGCTGCATTTGCGTCCCTGCGCTACCGATCTCGGCTTCTGGGCCGAGATCCCCGCGGAGCGACTGGCCAAAGTTCGCGCCGAGGGCCGCCGGCCCGTGCTGGCCTCGGGCTGCGGCGCGGTGAACGTCTTTCTCGCCGAGCCCGATTCCATCCGACCGGTTCCGCTCCGCGGCGAGCCGCCGCCCCCGGAGCGCTTGCGCGCTCTCTTCAAAGCGCTCTTCACTCGCGGTGAACGCTACCGCGATACCGGCGGCATCCACGCCGCGGCGCTCACCGAGGGCGCCGAGCTGCTGGCTCACGCCGAGGATATCGGCCGCCACAACGCGGTCGACAAGGTGATCGGGGCGATGGTGCTGGCGCGGCGTCCGCTTCCGGGACTGGGCCTCCTGGTGACCGGGCGGATTTCCGCTGAGCTCGCGGCCAAGGCGGGTCGAGCCGGCCTGGCCTGGGTGGCCACGCCATCGGTGCCATCCACCCTGGCGGTCGAGATCGGCCGGCAAACCGGCATGGTTCTCGTGGGGCGTGCGGTGAGCGGAGAGCCGCACTACCACAGGCGTCAGGAGGCCGCCCCCTGACCCCTCCCGTGCGCGGGGCGATCCTCGCTGGGGGTGGCGCGACCCGGATGGGCGGAGCGCCCAAGGGCTTGCTCCAAGTCAGCGGGCAGCGCATTCTCGACCGGCTGGTGAGTACCTTCGAGGAGGCGCTGGGGACGTTGCCGCTCCTGGTAGCCAACGCCCCGGAAGCCGAGACCTGGCGACCCGGTCTCCGGGTCGTCTCCGACCGCCGGCCCGGCTCCGGCGCGCTGGGCGGTCTCCTCACCGCGGTGCTCGAGGCGCCGGCGCCAGTGGTCTGTGTCGCGTGGGACATGCCCTTCGTGACGGCGGCGCTCATCCGTGAGCTGGCCGCGGGACTGGCCGATGCCGATGTCTGCATTCCGGCGAGTGGCGGGCGCCGGGGAGTCGAGCCCCTGTGCGCCGGGTACGGCCCCGCCGCCGGGCCGGCAATGGCGGTGGCGCTGGATCGGGGCGATCTTCGAGCCATCGCCTTTCACGACTCGGTGCGGGTCAAAGTGCTGCCCGAGGCGGCGGTCCGCCGGTTCGGCGAGCCGGAACGGATGTTCTTCAACGTGAATACCGCGGACGACCTGGCCCGGGCCAATGGGATGGAGTTGTGAGCAAAATCGTCTCGATTATCGGGCACAAGAACGCCGGCAAGACGACCCTGGTCGCCGCGCTGGCGCACGAGTTCAAGCGCCAGAAGCGCCGCGTCGGAACCATCAAGCACGCCTCCCATCCGCTGGAGGCCGACAAATCCGGCACCGATTCCTGGCGGCATTTCCATGAGGGAAATGCGGATGGGGTGATCGTGGCCTCGCCCGAGTTGCGGGTTATTTTCGAGCGCCGCAACGACGAAGCCGGGCCCGAAGAGCTGGCGCGGCGCTACTACTCCGACATGGATGTCGTCCTCGTCGAGGGATTCAAGACCGCCCCGATCCCCAAAATCGAAGTGTTCCGGAAAGAGGTGGCCAAGGCCCCGCTCTTCAATCCGGAAGCGGAGAATGCCCGCCAGTGGCTCGCGATCATCACCGACGACCACCGCTATTCCGCCCCCTGCCGGGTGCTGCACTTCTCCGATACCATGTGGCTCACCGTGCTCACCGCGCTGATCATGGAGCAGGCCAAGCAGCTGATTCCGTGACCGCGCCGCTGCCGGCCGCCGAGGCCGCGCGCCGCATCCTGGCGGAGGTACGGCAACAGCCCCCGCTCCGCCTCCCACTCGATGACGCACTCGGCGGGGTACTCGCCGAAGCCGTGAGCAGTCCGCTCGACATCCCTCCCTGGACCAATTCCGCCATGGACGGCTACGCCGCGCGCGCCGAGGACGTGCGGGGCGCAACCGCCGCTGCCCCGAAGCGGCTGCGGATCGTCGAGGTGGTGCCGGCGGGCGCGTTCCCTACCGGTGCGCTGGGCCCGGGCGAGTGTGCGCGGATCTTTACCGGCGCGCCACTACCAGCGGGAGCGGACTCCGTCGTCCGGCAGGAGGACACCGATCAGGGGACGGAGACGGTCAGCATCCACAATGACCGCGACTGCGGGGTGAACATTCGCCGGACCGGAGAGGATATCCGGAAGGGGACCGTCGTCTTGCCTGCGGGCGCCGAGCTCGGCCCGGCCCACCTGGGGGTGCTGGCCTCGCTCGCGATCGCGCATCCGGTGGTCTACCGACGCCCGCGCGTCGGGATTCTGGGCGGCGGAGACGAGATCGTCGACGTCGATCAGCCCGAGGAGATTCTCTCCGGCCGCAAGATCGCAAGCTCCAACACCCATACGTTGCTGGCGCTGGTCCGCCAGGCCGGCGGGGAGCCGGTCAACCTCGGCCTGGCCGCCGACAGGCCGGCCAGCCTGCGCGAGCACCTGGCGCGGGCGACCGAGTGCGACCTCCTGGTGACGAGCGCGGGCATCAGCGTCGGGGAGCACGATTATCTGCGTGCCGTGTTAGGCGAGCTGGGCGCAGAGCTCAAGTTCTGGAAGCTGCGGATGCGGCCGGGCGCACCGGTCGGGTTCGGTCTGCTGCGCGGGATGCCCTGGATCGGATTGCCGGGCAATCCGGTGAGCACGATGGTGACGTTCGAGCTTTTTGTGCGACCCGCGATCCGGAAAATGCTGGGCCATGCCCTGCCCTTCCGCCGCGCGGTACCGGTACGGGTCGCCGAGCCGATCAAGCTGGGCCCCAAGCTGCAGCATTTCCTCCGCGCGGTGGTGACTGCGTCCGGCAACGAACTCGAGGTGCGTCTCACCGGCCCGCAGGGCTCGGGCATCCTGACCTCGATGGTCAAGGCGAACGCCCTGCTGATCATCCCGGAGGGACAGCATGAAACGCAGGAGGGCGCCCTGGCGAGCGCCCTCGTGCTGGATGACCCGCGGCATGTGGCCGAGCCTCCGTTCTAGACCGGAGCCCCCCGAATGCTGGCCAGCAGCCGTCCGAGATCCAGGTAGCGGCTCTGGGCGTGTAGCTCCTGTTGCACTTTGGGCAACAGGGCCTCCGCTTCGCCGCGGAAACGCTCAAAGAGCGCTCTGAGATCCGCCGGGGAGAGCCGCCTCCCTTGCGCGTAGTATTGTTTGGCCGCATGGCCCAGGGCGTAGGTGGTCACGAAGGAAACGCCGGCGCCGGCCACCATTCCGGCGGTTCCCCCCACCACGCCCCCGAGTACCCGCCCGAACATGCCGCGTCCCAGGCCGCCGAGAATCCGTCGCGCCACGCCATCCAGCACCTGCCCGGCCGCTCCGATACCTAACACGCCGAGCAGATCCTTGATCTGCGCGGCCTCGAGCTTCTGGCCGTAATCGGCTCCGATCCGGTAGACCAGCCGCATCTGGATGGGGATGATCGCGAGCGAGGCGATGTTCTGGGGCAGCAGTTCCAGCGCCCCTGCCAGCAGGGCCTGCTGCCGGATCATCGCTTCGAGCGCCGCATCGTGCGACACCGCGGGAATTCCGGCCTGCGACGGCCGCGACGCCTCGGTGGTCGGCGGAGCCGGTATTGCCGCAGGGGTCGGCCCCGTGAGCGGAGCGCGCGACAGGGACTCGGCTTCGCGGTGCATCTCTGCGAGGCCGTCGTCGCTCAGCGCCATGGCCTGCTTGAGCTGTTCGAGGAAGCCGCGCTCGCTCGGATTGGCCTCGCCATCGGCGTAGACCATGGCCACCGCCATCTCGTAGGCGGTCCGGCGCGACTCCGGCGAGGCCAGCTTCCGGGCGACCTCGGCGGCGGTCACCTCGCCGCGCTGTACCCGCGCCACCAGCTCGGAGATGTCCTGGCCGCCGAGCCGGGCGGTGACCTTGGCAAAATGCTCCTGCTCCTCGGGCGTGCGCTCGCCATCGGCGAGCGCCGCGAGCAGGCAAATGGCGATGACGGGTTCGCGGTCCTGCTCCTGCATGCGTGACTCCTTCGGCGGGTGGACCATTGGATAACCTAACACCGCTCAAATTGACGGCGGCAGCCGGAAGAGAGTAGCTTTCCCGGCAGTTGAAGGGGAGTAGCTCGTCCGTCGGAAGACGGACCGCGGAATCGTCAACACTGCCGGCTTCGGCCGGCCCGGTTCCCGGGGCTCCGGAGGCCTCACCTCCGGTTCAGAGCGAGACCTTCGTCGGCCGCCTGCGGGCGGAGACGAGGTCTCGCTTTTTTCGTTGCGGGAGTTGCCATGCTCGGCAACACAATATGCGGCGGCCGCTGAGTGCCGCAACACGAAGCGTGGGTCTGGATCGGCTTCACGGCCCTGGTGGGAACCCTCCTGGTGCTGGACCTGGGGGTGCTCAACCGGAAGTCCCACATTCTCTCGGTGCGGGAGGCCAGCCTTTGGAGTGCCGGGCTGGTGGCGCTCGCGCTGCTCTTCGGCGGGTTCCTGTTGTGGAGGGAAGGGCCCCAATCGGCGCTCGAGTACTATGCCGGCTACCTGATCGAGTTATCGCTCAGCGTCGACAACCTCTTCGTCTTCATTCTGATCTTCCAGTACTTCCGGGTGCCGGCCGCTGCCCAGCCCAAGGTCCTCAAGTGGGGCATCATGGACGCCATGGTGATGCGGGGCCTGATGATCACCCTGGGCGCGATCGTCCTCAGCCGGTTTTCCTGGGTGATTTACATCCTGGGCGGAGTGCTGCTCGTCACCGCGCTGCGCATGCTGCGCCAAGGCGAGATCCAGGTCGAGCCGGCCGGCAATCCGATCGTCCGGCTCGCACGACGGTTCCTGCCGCTGAGCGACTCCTACCAGGGCACCGCGTTCTTCGTGCGCGGCGGGCGGGGCTGGCTGGCGACACCGCTGGTGCTGGTGATTCTCGTGGTGGAATGGACCGACATCATGTTCGCGGTCGACAGCATCCCCGCCATTTTCGCGGTGACCCGAGACCCGTTCATCATCTATACCTCCAACATCTTCGCGATCCTGGGGTTGCGGGCGCTCTTCTTCGTGCTGGCCGACGCGATGGGCCGCTTCGTCTTCCTCACGCAGGGCGTCGGGCTCATCCTCGCGTTCGTGGGCCTCAAGATGGTGTTGAGTTACTGGATCCACCTTTCGATCGCCGCCTCGCTGGCGGTGATCCTGGCCATCCTCGCGTTGGCGGTGCTGGCGTCGATAGTGAAGACGCGAGGGGCGCGGCGCTGCGGAACTTAAGCCCCTCCGCTCTTGTGCAGCCCGCGGCCGACTCCTACCGTTTGGTCCATGCCTTCCCACACCCACTACCTCTGGTTCCAGACCAGGAATCGCCAGGAAATCATCGACATTACGGCCGAGGTGGAGGAGCAGCTGGCCAAGAGCGGAATCCGCGAAGGCTACGCGCTGGTGTCCGCCATGCACATTTCGGCATCGGTCTTCGTGAACGACCACGAGTCGGGACTCTGGCACGACATTCTGCACTGGCTCGAGCACACGATCGCCCCCTGGGATCCCGCCCGCTATCGGCACAACGAGACCGGAGAAGACAACGCCGCGGCCCACCTGAGGAGTCTCACTGTGGGGCATGAAGTGATCGTCCCCGTCACCAAGGGCAAACTGGACCTGGGACCCTGGCAGCGAGTCTTTTATGGCGAGTGGGACGGGCAGCGACGCAAACGGGTCATCATCAAGATCCTGGGGGAATAAGCCAGGCTCGTGTCCGTTCGACACGGTGGGCTGGCCGTGCGGGGGTCAGCCGGACATGGCGGCAGCCGGACCGGTTTTCGGGAGGCCTTGGGGGGTAAGGAGTTACCCCGGTGGGGTTACGGCACGTCCCGTGCGGACTGCAGCCCGAACCATGTACCGGCTTCGCTTACTCAGCCTTGCACTCGCCCTCGCCGCCTGCGAATCCCCGACCGCCCCGACCGAGCGCCAGGAGCTGGTCCAGGCCCGGGCGCGCTGGTACGAGCACGGCGGTGACTCCTACAGCTTCGAAATCAGTCGGGGATGTTTCTGCGCGCCTGGTCGGCGCGTCGCGGTCACCGTGCAAAACGGTGCCATCGTGGCCGCGGAATACCTCGATGCCAAGGAGCCCGTCGAGGCCGCCCTGCTGGCCTACATCCCGACCGTGCCGGACCTCTTCGACCTGATCGAGGACGCCTTCGACCGGCATGCGGTGTCCTTCGTGGCCAGCTATGACCCGCTCTACGGTTATCCCACCCGGATCGAGATCGATTACTCGGCCACCGCCGCCGACGACGAAATCCGCTTCATCGTTCGCGATCTGACGTTTCCCAGCGCACTGGGTGGCCGGCCGTGAGGCGCGGCTGCGTCGCCTTGCTGCTGGCGGCTGTCGCCTGCTCGGGTCCGAGCGACGAGAGCAAGGGGCCGCCGCCCTTGCTCACCCAATTGCCGCGCAGCCTTACCGCACCGGAAGCCCTGCTCATCAACGCAGGCAATCAGTTCGGTTTCGCCTTTTTCCGCGAAGTTCGGCACGCCACGCCGGACAGCAATCTGTTCCTCTCGCCGCTCAGCGCGGCCATGGCGCTCGGGATGACGCTGAACGGCGCGGCGGGCACCACCCTGGATTCGATGCGCCTCGCCCTGCAACTGGGCAGCGCCTCGCTCGCCGAGGTCGACGCCAGCTATCGTAGTCTTATCGATTTGCTGCTGGGTCTCGACGAAAACAGCGAATTCCGGATCGCCAATTCGATCTGGGCCGACGCCGGATTCCCCTTCCTCGCCGCGTTCCTCGAGGCCGCCCGGACCAACTTCGACGCCGAGGTACGCACGCTGGATCTGCAGGCGCCCGGAACGCCGGCCACCATCAACGACTGGGTGAGCGACCAGACCAGGGGCAAGATCCCCACCATCCTCGATCAGGTCAGCGCCGACGAGGTGATGTTCCTCATCAATGCCATCTATTTCAAGGGGAAGTGGCGGCTGCCCTTCGATCCGGAGCGGACCCATCCGGCCCCGTTCCATGCGGCCGACGGCTCCGCCCAGAGCGTCCCTACGATGGACCTGGACCCGGAGACCCTGCGCTACGCGGCCACCGCCGACTACGAAGCGGTCGAGCTGCTGTACGGGAACGGCGCATTCGCGATGACGCTCGTCATGCCGGGCGCAGGGCGCACGTTGACGGATCTGGCCGGGGGGCTCGACGCGGCGCGCTGGGCGGAGTGGACCGCGAGCCTGCATGAGCTGAAGCTCGGGCTCACGCTGCCGAAATTCCGGCTGGAGTACAAGCGTGAGCTCAAGCAGGATCTCTCAGCGCTGGGCATGCGGATCGCCTTCGATCCCGACCGGGCCGACTTCAGCCGCATGGCCGACCCCGCTTCCGGCCGGCTCTACATTACCCGCGCGACCCAGAAGACTTTCGTGGACGTGAACGAGGAGGGGACCGAAGCGGCCGCGGTCACCTCGATCGGGATCGGCACCACTTCTCTGCCGCAGACGGTGGCCGTTGACCGGCCGTTTCTGTTCGTGCTGCGGGAGCGGCTCTCGGGAACGATCTTCTTTATCGGGCAGATAACGCGGATTCCGTAGGGCTACGCCGACGCCGCCGCGACACTCGATGACACCACGCGGTTGCGGCCCAGCGCTTTCGCGTGGAACAGCCGTGCGTCGGCGATGTGAATCAGGTCATCGGGATTCTCCGCGTCGGTTGGCCAGCAGGCCACGCCCCCGCTCACCGTCACCCTGACGCGTTCGTCCCGCTTGGGCAGCTTGATCGCTTCCGCGGCAATCGCGGCGCGGATCGACTCCAGCCGGATGCGGGCCTGATTGAGCGTGGTCTCCGGCATCACCAGCACCACCTCTTCGCCGCCGTAACGCGCCACCAGATCACTGCGGCGCACCGCCCGCCGAACGATTCCGGCCACCGCCTTCAGCGCCTCGTCCCCCGCCACGTGCCCATAGGCGTCGTTGAAATCCTTGAAGCGATCGATGTCGACCATGGCCACCGCGAACGACTTGGAGTAGCGCTTCGAGCGCCGAATCTCGGCGGCGAGGAACTCTTCGAAATAGGCCCGATTGTAAAGGCCCGTGAGCTGATCGCTATGCGAAAGGCTGCGGTGGCGCCGGAGCCGGAGCACCACCACCGTCGCGAGCACGGTGTACAGGCCCATGATGATGAGCCGGGAGATCTGTTCACTCCAGTAGAAGTGGCCGTATGCCCAGGGCGCATAGCGGGAGGAGTTGAGATCGTGGAACAGCGCCACCCACAACACCACACCGGTGTACTCCAGCATCGCCACGACCCCCGCGATGACCGAGAGCCGCATGTCGTACCGCAGGCAGGTGGCGCCGATGGCCAGGAAGTAGGTCTCGAAGGCCACCTTGCTGTTGACGGCCTGATGCGGATCGCCCAGCAGGCTGAACCCCAGCAGGGCGGAGGTGACGAGGGTCACGTCGAGCAGGCTGGTGCCCAGGGGGAGCCAGGGCTCCCGCCGCTCCAGGCGCACGACAAAGTAGGCGGTCAGCGCCAGGAGGAAGGCGACGAGGATCACCGCCAGGCCGATCAGGTGGGTCGGACGCTCTTCGGGGAGCGCGAAGATCAGGCTGGCAAAGGGAATGACCAGCAGCGCGAACGTCAGGCCCAGGCGAACCTTGGCGATCAGCGCCTCGGCGCCGCTGCCCGCGTCGAGGAGAAAAGCCTCCGGTGGCGACCAGAACTCCTCGAAGATCTGGCGCAGGTCCGCGAACGCTGTTCCCATCACATCAGCCGGTACTTGGGACCACTGCCGCCCTCGCGCGGCAGCCAGCGCGGCCCCAGCACATCGGTGGCCTTGCAGTCGACGCAGTTGGGGGGATTGACCCGCAAACCTCCGCCGGCGGTGCGCTCATAGACGCCGGCGGGACAGACGTGGGAATAAAACTCGGCGAGCTCGGGACCGACGTCGTTCGCGACCAGTAGATGGGAGGGAATGGTGTCCCGGGTCGCATTGCCGGACTTGAAGACCGCGTCGAGCTTGCTGAAGGTAAGCTTCCCGTCGGGAATGAACGGCTCCGCCGGCTCGGTGCGGCGCGCTTCGGCGGCGTCCTCGCGCACCGCGATGCGCCAGCCTGGAAACGCCCCGCGGGTCAAGGTGAGCAGTCCGATTTCGAGTCCAGCCAGCGCGAAGCCATGCTTGAAAGCGAGCCGCATGTTCCTGGTACGCTTGAGATCCTCGACAATGTAGCTCCCCCGCACCAGCGAGTCGTAGCCGGACAGCGTCGCAGCGGAGGTATCCGCCTTCCGCAGCGCTTCGAACGCCGTACGTGCCGCGAAAATACCCGACTGCATTGCGTAATGAATGCCCTTGAGGGACGGCACATCCACGAACCCGGCGCAATCACCGGCCAGAAGGATGCCATCGCCGCTCGCCCGAGCCGCCAGGCTCCAATAACCCCCTTCGGGTATGGTCTTGGCGCCCCATTCCAGCAGCTCGCCACCCTCGAGGTACTGGCGGAAGAAGGGGTGGAGCTTGAGGCGCTGCAGCAGCTCATGGACGTCGAACCCGGCCGGTCTTGCATCCAGCCCGGTGACGATGCCGAGCGCCACCTGATCCGGGCCCATCGGGTAGAAAAAGGTGCCCCCGAAGGCCTCGAGCGGAATCGGCCAGCCCAGCGTATGGACCACCCGGTCCAGGGGACGGCGGACTCGCCAGACTTCTTTGACACCCAGCGCGAAGATTTGCGGGTTAGGGCTCGTGACGCCCTCCCGGCTGCGCCAGGCCTGTGCCAGCGCGCCTCGGGTGCCCTCCGTCAGCACCGTGACTCTGGCGGTCAGATCGGTGGGCTCCTGGTACCCTTCGCCCGGTGCGCCGCTCCGGTCGAGTCCCCTCGGCGTGGTACGGACGCCGCGGACGCGACGGCCCTCCACCAGCAGGGCCTCGGCCGGAAACCCGGCAAAGAGGTTCACCCCCAGCGCTTCGGCCCGGTCCCCGAGCCAGCGCACCATCTCAGAGAGCGAAGCAACCGAGTTCCCGTGATTCCGCATGGTCGGCGGCGTGGGGATCCGCACACTGCCGTGCTTGGTGAGGACGCGGACTTCCTCGCGCTCCACCTGCTGCCGAAAGGGGAACTCGGATTCGGGCATCCCGGGGAAAAGCTCACGGAAGGCGCGCGGATTGACCACTGCTCCGGAAAGCGAGTGCTCCCCCAGGGCCCCGGCCTTCTCGAGCACGCCGATATTGAGCTCGCTCCCGTGCTGCCGCGCCAGCGTGGCCAGGTGGATCGCGCCGGCAAGTCCCGCCGGGCCCGCCCCGACGAAAAGCACGTCCAGCTCGATGGCGTCCGCCCCGGGTGGGTCGGCACGAATCAGGCGATCGAGCGGAAGCGGAAGCTGATGGCGGATGGGAACGAAAGACGCCACGCAGGCAGCTCCAGGCGGTCGCGGTCGGGAATGGGACGGTGTGGGCGGAATATAGCGGAAAAGTTTCGGCGCCTGGCGGCGGCCCGCTTCAAATCGTCTCGAGGGTGATCGAGAGGTCTGCCGCGGGCGCCGAATGGGTCAGCGCGCCAAGCGAGACGAAATCCGCGCCGGCTTCCGCGAAGGCGCAAATGTTGGACAGCGCGATGCGGCCCGTGGCTTCGATCGCCACTTGAGGCCGGAGTGCGCGCGCCCGTTCCGCCCAGCGGCGCACCGTCTGCGGTTGCTGGTTGTCCAGCAGCAAACGGTCGGCGCCCGCCGCGCACGCCTCTTCGAGCTGCTCCGGCGACTCGATCTCGACCTGGCACTCGAGCGCCCCGCGCCGGCGGGCGTCGCTGAGCACCTCCGCCAGGGAGCGTCCCGTCTCGCGCAGCACGCGCCAATGATTGTCCTTGATCAGTACGGTGTGCGCGAGGTCGAGGCGATGGACTTGTCCGCCGCCGGCCACCACCGCCGCGGCGTCGAAGAGCCGGAGACCGGGTGCGGTCTTGCGGGTGTGCAGCACACCGCAGCCGGTCCCGGCCACCGCAGCGACGCAGGCCCGCGTGAGCGTGGCGATTCCTGAAGCGCGTTGCAGCAGGTTCAGCACGGCGCGCTCGGCCCGGAGGATTCCGATCAGACCAACGCCCAGCCGCCCGACCGGGCGGTCCGCCACCAGCTCCCCCTCGGCGGCGAGCCAGTCAACCGTGCAGCCGGCGAGTCTCGCGACGGCGGTCGCGTACCCCACCCCGGCAAGCACGCCCTGGCGGTGGAACTCGATGCGCGCAGCGGCCAGCCGGTTCGCACCAAAACTCACTTCGCTGGTGAGATCGCGTGGGCCGTCTTCCGCAAGCGCCGCCTGCGCGATCCGCTCAGCGTCCGCCGCAAGATCCGGTAGCCGCTCGGGAACCATTCTCGTGCTCAAAGCTCGGCGCGGACCTTCCGGATTTCCTCGGTGAGCCGTGGGAGGATTTCGAAGAGATCGCCCACGAGGGCGTAATCCGCCAGCTTCATGATCGGCGCATCCTTGTCCTTGTTGATCGCGACGATCACCTTGGAGGTCCGCATACCGGCCAGGTGCTGGATGGCGCCGGAGATGCCGACCGCCACGTAGAGCGTGGGGCTCACCAGCCGGCCGGTCTGGCCGATTTGATCGGTGGGGTCACGCCAGCCGTCATCGGTCACCGCGCGGGTCGCTCCCACCGCGGCATTGCCGAAGGCGGCGGCGAGCTCCTCCACCAGCTTGAAGTTCTCTGCCGCCTTGAGCCCGCGCCCCCCGCTCACGATGACCGGGGCCTCACCCAGATCGAGCTTGGCAGCGCCCCGCTCCGCGAGGGCAGTGACCACGACGCGGGCGGCGGCGGGATCCAGCGCCGGCGCGGCGCTCTCGAGCACCGCTGTGCGAGCCGCTTCGGCCGGAGTGATGGCCCCGGGACGCAGCGAAATCAGCGCGGGAGTCCCGGTGAGCTGCAGCGTCGCGAGGGCCTTCCCGATGTACGTCGGGTGCCTTGCGATGAGTACCTGCTCGCTGAGCTCGAACTCGGTGACGTCGGCCGCGAGCCCCACCCTGAGGGCGGCGGCCACCCGCGGCGCGAGATCGCGGCCTTGTGCCGACGCCGTGAAAAAACCGGCCCGGTAGCTCTGGGCCCCGAGCCGCACCGCCGCCGTGGCCGCATAGACCTCCGGGTTGTAACGCTCCAGCGCGGCGTGCGCCACGACCGTCACCCGGTCGGCGCCGTAGCGGCCGAGCGGCTCGGCGGAGGCTTCGATACCGGGGCCGCCGATCAACAGGGCGTGCACCTCCCCGCCGCCGGTGGCGTCGGCCGCGCGGCGCGCCGCGGTGACGGCCTCGAACGCCACCTTGCGCAGGGCGCCGCCGCGCGTCTCGGCGAAGGCGAACATCGTCGCCATCAGAGCACCTTCGCTTCCTGGCGCAGCAAACGGACCAGCTCAGGGACCGCGTCGGCGCCTTCGCCCACGATGCGCCCGCCCGCGCGCTCTGGAGGGAGCTCCAGGCTCTGCACGGCGAGCTGGATCTGCCCCAGCCGAGCGGGGCGGGCCTCGAGGGGTTTCTTCTTGGCCGCCATAATCCCCTTGAGCGAGGGCAGCCGCGGGCGGGCGATTCCCTCGTCGATGCTGAGCACCGCCGGAAGCGGGAAGGAAACCGTTTCCGTCATGCCCTCGAGCTCGCGATGCGCGGTGCCCTTGCCGTCTTTGATCTCGAGGTATGACACCGCGGTGACACAGGGCAGCCCGAGCAGCTCGGCTGTCATGGGGCCGACACAGGCATTGCCGGTGTCAGTGGCGTTGCGCCCGAAAAGGATCAGGTCGTGGCCCTGGTCCTTGAGCTCGGAGGCCAGTGCGTGGGCAATGGCCAGCCCGTCAAAGGGGATCGTCTCGGATTGGAGATGTACGCCTCGGTCCACACCCATGCTCAGCGCCTTGCGGAGCATCTCCTGGGTCCCCTCCGGGCCGAGGCTCACGGCCACGACTTCGCCCGGGCCGTGCTGCTCGTTGAGGCGCAACGCCACCTCGATGGCATAGCCATCGAAGTCGCTAATGTCGAACCTGAGTCCGCTGGTATCGATGGATCTCTTGTCGGACGCTATCGCGAAGCGGGATTCAGTGTCCGGGACGCGTTTGATGCACACTGCAATCTTCACACTGGATTCCTCAATCCTTATTCCTTGATTCAATAAGCGGGAAGTCCGGTAATGGTCTCCCCTAGAATCAGCGAGTGCATGTCGTGCGTCCCTTCATAGGTGTACACCGATTCGAGATTCGCGAGGTGACGCATGGAGTGGTACTCGACCAGAATGCCGTTGGCCCCGAGCAGTCGGCGCGCTTCCCGGGCGCAATCGCAGGCCATGCTCACGTTGTTGCGCTTGGCGAGCGACACCTGCTGCGGCGTCATGGTGCCGGCATCCTTGAGGCGCCCCAGCTGCAGGGTCAGGCACTGCGCCTTGGTGATCTCGGTGAGCATGTCGGCCAGGCGCACCTGCTGAATCTGGGTTCCGCCGATGGGCTTGCCGAACATCACCCGGTTTTTGGAATAGCTCACCGCCTCGTCGTAGCACGCCATGGCCGCGCCGATCGCGCCCCAGGCGATGCCGTAGCGTGCCTGGGTGAGGCAGCTCAGCGGGCTCTTGATGCCGCCGGTCTTGGAAAGGATCGCGTCCTTGGGGAGATGGACATCCTCGAGGTGGATCTCGCTGGTATCGCTAGCGCGCAGGGAGAGCTTGCCCTTTTGGTCCTTGGCCGCATAGCCCTTCGTACCCGTGGGAACGAGGAAGCCGCGGATCGACTTGACGTCGTCGATGCTGCCGGTCTTGGCCCAGACTACCGCCACCGTGGCCTGGCTGCCGTTGGTGATCCACATCTTGGTCCCGTTGAGGACCCAGCCGTCCCGGGTTTCCCTGGCAGTGGTAATCAGGCCGCCGGGATTGGAGCCGTAGTCCGGCTCGGTGAGGCCGAAGCAGCCGATTTCCTTTCCCGCGGCGAGCCTCGGAAGCCAGTGCTTCTTCTGCTGATCCGAGCCAAAGGCATGGATCGGGTACATGACCAGCGCTCCCTGCACCGACGCGAAGGAACGGATCCCGCTGTCACCCCGCTCGAGCTCCTGCATGATCAGCCCGTACGCGACATTGTTGAGCGCGGCACAGCCGTACTCCTCGGGCAGATTGGCGCCCAGCACGCCGAGCTCGGCGAGACCGGGGATGAGCTGCTTGGGGAACTTGCCTTCGATGTAGCAGTCGCCGATGACCGGCATCAGCTGCTCGTCCACCCAGGCGCGGACCGTATCCCGGACGGCCCGCTCTTCCTCGGAGAGCAGCCCTTCGATCCGATAGAAATCCACCCCGTCGAAACCCATCACCACCTCTGGAAAGGAGCCGTTAGCACGCGGGAAAGGTAATGGCGGCGGATTTCCTCCGGAATTCCGCGCCGTGGCCGAGCCGATGCCCGGTCTCGGCCTGCCACTGATGCACCATCTCGTGCGCAAGGGTCTCGCCCACCGCGCGCCAGCCGTCCCGGCGCAAGTGCCGGCGGGAAATGCTGATCTGGTGCGACGCGTGCCCCGAGTCCGCGGGCCTGAACTCCCCGAGCCTCCGGCGCATCCGCGAGGAGAGCAGCAGCGCGACGCGTCCCAGCGCGCCGCCGAAATGTCGTGCGTTGAGCGCGGTGTGGAGTTGCTGCAGCCGGGCGAGAATTCGTTCATCACCGGGACGCTCCGGATCCGGCCGGGGACGGCGCTCGCGCGTCGGTGGCACGTGAGCATGCACCGGAAACGCCGTGAGAAGCTTCTGCGCGGCGCGCCGATCGGTCTGGCGCAACCGGGGACGCGCCCACCGGGCGATGGCGGCCACTACTTCGTCGGGCGCCATGGCGTATCCGAGATGTACCCGCAGCGCGCCCCGAGCGGTGAGTGAGACGAGCACCCGCCGGTTGGCGTGGGGGATGACCGGGATGGAAGTCGGGAGGCCAAGGGCATGGAGACGCGTCGAGAGGTCCAGCTGCCCTGCCGCCGTCATCCGCGCTGTATCCGCGCGAAGCGTTCCAGGTCGGACGGGATGAAACGCTTCCCTGCGCTGTCCCAGCGATGGTGCTGGATGTTGATCGAGGTCTGGTCGATCGAAACCAGGTTGAACGCCGACGCGCGGTCGCCCCGGCAGCGATCGGTGTGGGTTCCGGCGGTGCCCACCACGTACGCGTTCTCCAATTGGCCGCAACCCTCCTGGTGGTCGTGCCCGCAGAGCACCAGATCCGCGCCGGTCTTGAGGAGCGCGGCATGGGCCTGGCGCCAGCGCGCCAGGCCCATGCGGCCGGAGATTGCCCCGCGGAGCAGGTTGTGATGCATGACGATGATGCGCGCCGCCCCTGGCGGGGCGCTCTCGAAGTAGCGGGCCACGCGCACAATCTCGGAAGCGGGCAAGTGTCCCTTGACCGCCATGTCGTTCAGGTTCCAGGTCAGGGAACCAAGCGCCACGCCATGGCTGGTGAGCACTCCCGCGAGCACGGCCCCGGGAATCTCGAGCCGGGGGGAAAGCTCGGGCCCGAAATAGTGCCGGTATTTCCGGTACCGCCGCGCCGTGCCGAGGATCCCGAACGGGCTGCGCCACCACTCCACGTCGTGATTACCAGGAATCACCAGGGTCGGCGAGGCGCGGCCCAGCTGCTTGGCAAACACGAGCGCCCGCTGAAACTCGCCGTGGCGGGCGCGCTGAGTCAGGTCCCCCGAAATGACGACGGCATCGGGACGGAGCTCCGGAATCAGCGCTTCCAGCGCCTCGATCTGGTCGAGCTGGGCATCCCGGCCAAAATGCAGATCCGATACATGCGCAAGGGTGACCGGAGTCACCACACCACCCGAACCCGGTAGGTCAGCACGGCTTCTCCCTTGGCGGGGACCCTAACCCGGAATCGCGTCCGCGTGCTGGAGAGCTTCTCCGCCGGGAGCGAGCTCGACAGCACCGACCATTCACCGCCGCGCTCCTCCAGCACGTCCACCGTCGCCGCGCTGTCTTTCGCATTCTTGATGCTGACCCGGTAATCGGCGGTGGCGATGGTGCGCGTGGAATCCCGCCGGGTGGAGTAGCTCATCTGCACCCGCGTGGCGGTCAGGTCGAAGGCCGAACCAGCGGGGAGCCGCACATCGCTCCCGGGCGCGGTGTGGCCGGCCGAGGATTCGCCGATGAGCTGCAGCCGGCCGGCGGCGTCCGCTTCGTAGAGCCGGTAACCACCCTGCGGCAGCGGAAGGTCGCCGAACGGTGTCTTGGCTTGCCGCTTGAGCGTGTACCACACCTCGACGGGGACCGTGTTTTCCTCGTTCCCGTATTGCGGCAACGGTCCGTAGTAATTGAGCTGGCCGCGCACCACGTAGGCGCGCTCCCAGGGCGCCGTCGCCGGATCGAACAGGGCGACGCTGGTGGTCACGCCCGGGTCGAGCGAAATCCGGCCCGGGATTGTGTAAAGATGGGCCTCGCCGATCTGCTGCTCCTCCGCGGACGACTGTGCGACGTCGGCCATCACCCCTGCCTCGGCCCGCCGCATCAGGATCGGGCGCGTGGAGCCGGCCCGGCCCACGGAGCCAGCCAGCAGCTGCACCTCCGCATCCCCCACCCGCAACGATGCCGAGGGAATCGCCGCGTGGCCGCTTACCCGGGCAGTGCCCCGACCCAGGATCACGGTGTAGGCCGCGCTCCAGGAAGCGCCCTGGGTGAAGTACCCCAGCCGCAGCGCGGTCCGGGGCGCCGCGCTGCGCACCGCGAGCGCGAGCGTTGGGTCGGGCAGCACCAACTCGGCGGGGTACAGCGGCATACCGGGGCGCTGGAAGACGATGCGGCCGTCCACCAGCTTGAAGCGCTCGGGGTTGACGCCGACGACGGTGGCCGTGACCGTATCGAGGGATGTGCCCCGGCCGGTCCAGAACTTGAGGATCTGACCCACCGCGCGGCGCATCGTGTTCTGCTCGTCCACCGACTCGTCGTAGGCGGCGCCGACCAGCACCACGCCCGAATCGAGCGCGAAGACGCTGGTGGGATCGAGCGCACCGAGCGAGAGCCGGTGATTGCTGAGGCCGGACGCGACGGCCACCGGCAGCGTGCGGCGTACCAGCACGCGCCCGTCGTTGTAAATCGTGAGGCCGGTTTGGGCGGAGAGCGGACCGGCCAGCAGCAGGGCCGCCGCGAAGGCGATACGACGCATGGGGAAGCTCCTCATTTGCGCAGCACTTCCATCGCGATCTGGGTCACGATCCGGCGCACCAGAAACATGGTGCCGATGGCGATTCCCGCGA
>CAZYPO010000024.1:29252-40184 GCA_964649225.1 uncultured Gemmatimonas sp. | reverse complement strand
GTCGCCGCAACATACTGCTTGCCTTTGACCGCATAGCTGACGATCCCGCCGAGCAGCCCCGCGCCCGTGTAGAAGCGAAAGAGCTCGCGTCCCGTCTCGGCTTCGAACGCCAGGAGATCGCCGGTCAATTCCCCCGCGAAGACGAGCCCGCCGGCCGTGGTAGTCACGCCGCCCACCATCGGTCGCGGGGAGCGGTAACGCCAGCGAATGCCGCCATCCGATGCGTTCACCGCGGTCAGCCAGCCTCGCGAGGTCGAGTCGAACTCCAGCGTCCCAGGTGGCTGCATCAATCGCCGCGGTGAGCCGGGCGGTGGTGGCATAGAGGATTCCCCGGTAGACGACCGGACCCGAGTGGAAGGGCTCGACCGAGCCAAGCTGGTAGGCGCAGGCCACGGTGAGCCGGCCGACGTTCGAGGTATTCAGCTGGCTCAGCGGGGAGTAGCGCGTCCCCGCGTAGTCGCGCGTCACGTACAACCAGTCGGAGGAATCGGGAGAGGCGGTGAGCTCCGCCTGCGAAGGTCCGGTGGCTGTCGGCCTGGCTCCCTTCTCGCCGGCGATGAATCCCGGAGCCACTTTTTTCGGTGGCACAACCCCGGCGAGCTTGATTGAGCGCAACACCGTGGGCGTGGCCGAAAGCGCCCGGTTGCCGGCGGCGAGTCCGTTGCGCTGCAGCAGGTAGGCAAGGACTTCGAGATACGAGGCGGGCGACAGCGAGCCCATGGCGGGCTTCGGCATCGTGGTCCGCAGCACGTAGAAGAGCTCCTCGGTAGTGTGACCCGCTTCCCCGCTCCACTTCCCCAGAAAGGCCGGGCCCACCAGCGCTGGCCCGGTGGCGCCCTCGAGCTCGATGCCATGGCAGAGGGCGCAGTAGGCGCCGTAGACCCGGCGGCCCCGTTCCGACTGGGCCGCGAGAAAATGCCCGCCGGGCGAGGGCGCCTGGCGCGCCAGCAGAATGGCAGGAACGCCCGCGTAAGCGAAGAGCATCGCGAACGAAATAGCCCGGCGCATAGGACTCGGATTGTGATGGAGGTGGGGCCAATGTGGAGCGCCCCCGGACAAACCGCAAGCGGGACATGGCGGGCTATATTCACCGGCCCATGAGTTATACCGAAGAATCCACTGCTACCGGCGTCACCCGGCCCTACGCCTACTACGCGCTGGCGCTGCTCACCACGATCAACCTGGTCAACTATCTCGAGCGCAACGCGATCTTCGCGCTGTTCGAGCCGGTCCGGCGGGACCTGGGGCTCACGGACGTTCACCTTGGGTGGTTGGGATCGGCCTATGTGCTGGTCTTCTCGCTGGCCTCGGTCCCGGCGGGCATCGCCGGTGACCTGGGCTCGCGGCGAGTCGTCATCGCGACGGGCGTGACTCTATGGAGCATTGCCACCTCGCTCTCCGGTCTGGTCGATGGATTCGGCTCGCTGCTGTTCGCGCGGGCCATCGTGGGCCTGGGGGGCGCCCTCGCGGCGACCGCATCCGCCTCGCTCGTCGCGGACTACTTCCCCGGGCGGCGGCGCTCGCTGGCCATGAGCCTTTTCATGGCCGGCCTGGCGGTCGGTGGAGTGAGCGGCATTCTGATCACGGGGCAACTCGAGCACCACTACGGCTGGCGGGTGGCGTTCCTGGTGCTCGGGCTCCCCGGCTTCCTCATCGCAGCCCTGGTGCTGCGGATCAAGGACCCGACCCGACCGATCGTTCCCTCGCGCCAGGGCCCCGAGGCGCTGCTCGCGACCGTGCGAGAGCTCGAGGGCGTCGCACGGCGGATCCTGGGAACCCCGACGCTCGTCGCGGTGTTCGTGGGCGGGGCGCTGATCTCCTTCGGGATGAACGGACTGGTCGGGTGGGCCCCGACCTTCCTGGCGCGAGAGCGGGGCCTGTCCACCGCGCAGGCGTCGTTGCTGCTGGGCTCCTATGGTCTGATCGCCGGCATCGCGGGCACTATCATCGGCGGTGTGGTGGCGGACCTGTTGCGCAACCGGTATCCGGCGGCGCGCGTGATCACCACCGGCATCGGGTTCATCATCGGGGCGCCGCTCGCGATCTGGCTGCTCTTCATTCAGGACATGAGCTGGTTCATCCCCGTCTTCGTGGCGGCGTTCTTCTTCCTGACCTGGTACAACGGTCCGCTCACGGCCGTGATCTTCGACGTCACCCCGCCACGCATCGCCACAACCGTGGCCGGGGCCTTCCTGATGTTCATTCATCTAGCGGGCGACGCGATTGCGTTCCCACTGGTCGGTGTGCTGTCGGACAACTTCGGGCTGCAACGCGCCATCCTCCTTCTGCCGGTTGCCTCGCTCATCGGAGCATTGATCGTGCTTTCGTCCGTGCGGTCCCTGGCGAACGACACGGCCCGCGCTACGCAGTAGGATACCGGATGGGGGTATACGGTTTTCCTGCTCCTCGAGGGGCGCCAAGTCTGTGATTCATAGGTCTTTCGCACCACGGCGGCCGGAGCGTCGCAACGCATCCGGCAAGTCTCGGTTTTTCAATCACTTGCCAAGCAAGGAGTTGGACGGTAGGCTCTGCCCGGCATGCCTCCTGCTCCCTTGCCGCGCATGTCGGCGACCGGCTCGTTCGCGACCACCGATTCCAGCGCCTGGCAGGGGGATCCACTGGTTCCCATC
This sequence comes from uncultured Gemmatimonas sp., assembly GCA_964649225.1. Classification (GTDB taxonomy): domain Bacteria; phylum Gemmatimonadota; class Gemmatimonadetes; order Gemmatimonadales; family GWC2-71-9; genus JABFSM01. The sequence continues at coordinate 37,554 of CAZYPO010000024.1, read as the reverse complement.
CTGCAAGGGGACACGGGCGCGCCTGACCCGGTCGCGCTCGCCACCTGGCATCTGGCGCTGGCCGCGACCACCGCGGTCGAGGTCCCCAACGACATTTTCGCGCTGTGGCTCTTTCCCGCGGCGGGGGGCGTCGTCCTCCTGGGCCCCGAAGCGCTGGCGCAGGATCACGTGCAGGTACCGGTCCCCGCGCCACAGCTGCTGCAGGACGATCTCTATCAGCTGGAAGAAGTGCTGCGGCGCGCGAAGTACGGCTCCGCGATCGCGGTTCCGATTCGCCACGAGGCGCGCGACGTGGGGGTGATGCTGCTCGGCAGCTTCACGCGAGGAGCCTTCGGACCGGGACCAGCCGTGGCGTTATACCGCCTGGCGGGACGGCTGGCGCCCGCAATGGCACGGCTAGCCCGGGCCACGCCCTCAGCCGCGACGCATCCAGCGCTCGAGCCACTCATCGCGCGGGAGGAGCTGCCGGAATTCCTGGCGCGCGCGGCGTGCGAGTCGGTGAGCGGAGCGGACCTGGTGCGCCGGGTCAGCGGGATTCTCTATGCCCTGTTGCCTCACGACCGGCTCGAGATTTTGGTTCCGGGCGCCGCGGACGGCGCGTTTGTGCCTCTGGGTGGCAGCGCGCCCCGCCGCCGCTGGAGCACGGCAGGAAGCGGAGCAGAGCCGTTCGCCCAGCTCGTGGCGCGCTTTGGGGGCGAGCGGACCCTGTTGCTGGAAGATCTGGCGGAGCTCGAACCCGAAGTCGGGTGGACCCTGGGAAGCGGCCCCGGCCCGGCGCACGCTGCGCGCTCGGTGCTGGGAACGAGGCTCGAAGTGGGGGGAGCGACGGCGGGTTATCTCCTGCTGGGCAGCGTCGCTCGCGACGCCTATCGGCCCGATGATGAAGACCTGCTCGCGCTGGCGGGATTGATCCTGGCGCCTCGGGTGGCCGGCCTGCGCGCGTCGGAGCCGGAGGTGGTCGGCGAGCCCGCCGCTTTGCCCGACTTTCCGCTCAGCCGGGCCGCGGACATCCTGGCGGGAACCGCGCACCTGGGAGAAGGACTGGCCGGGTTCGCTGTGGAGCTCGGGCGGTTGCTGCCGCACCAGGGCATCTCAATTCACTTGCGCCGGGGCGAGGACGAGCTGATCGCCATCGACCCCGCGGCGCCGCGTCCGCTGGCGGATTTGGCGTCGATGCGGATCGAGGATTTCGAGGGAGCGGCGGTGCTCGACGGAGAGCGGGAGTGGCAGCTCCGCAACCTGGATCGACTGGTGGAAGTGCTCGTGCCGCTCCGCGTGGCCGGGCGCACGATGGGGACGCTGGGCGTCCGGAGCGAGGGCTTCGATTCGAGCCGGAGCGCGGCGGCCATCGCGCGGCTATTCGCGGACGTGCTGGCGCCGCATCTGGAGCTGCTGCGGCGGGGATCGGCATTGGGCAGCCCCGGAACTCGGGAGCGGACGCCGGTGCGCTGACGTCCGCCCCGGTCAGGCCCGTCGCACTGAGGCGACGATGCTCACGATAACCAAGAGCACCCCGCACACGACCACAATCGCGGCCCCCGTCGGCAAATCCAGGCGATACGAAGCCCAGAGTCCAAGCAAGCTCGCCGCGGCCGCGATCACCCACCCGATGGCCAACTGCCTCAGCCATCGCTTGGCCAGCATCACCCCGCAGACGGCGGGCACGATCAGATACGCAAACGTCAGCAGGACCCCCGCCAAGCGAACAAAACTGACGACGACCAGAGCGAACGCCGCGTAGAAGAGGAAATCCCACAAGCGCACCTTCACCCCGTGTGCTTCGGCTTGTTCAGGATCGGACGAGATCAGCGCGAAACGCCGGTGAAATGCACCATAGAATGCCGCCAATACTGCGAAGATTGCCGCGCGCTGGCCGACATCCCCCTTGGTGACGTTCAGAATGTCGCCCGTCAACAAGTGCTCGAGCTCCTCTTTCCCACCCGCCACCCGGCTCAGCAACAGAATCACTCCCGCGGCGGCCACGACGAAGGTGATGCCGATGACCGCCTCCTGCGGGACGTTGCGTCTCCGGCTGGCGCGCGACCAACTGAAGAACGCCGCGCCCAGGAACGTCACGCCAAGGGAAATCCAGAACGTGATACGATCATTGAAATGGTGGCCGAGCAGAAGGGCCACGCAGGTGCCCAGCGTCGCCACCTGGGCGAGCGCCAGGTCCACGAAAATCACCTCGCGTTTCACCACATGCAGCCCGAGATACACCAGGAGCGGCGGCAGGATCAGGCACGCCGCCAGGGGCCACTTCATGATCTCCCATGCGACCTGGAAATCCCCCGGATTCATGGCTTCGCCTCCAAAGCGACCGCGAGGGTCTGCACCAGGTGATCCATCACATCGAAGTACGTGGTGGTATTCGGAATGGCGCCGGGCTGCTGGGGCATGTCGAGCACCACCGCACCGGTCTGCCGCGCCACGGTTTCCGCCGTTCTGCGATTCTGATAGGGCTGGACCAGGACCACCCGCGCCTTGGTCGCTTGCATCGCGCTGATGACCTTGGCCAGATGGGCAGGGGACGGGGCGATGCCCGGCTTTGGCTCGAGCTCTCCGACGATCGCCAGGTTGAAACGCTCTGCGAAATACACGAAGTCTTTGTGATAGGTCACGATCCTCGAGCCGCGATAAGGCGCAAGCAGCTTTTGCCACTCCACCAGCTCCCGATCGACCCTGGCGTCAAAGCGCGTGAGGTTGGCCTTGAACAGCTCCGCCGAAGCCGGAGCGACCTGCGCGAAATGGTCGGCGATGTTTGCGGCGACGATCTTGGCGTCGAGAGGGTCGAGCAGGAAATGCGGATTGCCCAGCGAGTGTACATCGCCTTTGGAACGATCGAACGTCGCGGGCACTTCCAGCATCCTGATGCCCTGTGACGCCACGATACGGCCGGGTGCGCCGGCGGCGATCTTGCCGTTGCGCGCATTGTCGAGCAAGGGCGGCAGCCAGCCAAGCTCCAGCTCTGCCCCTCCTTCGATCAGCACATCGGCACGGTTGAGGGTGACGAGGTGGCTGGGTTTTGCATCCACGAAATGCGGGTCTTCCGTGGGTTTGGCCAGCGCCGTGACTACGACGGCGTCGCCGCCGATTTCCCTGGCGAGCGCCGCCAGATCGGGCGTCGTCGCCACGACGCTGAGCTTCTTGGGCGCCGACGCGCCGATGCCGGAAACGGCGATCAGCGCGGAGGCTGCCATCCTGAGTATGCCAATGGTCTGCATGTGAATACCGTTTGCCTCTAGAATTTGTGTGCTGCGTGGGCGCCGAGTATGAACTCGAACTGCAACCACAGCGAATGGTCGATACCGAGTCCCTTGCGGTGATCGTAGTTGTATTGCAACCGCAACTTCGAGAACTCGGTGGGATACCAGGTCAGGTTCGGCGACACGCGATATCGTTCAGCGCGTAGTTCCGCGTCGAAGGCGGCATTGCTGCCGCTGACGAAGTCCCCGCGCAACCCTGCCACGATGCGTGGCCTGATTCCCCACAAGAACTGCGAGTAGACCCCCCGGTCTTTGAGTCGTTCCGCGGGCAAGGTGACCGACGGATCATCGGCCGACGGGCGCGCCGCCGCGTCATAGCGCCGGAAGAGCGCCTCGGTCTGCCACGAGACGAAGGGGAAGCCCGCGCTTGCCGTCGTGGACTTCCATTTCCAGTACAGATCGGCGCCGTAGATCTGGGTTCGGGCATCAGACCCGGAATTATTCGGGCCGAACGCCGCCGATGCCCCAAAGAGGAGCGTTTGGGTACTAGAGACGTCGACCGACGCCGTGATCCGCGGGACGATGAGGAGGTCTTCTAGCCCGCGCACCGCGCGCGCTATCGGCACTCCCCCATGGATCTCTGATGACTCATCCGAGCGGAAGCTGGACGTCGTCCCGCCGGCGCTGTTGAGAACGCTGACCATGGCCTCGATATACCACCGCGTCGGCACGAGCCAAGAGAGCCTCGCCCCTTGGCTCCGCAGTCCATCCGGCCCGAACATCCGATTGAGCACCAGCGGCTGGTCCACGAAAGACCAGGCGTGCGGGTGCTGCAGATTCTGGCGGCCAAACTCCGTGAAAAACTGCCCACCCCTTAGCTGTAGATTCCAGCGTAGGGATGTGGTCAGGAAATACGCCTCTTCCAATTCGACGCCCGTTTCCGCACTCGTATCCAGTTTGTAGACGATGTTAGCGAACCCTTTGAAGTAGGGATCCACGGCCCCGTCCAGCGAGATTTCGACGTTGGGGATCGTGAAGCCGCGCACCTGAGGATCGTGATCGCCCTGCTGGAGCGAGCCGACGTTTGGCTCGCTAGACCACCCGAAGTCCGCCAGTCCATCGAAGCCGATATTCATGTACGCTCCCACCGTGCGCACCGGCTGGGCCTGCGACACCTGCGGCTGCTGCCCAACCGGCGGAGTCGCCTCCCCTCCGCCACGAGCCAGACTATCCATCCGCGCCTGCAGCGAACGGATCACCGTGGTCAGGGAGTCCAGCGTCTTGGACTCCCGCACCCGGCGGATCGAATCCGCACGGGCGCGTGCCAGGCTATCGGCACGGGTGCTGTCCGGTCGCTGGGCCACGGCTGCGGTCGTGGCGAGCAGTCCGACAGTCACCGCGGTGAGCAGTGTTCGCATGAATCCTCCTTCGGTTGAACCGAGAAACGTGAAAACTGCCGGTGTCAGCCGAAGCGAGGAGGTGCCCTGGAGAGAGGTTGTCCGGAAGGGGCTTTCGAAAGCAGCGCCGGGAGGCTCCGCGCCGAATAGGCGAGTTCGGGGCTCGACTCAAGCCGATCGAGAGCGCCGACCGCCGGTGCGAAGCGAGGCTGATGGGCCGTCGACCTGATGGCACAGCCATCAGCGTGGCATGCGCTGGTGGCTTCAAAGTGCGCGCTGGCGGTCTCCGGGGCGAGTCCCCGACTGTGGAAGAGCAGCCCATCGAGCACGGGCAGGCTGCCACCTCCCATCCCGATCATCACGATCGAGCTGGCGGAAACCAGGCGGGAGAGCCAGGCGCGAAGCATGGGGGAATGTACTACAGCCTTATTGCGGCTGCCGGATGGGGCCTTCCACGGGCAGGATGAACCAGAAGGTGCTCCCTTCGCCGAAGATCGACTCGGCCCCGATGGCCCCGCCGTGCATCTCCACGAACTGCTTGCAGAGGGCCAGGCCCAGTCCGGTGCCCTGCTGCTGCCGGCTCGTGGAGCTGTCGACCTGGCTGAACACCTTGAAAAGCTTGTCGGAATCTTCGGAGCGGATTCCGATGCCGCTGTCCCGCACGGAAACCCAGACCGCATCGCGGGAGATGAGCCGGGGACTTTCACCCTTGCGATCGCCAGGCATCGGCAACGGCACTGGTGTGCGCACCGCGGACAGGCTGATGCTGCCCTCCTCGGGCGTGAACTTCGAGGCGTTGGAGAGCAGATTGAAGAGGATCTGCCGCACCCGGACGTGATCGGCGACCACTTCCAGCCCCTCCGGACTTTCCTCGACGGTGCAGGTCTGCTGTTTGGCCATGCGCAGACTGGCCGTATCGGTGACGGCGCCACGAATGGATTCGCGCAGGTCCAGACGGGTCAGGTGCACAGTCATCCGGCCCGCCTCGATCTTGGAGAGGTCGAGCACGTTGTTGATCAGGCCGAGCAGATGGCGGCCGTTCCGGGCGATGGACTCCAGGAAGTCGCGCTGCTGAGGGTCGAGGCTGCCCAGCTCCGGCGAGAGCAGTAACTCCGAAAAGCCGATGATGGCGTTGAGGGGAGTCCGAAACTCGTGGGACATGTTGGCCAGGAATTCGTTCTTCATCTTGGTCGCGCGGATCAGCTCACGATTCTTCTCCGCCAGCTCGCGCTCATTGCGCCGGGTCTCCTCCAGCATGAAGGCCCGGTCGAGCCCCACCGCGACCTGCTCGGCGAGGGCCGAAAGCAGCACCTGGTCGTGATCGTTGAACGGCTGGCCATCGAGCCGGTTGTAACCGCAGGCGGCACCGATCACCACCCCCGAGGAGCGGAGCGGGACACAAAGCGCGCGCTGCAGATCGGGCGGCATGGTGTCCACCGGGAAATTGCGCGGGTCGTTCTCCATGTTGTCGCAGATGAGCGGCTGATCGTTCAATACGGTCCAGCCCGCCAGCGAACGTTCCACCGGCACCAGACTGCCCGCCACCGGCCGCATCAGCCCGGACCCAGCCGCCACCCGGAGGAAGCGGCCCTCCTCCGCCATCACCAGGATGGCGGAGCCTTGCACCTGGAGCAGGTTACCCGCGAGCGAGACCACCGCTTCGAGCAGCTCGCCGCTGCTGCGCACGGCGAGCAGGGTGGAGCCGAGCCGCCGCAGCAGATCGAGCTCACGATTCCGGGCCGCCGCCGCCGCGATCGCGGCCTGCATCTGCTCTCGGCGCAGGCGGCTCTGCACGTCGCCCCGCCGCATGGCGAGGAATCCGGCGCCGGTGGTGGCCAGCGCGAGCCCGATGCCCAGCCAGAGCGCTCCCTTGGCGGTGAAGAAAATCGCGAACCACCCCGCGACGAGGGCGAGTGCGGTGATGCGTGCGGGATGATCGAGCCAGCGGAGGGCGCCCGTGCGTCCGGAGCGTCCCTTGGCAGCCGGTGCAGGTGCGGCTGCGTCGGTCACGAGAAGAAGAGTCGGCGGATGCAGCGGACGACCGGAGTCCCGGCCGGCGATTGGGGCATGATCGGTAATTTAACAAAATGGCCCCGCACTAGCCGGGAGGAGAGACGCCCGGAGACCCCTCGCGATCAGGCGGCGGCGACCGAGGCCATCAAGGCTGGGGGTGAGCTATGCTGCCAGTTCGGTAATCCGCTGGGCGAGGTCCCGAATGTCCACGCGGGCAGCCAGGCGCCCGAACAGATCGTAGGATTCCCGGAACAGAGCGAGCGCTTCCTGTTTTCTGCCGCTACCCTGATACAGCCGGCCAAGCTCGCGCGAAGCTTCCGCACGGCCCAGCACCCATTGGCTGTCCACCGCAAGACTCATCGCCGTACGCAGGCGATCCTCCGCCAAGGCAAGCCGCCCGCTATCCCGCAACACCTTTCCGATGACGCGGTAGGCCGCGGAGATCGCCCGGCGGTCCCCCAGGCGCTCGAAGGTGTCCAGCGCGGTCTCGGCGCGGGTGAGCGCGTCGCCGTACAGTTGCCGAGCGTGGGAGACGTCCGCGCGGTGCAGCTCGCAAAGACCACGCAGGTAGCAGTCGCCCAGCTGGGTGGCGATCACGGCGCTCTTGGTGAGGGAGCGCTCGGCTTCCTCCAGATCGCCACGGCGGCTCGCGGTGACTCCGAGATTGTGATTGGCAATGGCGCAGCCACCCTCGTCACCGATTTGACGGAAGGCTTCCAGAGCACGGCGATAATGCACGACGGCTCCGTCATGCTCGCCCTGCACGCTGTCGATTATGCCGAGGTTCTGCTCGATGCGGCCAAGCAGCGCGGGGGAGGAACCGGCCAACCCGAGTGCGTTGAGATACCCGCTCCTCGCCGCGGCCAGCTGCCCCGCCTCGAACTCGAACCCGGCCAGGGCGTTGAGCGCCTCGCCCGCCAGGATGAGGTCTCCGAGCACCACAGCCTCACGATAACTCCGCGCACACAGCTCACGTGCCCGGGCCGGGTCCTCGCATCGGTGGCGCACGACGCCGAGCCGGCGCAGGGCTTCCACCAGAAGGTCATGCTCCCCGGCCAGCTCGGCATCGCGCGCCGCCTGCTCGTAACACGCCGCCGCCGCTTCGAGCCGGCCCGCAATATCGTGAGCGCGCCCGTTCAGGAGCGTTTCGCGAGCGGCAGGCTGCTCCGGGTCGGCGAGGAGCGACGATGAGCCCGGCTTGACTTGATTCATCGAACACCCCTCAAAGCGGAAACAGGTCGACTGGCTCCAGCGTTCAGTCCGAGGCGGCAATGACCACGCCGAGGATCGAGTAGAGGAAATAGCGAGGGCGGCGCATGGGTTATTCTCCTGGCTGATCGACGGTTTTCACAACCGTCGCATTATCGTTATTAATGAATTGCAACTGCCATGCCTTCAATGAGATATACGATCAAGTACTATACAGTATTTGGCCGTATGCAGGCTAACTCTTCTAAGGACAACGCCTCGGGGCACGCAGTGCCCTGCAGCGAGAGCCCGGGAGGGCTGTGGCGAGGTCCGCTGTCGGGGGGAATCTCCGAACCGGTGGTGACCGGGTCCGACTAGGTGTGGCGCGACCTCCACGACCGCGCGCGCGCACGGAGGCCACCGCGACGGCGCTGACGCGGAGGCCGAGCCGACCGCGCGGCAGCGGCGGGATCGGGTCTAGCTCAGGCCGATTTCCGC
>CAZYPO010000024.1:1891-29152 GCA_964649225.1 uncultured Gemmatimonas sp. | reverse complement strand
CCGAGCCGACCGCGCGGCAGCGGCGGGATCGGGTCTAGCTCAGGCCGATTTCCGCTTGGCGGGCTTCCGCTTGTTGCGCACGGGAAGATCGAGCACGGGCTCGAAGAGGTACTCGGGATCCGACATGTGCTTGCGCGGCCCGGCCGGCTCGCGCGGCTGGCGATAGACGTAGCGCTGCCCTTTGAAGTTCCGGAACACCACCTCGTCCTCACTGATGCTCTCGACATACTCCGGCAGCAGCGGCACCTTGCCACCGCCCCCGGGCGCATCGATCACAAAGTGGGGATTGGCGAGCCCGCTGGTCCAGCCGCGCAGCGCCTTCATGATCTTGAGCCCCGTCTCCACCGTGGTGCGGAAATGTTCGGCGCCGGCGACCTGGTCGGCCATATAGATGTAGTAGGGCCGCACGCGCGCCATCAGCAGCCGCTGCATCAGTTTCACCATCACCTCGGGGGTGTCGTTCACTCCCTTAAGCAGGACCGTCTGGCAGCCCAGCGGGATGCCCGCGTCGGCGAGCATGCCGAGGCAGTGCACCGCCGCGGGCGTGAGTTCGTCCGGGTGGTTGAAGTGGGTGTTGAGAAACAGGGGGTGGAAGCGCCGCAGCGTGTCGCAGAGCTCCGGAGTGATCCGCTCGGGAAGGTGACAGGGGACGCGGCTGCCGATCCGGATGATCTCGATGTGCTTGATGGAGCGGAGCCGGGCGAGGATCGTCTCGAGCCGGCGATCGGAGAGCATCAGAGGATCGCCCCCGGACATGATCACATCGCGGATTTCGCTATGCGCCTCGAGGTACTGAAAGGCGGACTCGAACTGGGACATCGGAATCTTCTCAGGGTCTCCTACTTTGCGCCGGCGGGTGCAGAAGCGGCAGTAGCTGGCGCACACCGGCGACACCAGGAAGAGCGCCCGATCGGGATAGCGATGGGTGATGTTGGGAACCGGGCTGTCGCGGTCTTCCGAGAGCGAGTCCACGATTCCATCGACGACTTCGAGCTCCTGAATCGTCGGGATGTACTGGCGCCAGATGGGGTCATCCGGGGAGCGGATGAGGTCCACCATCGGCGGGGAGATCCGGAACTCGAAGTTGTCGATGGCCTGGCGGAGCCGCTCCCGGTGGGCGGGTGGAAAGTGTTCGGGCCCGAATCGCTCGGCGAGCGCGTCGATGCTGGTGATGGAACGTTGTTTGAGAACTTCCTGCCAGGTGGACATCGGGATCCTCAAGATTGAGGATTGAGGGTTGAGGATTGAGGGAAGGCGGTTCCCCCATTCCGCAATCCTGAATCCTCCATCCTTTTCATGTACGTCACCAGATCATCCCCCGGCGCGTAGTAATCCGCGATCCGGGAGGCGACTCGATACTCCAGCCGTTCGTAGAATGCACGCGTCGAGGCGTAGTCGGCCCGACCGGCGGTTTCGACCACCACCAGCCGGGCGCGCCCCGCGATCCGCCGCTCCATCTCCGCCACCAGAGCACGACCGACTCCCTGGCCATGCCATTCGGGGGCCACCACGATCCAGTAGAGGTCGAAGGTGCCGAGCGTACAGGGTGTGGGCCCCCAGCAGATCCAGCCCGCCAGAGCGCCGTCGAACTCGATTCCGGCGGTCTCATAGTCCGGATCGCGCTTCCGGCCGATGCCAAGGGCCGCATCGAAGACCTCAAGGGCCACCAGGACCTCTTCGGGCTGGAACATTCCGCAGTCCCGGGTCATGGCCTCGACGCGTGGGCGGTCCCAGTCGGCCAGCGCCCGGATGACGGGCGAGAGGAGCGTAGCCTTCATGCCGGCACGTTCTGGGTGATGGCCTCGGCGGCGCGGGCGCTCTCGTAGCGGTGCAGCGCCTCCTCGACGACGCGCAGAATGAGCTCCCCGTACTGCCAGCCGCGGGCCTGCGCCATGCGGTTCAGCCCCGCATCGCTGCTCAGATCGGGATTGGGATTGACCTCGAGGACGTAGACCTCACCGGATTCGGTGATGCGCAGGTCCACCCGTCCATAGCCCTGTGAACCCGCGAGCGTCTCCCAGGCCTGCCGGGCCGCTTGGGTCACCCGGCGAGTCAGCTCGGGGTTAAGCTCGGCGGGGCAAACGGGCTCGGTACCGAGGTCTTCCGCGCTCCCGGCATTCCACTTGGCGGCATAGGTGACGATGGGCCAGCTGCCCTGCGGCATCCGGTCGAAGTTGATCTCGGAAATGGGCAGCAGGTCCCGCCCGATGAAGCCGACGTTCACCTCGCGGCCCGCGACGTACTCCTGAATCAGCACCTCGTTCCACTGCTCCAGCGTACGGGCCAGCCGATCGCGCAGCGCCTTCCGGGTGGCGCAAACCGCGCCCGTGTCGATCCCGACGCTGGCGTCCTCACCCGAGGGTTTGACGATCACGGGGTAGCGGAGCCCGGCGGGTGGCGTGATGCCGCGTGCCAGCATGAAGGTGGGGACCGCGACGCCCGCGGCGGCAAGCAGCGTGTTGGCGATGTGCTTGCGGTGGCAGATAGTGACCGGCCACGCGGGGCAGCCCGTGAAGGGCACCCGGCTGAGCTCGAGCGCCGCCACGGCAAAATCCTCATAGCGGGCGTAGCCGTTGACGCCCTCGCAGAGATTGAAAATCAGGTCGTGGCGCTGGACCCGGCGGAGCCAGGCCACGTCGCCCAGGTGCACCGGGATGAGGCTGGTGTCATGGCCGGCTCGGCGCAGCTCCGCCTGGACCTCGTTGGCGTTCGCGAGGACCGCGGCGACGTCCTTCTGGTCCCAGTCATTGCTGCCGCCATCGAACAGGATTCCGAGCTTCACGCGGCGGCCCGCTTGCGCTTGAGCAGGGCCTGTCCGCTGATCCTGCGCCAAGCGATGTCGGCCACCGCCTGGATCAGGCCGTCATAGGACATCCCGGCTGCGCGAGCGGCCTTGGGGAAGCAAGAGTTGTCCTGGGGGTTGGGAAGGATGCCCGGGAGCGGATTGAGCTCCACGACCATGGGACGGCCGGCGGCGTCACAGCGCACGTCCACGCGGCACCAGTCGCGGCACCCCAGCACGCGATAGGCGCTGAGCGCGGCAGACCTCACATCGCGAGCCAACTCCTTGGGGACATTGGCGGGGCATTCGAAGAGATCGAGGGGGTGGTCCGGAGTATCCCAGAGCCACTTGGCCTCGTAGCCGTAGATTGGCTTGGCGCCGAGGGGCAGCGCGTCCCAGCGCATGCTGACCAACGGAAGGCAGCGCGCTTCTTTGCCGTTACCGAGAATTCCGACAGTGAATTCCTGGCCAGGTAGCCAGCTTTCGATCAGCACCGGCTCCTGATAGGTATCGAGCAGCTCTCCCACTTCCTGCAGCAGCTTTGCCCGGTTGGGGCAGAGGGACTTCTCGGTGATTCCCTTGCCCGAACCCTCGAGCGCCGGCTTGGCAAAGAGCGGAAAGGGCAGGTTGACGCTGCGCGCATCGGCCCGGGTATTGGCGACCACGAAGGGAGCGGTAGGCACCCCGTAGTAGGCCATGATCTCCTTGGCGCGCCCCTTGTGGAGGGTGAGCGCCAGACTGAGCGGATCGGAGGCGTGGTAAGGAATCCCCAGGAATTCACAGATCGCGGGGACATGACTCTCTCGATTCACCCCGTGCAGCCCTTCCGCGATGTTAAAAACGAAGTCGGGCTTGGCGTCCAGGACCCGGCGAGGGAAGTCCTGATTGGCCTCCAGCCGGATCACCTCACCGAGCGAGGAGAGCGCGCCGGCGACGGCCTCGATGGTCTCGGGCTCATCCCACTCGGCATAGAGATCGGGTTGGGAAAGATCGGGACGAAGCACCCGGCTCGAGGGAACATGACCGAGTGAGGGGACGGCGGAATCGCCGGCTTTCTTGGGCGCCGGCAGCGTTGGTTTCTGGTTATAGGCGAACCCTATTCGAACCGCCAACGGATCTCCTTGATGAATTCGCTTGACCTAAGGTAAGGAAAAACGCGAAGCGGCACAATAGTTTTAGTGACGAATCCGGCGATATCGCCGAAATGAGAACGCGTAGGCATGCTTCTCGTCGGCGGGATGGTGCGCTTCCTCTTCCAGTGCCCAGGTGGCGAGATCGAAGGGAGGGAAGACGGTGTCGCCCTCCACTTTCGCATGCACGAGCGTTAGATAGAGCTGGTCCGCTCGGGGCAGCGCGAGGCGGAAGATCTCGCCCCCACCGATGACAAAGATCTCGGTTTCCGTCGCGCCCAGAGCAAGCGCTTCCTCCAGCGAGGGCACCACCGTCACGCCGCGGGGCTGGAAGGTGGGATCGCGCGAGATCACCACATTCCGCCGGTTGGCCAGGGGCTGCTTGATTTCCTCGAAGGTCTTCCGCCCCATGATCACCGTGTGATCCACCGTGAGCCGCTTGAAGTACTGGAGATCCTTGGGGAGGTGCCAGGGCAGGCCCCCGCCGCGTCCGATGACATGGTTCTCCGCCATGGCAACGACCAGCGAGACGATCACACCGCCACCGGCGCCCGGATGGCGGGATGGGGGTCGTAGGACTCCAACGTGAAATCCTCGAAGCGGTACTGCTCGAGCTCACGGACCGCGGGATTGAGACGAAGCACCGGCAGTTGCCTGGGCTCACGGGAGAGCTGCTCCCGCGCCTGATCGAGGTGGTTCAGGTAGAGGTGGGCATCGCCGAAGGTGTGGATGAACTCTCCAGGAGCCAGCCCGGTGACCTGCGCCATCATGACAGTAAGCAGGGCATAGGACGCGAGGTTGAACGGCACCCCAAGAAACACGTCGGCGCTGCGCTGGTAGAGCTGGCAGGAAAGCTTGCCGTCGAGCACATAGAACTGGAACAACGCGTGGCAGGGGGCAAGCGCCATCTTCGGCACCTCGCCGACATTCCAGGCGTTTACGAGCATGCGGCGAGAGTGGGGCGCGGTCCGGATCTGGCTGATTACCTCGGCGATCTGGTCGATGTGCCGACCGTCAGCGGTGGGCCAGGAGCGCCACTGGTATCCATATATAGGCCCCAAATCGCCTTCCGGGTTTGCCCACTTGTCCCAGATTGAAACTCCAGCTGCATTGAGGGTCTTGACGTTGGTTTCTCCCCGCAGAAACCAGAGCAGCTCGTGGATGATGGACTTGAGGTGCACGCGCTTGGTGGTAATCAGCGGGAAACAGTCGGCCAGATCGCAGCGCATCTGCCAGCCGAAGACGCTGAGGGTACCGGTGCCCGTGCGGTCGTCCTTGGGACGACCCTGCTCGAGAACGTGGCGGAGCAGCTCAAGGTATTGGCGCATCGGCAAGCTCCAATCTACTCACGGAATATCCGGCGGAGCGCTCGATTTCGCGAAGGCCCGCTTCGATGTCGTCCGGAAGCCGGATCGCCGCGGCGCCAACTTTCAAGGACGAAAAGGGGCGATCCTCCTCCGAGGGCACCTTCACGCCCGGATTGAGAATACCCACGGGGTCGAACGCTTCCTTGACCAGCCGGAAGAGTCCCACGATCTCGGGGCCATAGACCGCTTCGAGCGCGCGCGCGCGCAAACGGCCATCTCCGTGCTCGCCACTCAGGGTCCCGCCCAGCTTCGCCACCACCGCCGTCATCTCGGCGAAAATGGCCGCGACCCGGCGCTCCCATCCGGGTAGCGAGACATCGGGCTGCAGATTCACGTGGAGATTGCCATCTCCCGCGTGCCCGAAGATCACCAGTTCCACGGCGTGCCGCTCCCCCGCCTGGCGCACGGCCGCGACGTAACGCCCGATGGCCTCGGGCGGGACGCAGGCATCCTCGATGACCTGGAGTGAGCGGTGGCTCTGCCCCAGCCCCGCGAGGATCGGGCTCGCCGCGTGACGGATGGACCAGAGGTCCTCCAGGGCGCGGCGTTCGGAAGCTTGGAGCAGCTCGAGCGCGTGAGGCTCCAGAATCTCGTGGGCCTGGCGAAGCCGATGCTCCAGGGTACCGGGGTCATCGGCCTCGAACTCCACCAGCAACAAGCCGGCGGCGCCCTGCCCTTCGCCGACGAAGCGCAGAAAAGTAGCGTCCAGGTACTCGACCGCCGAGGGGTCCAGCGCGTCGAGCAGCAGCACGATATCGCCGAGAGCATGAATGTCGCGAAGGGCCGCACGCACTCCACCATAGCAGGACGGCGAGGGCACCAACCTCCATTCGATTCCGGTGACGAATGCCAGGGTGCCTTCCGAGCCGATCACGAGATCGAGCAGGTCGCCCGTCGCGAGCCAGCGGTCGAGTGCATATCCTGAGGAGTTTTTTCGGGTCCGGGGGAAGCGGGCAAGAATGGCCTCGCGCGCTGCGCGAAGCGCGGGCTCCGCGGTGCGGGCAAAGCGCTCGACCGCGGCGACGGGGCGCGGCGCGGCACCGCGGCGTAGCGTGAGTGACTCACCATCCGCGGTGATCAGGTCGAGCGCTTCCACCCAGCCCCGGGCGCTGCCGCTTTGCACGGAGCGAGGCCCCGCGGCGTTGGTCGAAACCATTCCGCCCAATGTGGCGAAGCGCGCGCTGGAGGGATCGGGGGGGAGTCGCAAACCGAAGCGCGCGGCCTCCGCCGTGAGGTCCCGCAAAGTCACGCCGGCGCCGGTATACGCGCGACGGACTTCGGGATGGACCTCGACCGGACACCCATCAAGCGTGGTCAGGTCCACGATCACGCCACGCCCCAGATTGCCACCGGCCATCCCGCTTCCGGCGCCGCGCGGCACGAGAGGAACCCGGCGGTGCGCAGCCCAGAGCACCAGATCGCGCAGGGCCGCCGTGGTCGAGGGCATGGCGACCGCGGCCGGCATGATGCGGTAGATGCCGGCGGCTTCGGAGTATGCGGCGCGGGCACGAAAGTCGGTCCGTCCGACGCCGTTGAGATCGGGGAGCGGGGGGAGCCACGAGGCGGCCGAAGGTGGGGCGCTCTGCGGGGCCGTCATGGGGGTATAATAAAGCCATGGCAGAAGCATCGGAGCGGCCGGAGCTGATCCACTTGGACGTCGATCGCCGGCTGGGACACGAGTGGGATGAATGGGACGGCAGTCCGCTTCCCGGGGGGGGGAGCTTCGACGCCGCCCCCAGGCTGTTCTTTGGCTGGTCGGCACTTTGGATCGTGGGGAGCGCTGGCATCGCCGCTCTGGTGCTGCTCCTACTGGCCCCTCGACTCGCGCTGCTGGCGGCAGCGCTTCCCCAGCTACTCGGCTGGGGCATCGGCATCTCCACGGGGTTGCTGTTGCTCTGGTGGGGGCTGCTGGCGGCTTCCTATGCGACCGGAACCCCGTTGCTTCCCGAGCGTCTGGCGGAACGGGGCCCGCTGCTCTTCCTGATGCGGCGGACTTCCCGGCTGGCCGACCGGTTTAGACGCCGCGACTGGGTCGAGAACGCGGCGGTGAAGGTCTATGACGCGCTGGCACTCTCCCGCAAACGGAAAGTGTCCCGAGGAGAGCTCTTGCTGCTGATCCCGCGTTGCCTTGCCAAGGACATTCTCGAGGGCGTACTGCGGGTAGCGGGCAGATATCAGATTCCCGTCTTCGTGGCGACCCGGGGCCAGCTGGCGCGCCGAGTGATCCGCGAGCGGCGCCCCCGGGCGGTGGTGGCGGTGGCGTGCGAGCGCGACATGGTGAGCGGGCTGCATGACGTGGCCGGCAAGGTGCCGGTGCTCGGGTTGACACTTACCCTGCCGAGCGGGCCCTGCCGTGATACGCGAGTGGATCTGGGGTTGCTGGAGGAGTGGGTTAAAGCGTATGTAGTGTGATCAGGGGACGGTATCTCGCCGCACTTTCGTCGTGTCCTTCTTCACATTACCTGTATCCGACTTGATCGCCGCCGGCTTCGGCTGGTTCAGCGCCTTGAGCGCGTCGGCGTCTCCGTACTGCTCGATCAGCCTGCGCAGCGAGCCCGCAAGCCGCCGCTGCAGCGGGTGATCCAGCGGTAGCATCACGTCGAGCTCCCGCCACGGCCGGGAGGGATCCTCCAGGGGCCGGTAGGTCGCTTCCACCACCAGCTCGCTCCAGAATTGCTTGGCGGGATTGACCCAGGCGCGCACCCGCACCACGTCGCTACCCAGCGGACGCTTGCCGGTCCGCTCCAGGGTCACCGCATCCAGCCACCCCGAATCGATGTACCCGTCGGCTTCTTCGATGGTCGCTAGCGAGACACTGTCCCTCGCGAGCGCTTCCGCCAGGGCCCGCGTGGCCTCTGGTATCTCCAGCTCCACCTCGGCCGAGCTGGCGCTGGGGAAGGGCGTGAAGCTGGGCCGGGTGGTGGTGGCGCGGCAAGAGAGCAGGAGCAAAGCGGCCAGTGACCAGCGACCGGTGACGCGGGACCTGATCATAGCCGCGTCACCGCCGGCGGATCGACCGAGTAATCGTAGAACCCCTTGCCGCTTTTCTTCCCGAACCAGCCGGCCAGCACCATTCGCTTGAGGAGAGGCGGAGGCGCGTAGCGCGGCTCGCGGAACTCCTCGTAGAGGATCTCTCCGACCTTAAGGGAGGTATCGAGCCCAACGAAATCGAGCAGCGTGAGCGGGCCCATGGGATGGCCGCAGCCGAGCTTCATGCCGGCATCGATGTCCTGCACCGTGGCGACCCCGCGCTCGACCGCGCGCACGGCATCCAGCAGATAGGGGATCAGCAGCAGATTCACAATGAATCCGGCGGAATCCCTGGCCAGGATTGGCTGCTTGCCCAGTCGCCCCACGAAATCCACGGCCAGCGCGAGCGGCTCAGGAGCGGTCGCGACGGTGCGGACCACCTCGACCAGAGGCATCAAGGGAACCGGATTGAAGAAATGCAGTCCCAGAAACCGGTCGGGCCGTCCCGTTACCCGCGCCATCGCCATGATGGAGAGGCTCGAGGTGTTGGAGGCGAAGAGGGCCTGCGGAGGGCAGAGCCGGTCGAGCGCGGTCCAGAGCTGCGTCTTGAGCTCGAGGTCCTCCGTGACGGCCTCGATGATGAGGTCGCAGCCCTGCAGGTCCTCGAGCGCGGTCGTGTAGCGCAGCCGCCCCAGCGCGGCATCCCGTGCCCTCGCCTCGAGCTTGCCCTTCTCCACGAACTTTGCCAGCGAGCCCGTGATAGCCGCCCGGCCGCGGGCCAGGAGAGCTTCGTCCAAGTCACGCACGGTGACATCGTAGCCCGCTGCGGCGCTCACCTGGGCTATGCCGCTCCCCATCAGCCCGCAACCCAGCACCCCGACCGTGCGAATGGTCACCGGGGCCGCCGCTCGCTGGCGGGTGCGATCACTTTTCTGAGCTCGCCCGCCAGGCTCTCGAGCAAGCCGCCCGAGCGCGGCGGAATCTGGTGGCCCGGCTTGACGCCCCCGCGCTCCAGGTAATCCAGCGCGCGCTCCAGCCCCAGCATCGCCCGCTCGGCCACGGGCCGGAACCCCTTGAGCGCGAACCAGCCCGCGACCCCACCGACCACGATGGGTGAGAGCGCGAAGAGCAAGAACGGGGTCATGGTGGCGACCACTGCCGCGCCTGCCAGACCGAATGCTCCCCCAGCGGCAGCTCCGCCGAGGTACCCGCCGCGGACCTTGCGGAGGTCGGCGGTGAGCGTGACATGGCAGTAGCCGCTCTCGAGCTTGGTAAAGGTGGCGGTGACGAGGGTGGCGCGGGCCAGCATGTATTTCGGCTTGGAGGTGCTGAACGCGGCGCTGCCCCGCCGCAGCGCGGCCTGCATCCCGCCGAGGGGCTCGAAGGTGACTCGCCCGGGCTGCTGGCGCAGTACCACGAGGAGTTCGTTGCTGTCGAACCAGGACACCAGCGCGCGCGACGCGTCCTCCGGATCGCCCAGGACCACGCGATGCGCGGTGACTTCCGCCGGTCCGACCAGCCGGCCGGTCAGGCCGGCCTCCGCCGGTGCCACGCTCGCGGTGGCCTGCTCCAGCATTGCCTGCTGGAGGTAGCGTCCGGGGATGCCGACGTCGCGACCCAGCGCAAGGACTTCTTCCGAGGTGAGTCCCTCGCCGACGTCCGCCTCCGCGGCCTGCAGCTCGGCCGCGCGCTGCATGATGCGCTCGAGCGCGGCGCGGTCGATACGGCCCGGGGTCAGATCCGCCATCTCACTCAGGCTTTCGCTCGGGGCGTGCCGCGAGCCTCAGCTGGCGCAACTGCTCCTCGGGACTGGCCCCCGCGAGCGTGCCGGTGGCCGTTTCGGCCGGCAGCGGGGCGGGAGCAGCCGTGAGGGGATGGGGCGCGGCCATGGCATCGTCGGCGCGCTGGAAAAAGATCCTGAAGAGATCGATCGGGATCGGGAAGATCGTGGTAGAATTGTTCTCGGCGGCAATCTCGGTCAGGGTCTGCAAGTAACGGAGCTGGAGGGAAGCCGGCTGGCTCTGCAGCATGCGAGCCGCCTGCGCCAGCGTCTCGGAGGCCTGCAGCTCGCCCTGGGCGCTGATCACCTTGGCGCGCCGCTCGCGTTCGGCCTCGGCCTGCCGGGCAATGGCACGGCGCATTCCATCCGGGAGCAACACGTCCTTGATCTCGACCGCCGAGACCTCGATGCCCCAGAAGTCGGTGCGCTCGTCGATGATCTGCTTCAGGATCTCATTGACCTTCTTGCGATCGGCCAGCAGCTCGTCCAGCTCAACCTGGCCAAGCACGGAGAGCAGCGTGGTCTGTGCCAGCTGCCCGGTCGCATAGAGGTAATCCTGGATCTCGATGATCGCGAGCGAGGGCTCCAGCACGCGGAAATAGAGAACCGCATTGACCTTGACGGAGATGTTGTCGCGGGTGATCACGTCCTGGGCCGGGATGTCCATCGCGACGATGCGCATGGAAACCCGTTTCATCTGAGCGAAGCCGCGCGGCACGAAGATCAAGCCGGGCCCGCGGGTGGCCGTATAGCGCCCGAGGAAGAAGACCACGCCGCGCTCGTACTGCTTGAGGATTCGCAGGCTGGCGAAGAGGTACAGCAACAGGGCGATCGGAGCGGCGAGCAGCAGTTCCATGGGGCCTCCTATCCTGGCAGCGCTTCGACGATCAGGGCGATTCCCTGGCCACCCCCGATGCAGGCGCTTCCCAGCCCGTACCGCTTGCCGAGGCGCCGCAGGGTGTGCAGCAGATGCACGGTGATGCGGGCTCCGCTCGCGCCCAGCGGGTGGCCGAGCGCGACGGCACCCCCCTCGACATTGGTCTTCGCGCGATCGAGACCGAGCTCCTTTTCTACGGCAAGGTACTGGGCCGCGAAGGCTTCGTTCACCTCGACGCGATCCATCTGCGCCAGGGTCAGACCAGCGCGCTCGAGCGCCTGCCGGGCTGCCGGCGCGGGCCCGATTCCCATAATCGTCGGATCGACACCCGCCACGCCCCATGCCAGCAGCCGGCCGAGCGGGCGCAGACCGCGCCGCTGGGCGAACTCAGCCGAAGCAACCAGGCAGGCAGCAGCACCATCGCTGATGCCGGAAGAGTTTCCCGCGGTCACGACTCCGTCGGGCTTGAAAACGGGCGCGAGCTTCGCGAGCCCTTCGGCGGTGGTGTCCGGCCGCATGTGCTCGTCGACCGCCCAGGGCTCGGGTTGCCTGGTCTTGCGATTCGGCAGGGGAACGGGACAGAGCTCGTCTCGCATCGCTCCGCTCTCCCACGCCGCCTTGGCGGCCCGCTGGCTGCGCAGGGCGTAGGCATCAACCTCCTGGCGCGTAATCCCGTATTTCGCGGCGAGGTTCTCCGCGGTGATGCCCATGGGACAGCCGCAGTGCTGGTCGGTGAGTCCCTGCCAGAGCAAATCCTCGAGCGGAAGCGAAACGCCGAGCCGGGTGCCCCAGCGGATTCCGCGGACTACGTGCGGCGCCTGACTCATCGACTCGGTTCCCGCGGCAAGCACCAGCTCCGATTGGCCGAGCAGGATCTGCTGGGCGCCCTGGACGATGGCCTCGAAGCCCGAGCCGCAGAGCCGATTGACCGTGAGCGCGGGCGTCTCGATGGAGCAGCCGGCCCGCAGGCCAATGTGGCGCGAGATGTACGCGGCGTCGGCGGATGTCTGCATCGCATTGCCCACCACGACGTGATTCACTTCGGCCGGGTCGACAGCGGCGCGTTCGAGCGCTGCGTTTGCCGCGACGGCGCCCAGATCGGTGGCGGAGAGATCCTTGAGGGCTCCGCCGAAGCCACCGAACCCGGTGCGGGCGCCGGAGAGGAAAACGAGATCGGGACGCGAGGGCATGGGCTGCGCGCGATCAGGCGGTGCGGAAGGGGTCCTGCACCGGCAGTCCGCAGGTGATGCAGTGGCGCCATTGGGATTCCACCTCGGTGCCGCAGCGGCTGCAGGTGAGGGGGATCAGTCGCTCGCCGCACCAGGGACAGAACGTAACGGTGCGACCGGTGGGAATCCGGGTCTGGCAGAAGCGGCAGTCGGTCACGGCTTCCTCACTTCGCTCAGCGGGACGGGCCGGCGGCTCGGGAGCGGGAACTCGAGGGGGAACCGCGGGAGGCTCCGCGCCATTCTCCACGCTGCTGCCCGCAGCGAGCGAGGTCACCTGGACGGTCACGGCGGCGATGTCATCGAGCAGGCCGAGATCGGGATTGGGCTGCCCCAGCTCCTCGCGGCAGCGCGCCGCCGCGGCGGCAGGCTGGGTTTTCACGTAGCCGCGCTCTTCGGCCACCAGGCGCAACAGCACGGTCTCGTAGTCCTCCACGTTGTCCAGTCCCAGCGCGCGGCGCTGGCCGCGATAGGTCAGCACGCTTTTGCGAATCTCCGCCACCGACACGGGGCGCTGAACTCCTTCCGGCCGGGTGGCCAGACGCTCCACAAGCAGCCGGGCAAACCGGGTCAGCTCATCCATCGCTCAGCCTCCCATGGGCACGACGGCGTCCAGGTCCAGGGGCAGCCGCTCGCCTCGCGCGAGCCGCTGCTCGAGGCCGGCGAACGCGGCATCCGGATCATAGTCGAGGTACTGGCCGGCCGCGCGCTTGCCCTCCAGCCACTGGGGGAACCCTGACGCCACGATGCCGGGGGAAGTTTCCTGTTCGCGCGCGGCGGCAGTGGCCAGGTCGTTGGCGTATTCGTTCTTGGGATGGCCATTGTGCCCGCGGACCCAGGCTAACTGCGTATCGTGGAGGGTGAGCGATTGTTCCAGCGCCCGCCAGAGCTCCAGGTTTTCCAACGCGCCGGCCTTCCGTTTCCAGCCTTTGCTGATCCAGGCCGGCAACCACTCACGGACTCCGCGCACCAGGTACTCGGAATCGGAGACGAGCAGCACCTGGAGCCGGGCGCCCTTGCGAGCCAGGAGCTGCAGCACGCCGATGGCACCGGCGAGGGCCATCTTGTTGTTGGTGGTATCGGGCGAGTGCACGAAGAAATCGCGCCGTTCGACGCCTTTCGCGATGCGGGCCTCGATGAATCCGCCCGCCCCGCCCGGCGTGGCGACTTCCCGCCCGTTCCCCAAGCAGCTCTCGTCGAGGTGGACGATCGCGCGGGCCGTCATGGCAGTACGTGGAATTCGTCCAGCTCCTCGAGATTGAAGCGCAGCTCTTCTCCCGTCATGGGCAGGAGCCCGATCAAGGCATCCCGCTGCCCTTCATGGAAAACCCGTCGCGCCACCACGACGTACTCCGTGCCCCGACGTCGCAGCACGACCCGCCGCCCCTGGCGCGCCGCGAGCTCGAGCTGCTCCATCCGCGCCGGCGTCCAGTGCACCGTACCCATCGTTCGGTTATGCCCGGACGACCCGGAGCACGCCGGGCTCGGGGAGAATCTCGCCGATCACGGCCGCGGCGGGCGTCGCCTCGCGGTGAAGTGCCGCGAGCAGTGTCTCGAGCCACGCGGGAGGTACCGCGAGGAGCAGTCCGCCCGAGGTCTGGGCATCCACGGCCAGTAGCCGCTCGGCCTCGTTCACATCGTCCGCCCACTCGACGTGCTCGGCCTCGTAGTTTCGCCTGGTTCCTCCGGGGACGCAGCCCCGGGCGGCCAGCTCGACTGCGCCGGGCAGAATCGGGAGCCGCCCCCACTCGATGCGCGCGCCCACCCCGCTCGCCGCGAGGATGTTGCCCAGGTGACCCAACAAGCCAAACCCGGTGACGTCGGTGGCGCAGCGAACCCCGGCGGTCAGCGCAGCGCGGGCCGCGCCGTCGTTGAGCGCCGTCATGCTGCGCACCGCATCCTCGAGCGCCGCTTCGGGCAGCAGCTCGCGCTTGAGCGCCGTGGTGAGGATACCGGTGCCGAGCGGCTTGGTGAGCACCAGGCGGTCGCCGGGGCGGGCGGCGGCGTTGGTCAGCATCCGATCGGGATGGACCTCTCCCAGGACGACCAGCCCGAATTTGGGCTCCTGGTCGTCGATGGAGTGGCCGCCGAGCATGAGGCAGCCGGCCCGGGTGGTCACCTCGGCGGCACCGCGCAGGACCTCGCCCAGCAGCTCGAAGGGCAGCGTCTCGCGCGGCCATCCCACCAGGTTGAGGGCAAAGAGGGGCCGCGCGCCCATCGCGTAGACATCGGAGAGCGCGTTGGCCGCGGCGATCGCACCCCAGGTGGCGGCATCGTCCACGATCGGCGTGAAGAAATCCACCGTGGCCACCAGGGCGCGGTCGGGCGCGACGCGATACACCGCTGCGTCGTCGCGCGTGGCAGCGTCCACGAGGACGTTGGGATCTTCAATCGCGGGCAGATGGCGCAGCACCTGCGCCAACTCGGCACTTCCGAGCTTGCAGGCTCAACCCGCGCCATGGGAGAACGCGGTGAGCCGAATTCTGGGCCGCTGGTCGCGCGGGGTGTCCGACATGCTGCCTCGAGGCAAAAGACGCCCCAACTTACACCGTGTCGGTTCGACACGGAGCCCGACCGGGGCGTCTCCTTGACACACCCGGGCGGGAACCGGTCTGCCGCAGGCGTTGCAAGACAAGAAGTTGGCCGCCGGACCGCACGGCACGCCCCCTGCCCCAGCAGCATCGGTTGCTTTGGGTAAGACCTCTTCACGAGAGCGTGTCCCATGAGCCGCATCGCACAACTCACCCTGGCGGGAGCACTCGCCGCCTCGGCCGCCTGCAGCAGCGGAGAAGCCACGGATGACAGCGGGAACCCGCCCGGCAACAACGGGAATCCTCCGACCTTACCCGGAGGGACCCCGGTGCCGACCGCAAGTGTCAACGTAGACGACAATTTATTCAGCCCTAACAGCGTCCTGCTCGCCGTGGGGGGGACGGTGACCTGGACCTGGGGGGGCAACAACGGACACAGCGTCACCCCGGACGGCTCGACGAGCTTCTCGCCGGTTGCGGGGGTCAGCTATCCACCCAAGACGCTGCTGGTGACCTTCCCGACCACGGGAGACTACCATTACTTCTGCACGGTGCATGGGGTAGCGGGATACTATTCCACCGGCGATATGGTGGGGGCAGTGTATGTGAGGTAACCAGGATTGAGGGGAAAACGTAACAACGGGTCCGGCTTGCTTCCGGGCCCCGTTGTTTTCCATCAATCCTCGACTGACTACCGCCGCTTCTTGCCGCCCTTCCTGGCGGGCCGTTTCGCCGCCGCCTTCTTGCGCGCGGGCGCTTTGCGGGCCGGCTTGCGCGCCGGCCGCTTGGCGGCGGCCTTTTTCTTCGCAGGCTGCTTCTTCGCCGCGGCCTTTTTCGCGGGCTTTTTCGCTGCCCGCTTCTTTGCGGCGGGCTTCTTCGCGGCAGGCTTCGCCGCGGGAGGTTTGGCCGCAGGGGGCTTGGGGGCCGCAGGCTTTTCCACCGGTGCCGGCCTCGCTGCGGGAGGCGGCGGCGGCGGAGGTGGCGGAGGCGGAGGAGGAGCCGGAGTGGACGACGGCATCGGGTCCATCCATCCTGACCCGGACCAACCCATTTCCATATCACGAAACGCGGCCATGCTGGGCTCCTCGGCTGCTCGCTTGCGGCAGGCCCCGCCGCAGAGGGGATAGGCGCTTCGGCGCCTTCGTAGTTGGGCTGATATATCTTGCACAACTTTCTCCCATCTGCAAGCCGGAGTTTTCCCCCATGCGGGCGCTGGCCCTGACCCAGCTCGGCGGGCCCGAGCACCTCGCCCTTCTGGAGCTGCCGGCCCCGGCGCTCAGCGGGGACGACGAAGTGGCAGTCCGGGTCCGGTGCGCAGCGCTCAATCACCTCGATCTCTTCCTGACCGAGGGCGTCAAGGGCATCACGCTCCGCTTCCCGCACATCGTGGGAGCCGACTGCGCAGGGGTCGTCGAAGCTGTTGGCCCCGCAGTGCGTTCGGTTCGGCCGGGCGACCGGGTCGCGCTCAATCCGGGGATCTCCTGCGGGCGGTGCGCCCTCTGCCAGGCGGGGGAAGAACCCTTCTGTCGAGAGTTCGGCATCCTCGGGGAGCACCGCGCCGGGACGTTGGCGGAGTTCGTTGTTGTTCCAGATCGGAACGTTGCAGTTATCCCGGATACGATGCCGTGGGACGTGGCGGCGGCACTGCCGCTCTCCACGCTGACCGCGTGGCGGATGCTGAGAACGCGGGCCCGGCTCGCCGGCGGCGAAACGGTTCTCATCTGGGGTGCCGGCGGAGGCGTGTCACTCGCGGCGCTACAGGTCGCCAGGGAGCTGGGCGCCCGGGTGCTGGTGACGGGCTCATCCGAGGCCAAGCTGGCCAAGGCGCAGGAGCTCGGAGCGGAGGCAGGCTTCAATCACTCGGTCCGATCGCCCGAGGAGATCGCGCGCGAAGTGCGCAAGCGCACCGGCGCGGGCGCGGATGTGGTGGTAGACTCGGTCGGGCAGAAAACCTGGGAGGCTTCACTCCGCGCCCTGCGTCCAGGCGGCCGGCTGGTGACGTGCGGAGCGACCAGCGGCCCCGACGTGGCGCTCGATATCCGGCGGCTGTTCTGGTTTCAATGGAGCCTGCTGGGATCGACCATGGGCACGCGGCAGGAATTCGCGGAGGTCATGGCACTGGCGGCGTCCGGAAAACTCTGGCCGGTGATCGATTCGGTGGTTCCCCTGGAGCAGGCACGCTCCGCCTACGAGCGAATGGCTCGTGGAGAGCAACTGGGTAAACTCGTCATCGAGGTGTCGCGGTGAGTGAACTCTGGCAACGATTGCAGCTGGGAGGCGCCCAGCTCTGGGCAATCCTTCCTTCCCTTCTTGGCGCGGCCCTGATTCTGCTGGCCGGCTATTTTCTCGCTCGTCTGGTCGAGCGCTGGACGGACTCGCTGCTCGGGCGGCTCAACTTCAACAAGATGGCGGAAGCCGGCGGGCTTTCCGAAGCCATGGGCCGCACCGGCACGCGGCTCGACCCGATTCACGCGGTGGGGAAGCTGCTCTTCTGGCTGGTGATGCTGGTGGTGATTCTACTGGCCAGCAGTGCGCTCGGGCTGGAGAGCATCAACACCATGTTCGGGACGATGCTCTCCTACATCCCGACCCTGATCGCCGCGATCGTGATCGTGATCCTGGGCATGATCGTGGGCGAGTTCGTGCGCGCGCTGGTGCTGGCTTCCGCCGGCGGGGTGGAAGGCGTTCCCGTGCTGGCCAAGGTGGCCAAGGCTTCGGTGGTGACCATCGCGGTGTTCATGGCGGTCCAGCAGCTCGGCATCGCCGAGGAGATTGTCACGGCCGCGTTCACGCTGACTCTGGGGGCGATCGCGCTGGCGACCGGGCTTGCGTTCGGGTTGGGGAATCGCCACCTGGCGGGAGAGATCACCAGGCGCTGGTACGAAGAGGGACGCCAGAAGCGGGAGCGGCGTAAGCGAGCCGCATCGAAGCAGGAAGAGCTACCGCTGTAGGGGGATCCTCACTTCCATGAGCCGAACACCTTTCTCGAACTGTTCGGCCACCAGGATCTTTTCCGTACCAACCGCGATCAGCCGCGCCTGGCCGTGGAGCACAAGGACGCGCTGCAGGTTTCCAGTGCGATCCAGGACCTGGATGCGGCGCAGTGAATCGAGGGCCGGCTTGCTCTTTTCCAGCCAGACGCCGCCGGGAGCTGTGAAGGCCGCGGTAAAAGGAGGAAACAGGGAGGCCCAAGCCAGGTCGGTTTCCTTGGGACGCACCTCGGCCGGGTAGGCCTGGAGAAAGCGCTCTCGATCGGCGGGGCCCACCTCGTAGACCGGGTCCGGCAGCTCGGGACCCTTGCTCACCTTTCCGCGCGTATTGACGGTAACGATCTGGTTCCGGAAGCGCCGCGCGATCCAGACCGTTCCGTCGGGCCAGACTCCCCACAGGTCCTCCCCGCTGAAGATCAGCTGCTCAAACCGGGTGGAGTTTTCCCGGGTTATCCGAGCCAGCTCGCGCGGAGCGAGATGCGCGACGGTGTCGAAGCGGGCCAGTGTGGCGAGGCCGCGGACGATCGCGATGGAGTCCTGGTTGCCGCTGCCATCGCGCCGGGGCTGAGGATCCACCTGGAAATAGAGCTGAGCCGCGGCATCCCGCGCGCGCACGAATGCGCCGCGCAGCACATCGGCGGCGGGCAGGGAGTCCACCAACACGCCTTCGCCGGTCCAGACGGTGGCGCGGCGCTTGCCCCAGTCAGCCACGTAAAGGAAGCCACCCGCGGCGAACACCATGAACGGGTGGAGATAAGATTTCTGCCGGGGCCCGCCGAGCGGCGCGACTGACTTCGCGCGAACATCCGCGATGACCGCGGCATCCCAGTCGGGCGATACGACAACCCAGCGCCCATCGGTGGCCGGCGCAGCCACCGGCAGCTCGGCCCACTCCACCTCCAGCGTATCGGACGCGAGGGCCAAGGTCTCCTCGGGCGGGCTCGTGACCGGTTTGCCGCAAGCGGCGGCGAGCAAGAGCGGGACGGCGAGCCCGCGTCGCCGCGTCACGGCGTGAGCTTCTCCAGTCCGAGCCGGGCCAGCTCGGCGTTGACGCCGGGCAGACCACCGCTCAACAGATCGTTGAGCCGCTTGAGCTGGGCATCGAGCTGCGTGGAGAGCAGCTTGAACACCTCGTAGGATTGCGCCGTGGGCCTGGCTTCCGAGCCGCCGGCCACCCCCGCGAGGGCGGCGAGCTGGTTGTTGAGCCGGATGGGGTAATTGAGGGGATCCTGGCCGCTGCGATTCTTGACCTGATAGATCGCTTCCTCTACAGCCGCCAGCTGGGTCTCCAGCGCTGCAGCCAGCTTCTCGAGACTCGCGCCTCTGGTGCCGGCTCGCTCCCGGCGATTCGCGAGCTGCGCCTTCACGTTGCGGATGGTGCGGACCGCATTGTTGGCCTCGGAGGTCTTGTCGCGCACCTGGACCAGAAAGGCGTACTGCGCGTCGAGGTCGGCCTGGGAGGCGCCGGCGCGCGGGTCGCGCAAGACGTTGAAGGCCTGGGTCGCGGCCTGATCGCCAACGGTGATCCGCACGCTGTACGCGCCGGAGGGAATCACCGGGCCGGCGGTCCCGCCGGCCCAGAAGATCATGCCGGTGAAACCGACGGCGTCTTCGGCGCGGAGGTTCCAGGCAAAGCGGTTCATTCCCACCCGATTGGGAACGCGCGGCGGAGGCGTATAGCGCCAGCCGCCCTGCGGCGGGCGGGTGTCGGTCGAGTCGGGCCGCACCGAAGCGGGCAGCACACCGAGTGCGGCCAGGCTGTCGGCGCGGCGGCGGGAAACCGAGTCTCTCCCGCTGCGCTCGGCGGCCAGCCGGAGGGAGTCCGCGCGCGCCGTGGAGTCCTGCTCACTGGAGAGCTTGCGGATGACTTGTCCGCCGGCGTCGAGGAACTCCAGGGTGACCTTCTGCCCGGGGCGCTTGAGCCAGTAATTGACCACGGCGCCGTCCCACCCGGTGAGCGGCGGCAGCCCGGCGGCAGGACCGCCTGCTCCTCCACCGCCGCCGCCGCCACCGAAGAAGAATCCGCCGAAAGCGGTGCGATAGGTATCGCGGGGCTTGAAGAGCTGGACTTCCTTCTCGGTGAGCCCCGCGGCGTATTGCCGGAGCACCGAAATGTCATCCAGGATCCAGAAGGCACGGCCGTGGGTGGCCGCGATGAGATCGCCTTCCTTGGTGGCCAGGTCGTGCACCGGCACGGGCGGCAGATTCTTCTGGAGCCGCTGCCAATGCGCGCCGTCGTCGAAGGAGACCCAGACGCCGCGCTCGGTGCCGGCGAAGAGCAGCCCGGCGCGCACGGGGTCTTCGCGAATCACCCGGGTGAATTCGCTGGCCGCGATCCCGTTGGTGATCCGGTTCCAGGTACGCCCGTAGTCGGTGGTCTTGTAGAGGTAGGGTGCATAGTCGTTGAGCTGATATCGATTGGCCGCCACATAGGCGGTGCCCTTGACGTGGCTCGATGCCTCGATGATGGAAATCCGCGCCCACTCGGGCAAGTCCTTCGGGGTGACGTTGCTCCAGGAGGTGCCGCCATCGCGAGTGACCTGCACCAAGCCGTCATCGCTGCCACCCCAGATCACCCCCTTCTCGAGGGGGGATTCGGCGATGGTGAACACGGTCCCGTAATACTCGACGCTGGTCTGGTCCTTGGTGATGGGGCCGCCGCTGGCTCCCAGGGTCGCGGGGTCGTTGCGGGTCAGATCGGGCGAGATCGCGCTCCAGCTGGCTCCCTCGTCAGTGGACTTGAAGACGACGTTCGAGCCGACGTAGAGCGTGTTAGGGTCGTGCGGGGAGATCACGATCGGAAAGGTCCACTGGAAGCGGTACTTCGCATCCCTGGCATCGTGGCCCATCGGATTGAGCGGCCAGGGATTGACGTTGCGCTCGATTCCGCTCCGGGTGTCCTTGCGGGTGAGCAGGCCGCCATAACTCCCGGCGAACATGATGTCCGGATTGTCGGGCCGCACGGCGATATAACCCGACTCTCCGCCTCCCGCGTCGTAGAAGTCCTGCAGATCGCTACCGAACATGGGGCGACTGGGCATGCAGACGGTGCTGTTGTCCTGTTGCGCACCGCAGACGCGATAGGGGAAATGGTTGGTGGTGGTGACGTGATAGAACTGCGCCGTGGGGTAGTCCTGGTCGGTCCAGGTGCGGCCGCCGTTGGTGGAGACGTTGGCGCCGCCGTCGTTGCTCTCGATCATCCGTTGATTGTTGTTCGGGGCGATCCAGGCGTCGTGGCTGTCGCCGTGCGGCGCACTGGTGCCCTGCCAGGTGCGGCCACCATCGCGGGAGCGCAGGAACCCGGTGTTGCTGGCATAGACGATGTTCTCGTCCTGAGGATCGGCGTAGATGCGGGAGTAATACCACGCGCGCTGGCGAAGGTTGCGATCGGCGTTGACCCGGGTCCAGCTGTCGCCCGCGTCATCGGAGCGAAACACCCCGCCGGAATCCGCCTCGATGAGCGCGTAGACGCGCCGGGGATTCGCGGGAGAGACCGAGATCCCGATATTGCCGATAGTGCCGGCCGGCATGCCGGGATTGCGGGTCAGCTCCTTCCAGATCCTGCCGCCGTCGACGCTCTTGAAGATCCCGCTGCCGCTGCCGCCGCTCACCAGTTGCCAGGGCTTGCGCCAGGCGGTCCAGAGCCCGGCGTAGAGCACTTCGGGATTGCCGAGGTCCATCGAGAGGTCGATGGCGCCCGTGGTGTCGTTGCGGAACAGGATCTTATTCCAGCTCTTCCCAGCGTCCGTGCTCTTGTAGATGCCGCGATTGGGGCTGGGGCCGAACACGGGTCCGAGCGCCGCGACGTAGACGATGTCGGGATTGCGGGGATGGATCCGGATCTTGGAAATCTGCCGGGTCTCGACCAGACCGACGTAGCTCCAGGTGCGCCCCGCATCGGTCGATTTGTAGACCCCGTCGCCATGGGAGACGTTGCCGCGGATGGGGAACTCGCCGCCGCCGACATAGACGATGTCGGGATTCGACTCACTCACCGCGATGGCTCCGATGGTGCCGCCAAAGTAGCGGTCGCTCACCGGACTCCAGTTTTCGCCGCCATCGATGGTCTTGAAGACGCCGCCGCCGGTGGTCCCCATGTAATACTCGAGCGGTCGGGCGGCCGAGCCCGCTGCGGCCACCGAGCGTCCTCCGCGCTGGGGGCCGAGGTTGCGCCAGACCAGCGCGCCGAAGGCGGCGGTGTCGGCGGTCTGGGCGACGAGCGGAGCAACCAGGAGCAGGGGAGCGACGAAGCGGAGAAGGGTGCGCACGGGAGGCTCGTCAGGTGAGAGCGGAGGCAGCGACCAGACGGGACAGAATATGCACCCACGGGAGTGTTTCGGGAACGCGCGCGTTACGGGGTCAGGTTCTTCGGGATCACGTAGTAGTTCAAATCCACCTTGAAATCGGCGGGGTTGGCCAGTTTGAGCCTGGTGCTCTGCCAGACTTCGGTCGGGCGGACTACCCTGGTCTTGCTTCCCGAGAGCGTCACCCTGACCGGCATGTCGAAGCCGGGCACCACGTCGGCCCAGCGATAGGAGAGGATTCCGCTCTCGATCTTGTACTCGAAGACCGGAATCCGCGTGGTGCGAAGGTACTGATCGAAGACCCTGGAGAGGTCGGTCCCGGCTCGCTTGCTGAGATACTGCTCGATCTGCTGTCCGGTCACCGTTTGGTGCCAGAACGTCTGGTTGAGCCCGCGCAGAATACGCCGCCACTTTCCATCGTTGCCCACGATCTGGCGAATGGTGTGCAGCATCTCTCCGCCCTTGGGGTACATGTCGCCCGATCCCTGGGCGTTCACACCGTACGCGGGTACAATGGGGCGGTCGTTCCGGATTCCCCGGCGATTTCCGATGAGGTAGTCGGCACCGGCCTGCT
This sequence comes from uncultured Gemmatimonas sp., assembly GCA_964649225.1. Taxonomy (GTDB): domain Bacteria; phylum Gemmatimonadota; class Gemmatimonadetes; order Gemmatimonadales; family GWC2-71-9; genus JABFSM01. Next base: position 6,621 of record CAZYPO010000024.1, on the reverse strand, counting down.
TCCCGAACAGACATTCCGTGTAGAGCCCCTCGGCATAGTTGGCGAAGCTTTCGTGCACCCACATGTCGGCCAGGTCCTTGGTGGTGATGTTGTTGCCGAACCATTCGTGGGCGCTCTCGTGCACGATGATGAAATCCCACTTCAAGCCAAGCCCCGTGCCCGACGCGTCGCGCCGCTGGTAGCCATTGGCGTAGCGGTTGCCGTAGGCCACCGCGCTCTGATGCTCCATGCCGTTGTGGGGGACCTCGATCAGCTTGTAGCCGTCCTCGTACCACGGGTAGGGCCCGAACCAGTGCTCGAAGCAGGCGAGCATCGACCTGGCCTGGGGAAACTGCCGCTGCGCGGCCCCGAGGTGGTAACTCAGGGGCCAGTAGTCCAGGGTCAGGGCTCCTTTCTCCCCGGGGTACACCTCCGAATAGTGCTCGTAGCCGCCCGCGGCGACCGCGATCGCATAATTGTTGACGGGATTGACCACGAACCACTCGTAGGTCGTGGTGCCGTCGGCATTGCGTGTGGTGCTCCGGAGCCTGCCGTTGGATACTTCGAGCATCGGATCGGGCACCGTCAGCGCCACGCGCTGGCTGTCGGGCTCATCCGCCTGGGTGTCCTTGTTGGGCCACCAGACGCTGGCGCCCATGCCCTGATCGGTGGTCACGACCCAGGGCCGACCGAGACTGTCGGTGGTCCAGGTGAAGCCGCCCTCCCATGGCGGCCGCCTGGCCGGCTGCGGCTTGCCGTGGTAGTACACGACGATCGTCCTGCTCGCGCCCATGGGCTGCGGCGCGGTGAGCGTCGCGAAGAACGCGTTGCCCTCGCGCCGGTAGCTAACCCGCTGCGCGTCCTGGGTCATGCTATCGAGCTCGAGGGGTTGCATCAGATCGATCTGGAGCTCGGTTCCGGTCTCCAGCACGCGATAGCTGATGCGATTGTGACCCCGAATGCTGCTGTCGGCCGGATTGATGGCCAGGTGGAGATCGTAGAAGGTCACGTCCCACCAGGCGCGGCCGGACGAGGTGTAAGAGCCGCGCAGGGTATCGGCGCGGGTAAACACCCTCGGGACCTGCGCGGCGGCTGCGGTGAACCAGGCAAGCCCAAGAAACGAGATAGCCAAGAAATTAACTAAATTCGGTATCATTTCGGCTTATTTCGGGTCGTTTTCGGGTAATTGTGCTTCGTCAGCCAGCGCCAAGATGGACGCGCCGCTCCAGCCGATCGAAGGCGGTTGCCTCATCCGGTCGGGAGCCGAGCAAAGACACCGCCGCGCCGAGCAGGAACGACAGCGGCATGGTGACCAGCGCGGGATTGCGCAGTGGGAACCAGGCGGAGGCATGCTTGAGAATGTCGATCTGGACGGTGGGCGACAGATAGATCAGGACCAGGGTCGCCACGGTACCCGCCACCATGCTGGTGACCGCGCCGGCGGTGGTGTAGCGGCGCCAGAAGATCGAGAGCACCAGCGCGGGAAAGTTGGCGCTCGCCGCAATGGCGAAGGCGAGTCCCACCATGAAGGCCACGTTCTGCCCCTTGAAGGTGATGCCGAGGAGCACACCCAGCACGCCGAGCCCCACCGTGGCCACGCGCGCGACGCGGAGCTGCTCGCTCTGGGTGGCGTGATCCTTTCGCACCACGTTCACCCAGAGGTCGTGGGAGAGCGCCGCCGCGCCGGAAAGCGTGAGCCCCGCCACCACCGCCAGGATGGTGGCGAAGGCAACCGCCGCGATGAAGCCGAGGAACGGAGTACCGCCCAGGAACTCGGCCAGGAGCGGCGCGGCCATGTTCCCGCCTGGCTCGACGGCTTTGATGGCGGCGGGACCCACCAGCACCATCGCGCCGAACCCGAGCACGAAGGTCATGAGATAGAACACCCCGATCAGACCGGTCGCGTAGAACACGCTCTTCCGCGCGGCGCTCGCGTCGGGCACCGTGTAGAACCGCATCAGAATGTGCGGCAGCCCCGCGGTGCCGAACATGAGCGCGAGCCCCAGGCTCACCGCGTCGAGCGGTTTGCTCACCAGCTTGCCGGGCGCCAGCACCGCGTCGCCGTAGCGCTCGGCCGCGGCGGCGAAGAGCGCCGCGGGGCTCAAGTGGAAGCGGAGCAGCACCAGCCCGGCCAGGATGGCCGCACCGGCCAGCAGGAGCACGGCTTTGACGATCTGCACCCAGGTAGTCGCGATCATGCCGCCGAAGAGCACGTAGGCGATCATTGCGATGCCGACGATCACGATCGCGGCCTCGTAGGAGATCCCGAACATGAGGCGCACCAGGCTCCCCGCCCCCACCATCTGGGCGATGAGATAGAACGCCACCGTCGCCAAGGTTCCCCCCGCCGCCGCGACCCGCACCGGCGCCTGCCGCAGCCGCGCGGCCACCACATCGGCGAAGGTGTACTTGCCCAGATTGCGGAGCGGCTCGGCGATCAGGAAGAGCACCACGGGCCAGCCCACGAGCCAGCCGGTGGAATAGATCAGGCCGTCAAAGCCGGTCGTGGAAACCAGGCCCGCGATCCCCAGAAAGGACGCGGCGCTCATGTAGTCGCCCGCCAGCGCGATGCCGTTCTGGACCGGGCTGATGGTCCGCCCGGCGGCGTAGAAGTGCTCGGTGGTGCGGGTGCGGCGGGCGGCCCACCAGGTAATGGCGAGGGTGGTCGCGATAAACAGAAAGAAGAAGCCCATCGCCACGGCGTTGGGCTGGCCGATCTTCGTCGCGAGGGGGGCGGCGGTCTGCAGGCTAAGCACGGTGGCGATCGAGCTGGGTGTCGTAGTGCGTGTTAGCCCACCGAACGTACACCCAGGTGAGCAGCCAGGAACAGACGATGACGGCCGCGCCGAGCACGATGCCCAGGGAGAGGCCGGGTCCGAGCTTCCGCGCGAGGAGCGGCTTGTCGAACGCGATGAGCAGGATAAAGCCGAAGTAGAGCACGATCATCGCGAGCGTGAGGAGGAGCGCGAAGCGGCGCTGGGAGAAGGCGAGGGCACGAAAGGTCGCTTCGGTGGGGACCGTGGGGTCGGTCATCGGGGGAGGATCGTGCCCGGAAGTCGTCCTGTCAACCGAACCGCAGACGGCCGCGTAAGTTTGCCAGAGCCGTTGCCGGAGGTTACGCTCTCCAGCAGGCCAAGCGGCCCTCCCAGTCGGAATCCAGTCATGACCGCTCCCGAGGTCCCCATGCTTCGAGCTACTTCTCTCTGCCGCAGGCTCGCGGCGACCGCGCTCGCGCTTGCCGTCGCCCCGACACTCCCGGCTCAATCCAAGCCGACCATCGCGCAGTTCCTGAGCCCGGCGTCGCCGCTCGAGCTCAATGCCGCGAAACGGGCCGACCGCATCGCGTGGGTTTCCTACGAGCGCGGAATGCGCAACGTGTACGCGGCCGGTGCCCCTGGCTTCAAGCCGGTGCGACTGACCCGTTTCCTGGCCGATGACGGCAACGACGTCAGCGACGTGACGCTCTCCGACGACGGTACCCTCGCTGTCTTCGTCCGGGGCTCGGCGCCGAACCGGGTGGGCTGGATCGCGAACCCTTCGCACGATCCCAACGGCGCCGAGCGGGCCATCTGGGCGGCGCGCACCGACGGGACCGGCGCCTGGCGGGTGGTGGAAGGCGCGGGCCCGGAGCTCTCTCCCGACGGCCGCTTCGTGCTGTTCATCCGGGACGGCCAGATCTATCGCGCCCGGGTCACCGCAGCGGCGAACGCCGACTCGGTGAACCGGGGCCTGAGGCCGTTCATCAAGGAATGGGGCGCGCAGAGCAGCCCGCGCTGGTCGCCGGACGGGTCACGGATCGCGTTCGTGAGCAACCGCAACGACCACAGCTTCATCGGGATCTACGATGCGCGCACCAGGCGGGTGGACTTCGTCTCGCCGGGCGTGGACTTCGACCTGAATCCGACCTGGTCACCCGACGGAAACCGCATCGCCTTCATCCGCTGCCCGGGAACGCCGTTCGGGCTGCAAGCTCAGCCGGGGACCGGGGGCATCGGGAATCCGCCTGGCCCGGCGGCCGCGGCGCAGGGGTTCGGCGGCGGGTGCGCCGGCCGGTTCGGAGGCGGCGGCGGGCGGGCGGGGCAGCCGGATACGGCACAGCGCGGGCGGCAATCGCCGGGGCTCTATCGCGCCACCTTCGCGGGCGGGTACACCCTCGCGCTCATGGTGGCGGACCTGTCGCACTGCACTTCGACCCAGACGCGGCTGGAGCACGCGGACGGCGGCTGCGGCGAGACGCGCGAAGTCTGGCACAACCAGGCGAACGATCGGGTCTTCACCGCCATCAACCGGATGCTGTGGGGCGGCGACCACATCGTCTTCCCGCTCTCACCGGCCAACGACGAGTACGACCGGTATTACGCGATCAACCTGACGCAACCGTCGCCCACTCCGGTGATGCTGACGACCACCAACGGCCTGATCGAGGACGCCACCTCGGCCAGCCTGTCGGCCGACGGCAAAACGCTCTACTACTGCACCAATGCGAACGACATCGAGAAGCGGCACATCTGGGCGGTTCCGGTCGCGGGGGGCGCCGAGCCGAAGCAGATCTCGACCGACGACGGGATCGAGACCTCTCCGCAGCCGCTGGCCTCGGGCAAGCAGGTCGCGGTGCTCTACTTCAACGCGGCGCAGCCCGCCTCGGTGGGACTGGTGCCCGCGAGCACCGGGGCCACGAAGCTGATCTTCCCGACCCTGCCCAAGGACTTCCCGGTCGCGGCGCACGTGAAGCCCGAGATCGTGGTGACCAA
>CAZYPO010000024.1:0-1791 GCA_964649225.1 uncultured Gemmatimonas sp. | reverse complement strand
GCGGAGAACACCAACGCGCGCGGTAACGCCGAATACCAGGACGTGGTGGCCGGCGGGAAATACCTGCAGAGCCGCCCCGACGTCGACCCGACGCGCGTGGGGATTTGGGGTCTCTCGTATGGGGGCTTGCTCACTTCGCAGGCCCTGGCGCGCAACTCGGATATTTTCATCGCCGGCGCGGACTTGGCGGGGGTGCACCTGTACGGCAATTCGCTCGACTCGACCAACCTGAGCTATCAGTCGTCGGCGATTTCGGCGATCGACGGCTGGAAGTCACCGGTGTTCCTGGTGCACGGGGACGACGACAGGAATGTGGCGTTCTCGCAGACAGTGGGCCTGGTGCAGCTGCTCCGCGCCCGGAACATCTACTACGAGCTGACGGTGATCCCCGACGACCTGCACGAGTCCATGCTGCACAGCCGGTGGATCGATACCTGGAATCGGATGGGGGATTTCCTGAAGCGCTTCGTTTGGAGTCACGAGGTGGCGACGGGGGGGAGGTAGCAGGGAGCAGGGAGGAGGGAGGAGGGAGGAGGGAGGAGGGAGGAGCGAGGCGGTGTGGTCGCGGCTGCAGGCGGCGAAAAAAAAAACGGCGAGGCAGTCTCGTCTGCCCCGGCCAGAGCGCTCGCCACAAGGAGGTCCCATGGACGCACACCGGTCTCGCTGGTCCGTCATGAAAATGGCGCTGCACCTCACGTGTATGACCATCGCCAGCGGGTGCGCCGGCGACACCAATGCCAGAGGCACGAGTGACGCCGCAGCGCTGCCACAGTGGACCTACGACTCCACCATGGTCTTCCCAGGCGATCACTCTCTCGCGCGTCCGGAAGACGGTATCGCGCTCCCTGACGGCCGCCTCATCGTGGCCGATCAGGTACACGGCCTGCGCCTGGTAGAGATCGACGGCGCGAGCAAACCGTTCGGCGACTTAGTGGCGGCGGGGTACCTGCACCGTCCGCCGGATCATCCCGGAGGCGCCAACGGCATCGCGCTTGAGCCGGGTGGCACGCACCTGCTGCTCGCCGACGCGTTCGGTGGCGCGATCTACCGCGTGGACGTGTCGAGTGGGGCGACGGAGAAGGTCTATCAGCACCGGTACGGCATCAACACCGCCGTGCGCGATTCCAGGGGGGCCATCTGGTTCACGCAGAGCGCGCACAACACCCCGGAAGCCGGCGAGGCACGCCTGTGGGCGGCCGTGGACATCCAACGTCCGGAAGGTGCGCTGCTTCGTCTGGGAACCCAGGCTGGTCGCCTGGCCGCGGCGGCCGAGGTCATCGTGGATTCGCTGTTCTTTGCGAATGGCCTCGCGATAGATGAGGCGAGCGGTCACCTCTACATGGCTGAAACGACGGGGGGCCGCGTGTTGCGCTATCGCGTGGACCTGGACGCGGGGAGGGTGAGCGAGCGATCGGTGTTCCTGGACAGCGTGGCGGCGGACAACCTGGAGCTGGATGGCGAGGGCCACCTCTGGATCGCGTCGCCACTCACCAACGAATTGCTGGTGGTGAACACCGCGACCGGCGAACGTCACACCGCCTTTCGCTCGCTGACGCCAGCGCAGCAGAAAGTGGCCGATGAGTTCACCCGCCGTGGCCAGACGGGTGCTCCACGTATGGAGTTGTTCACGCCGGCCGTCTGGGCCCCGCTGCCGGGGCCGATCACCGGCATCATCGTTGGGTCTGCGGGCGGCCCCGTGTACCTCACGGGATTGGGGAATGCCCTACTGAAGCTCACTCGCTGAGGGCAGGCACGAATTCCAGGCAACGGGCGGCTGTAGTGGAGGCTCAC
>CAZYPO010000023.1:34863-41924 GCA_964649225.1 uncultured Gemmatimonas sp. | reverse complement strand
AGGAACAGGAACAGATTGATGAAATCGAGGTAGAGCTTGAGCGCGCCCACAATGGCATAGGAGCCGGTGCGGCCCTCCGGCAGGGAAAGCGCCATGGCCCGCAGCCGTTGGGCATCCCACGCCGTAAGACAGGTGAACACCACCACACCGCACACCGAGAGCACGAACTGGAACATGCTGTTCTGCCAGAAAATCCCCACGATCAAGGCGAGCAGCACCCCGAATAAACCCATCATGGCGAACTGTCCCACCCCGCTGAGGTCGCGCCGGGTCACGGTACCGTACAGCGCCAGCGAGCCGAACATCCCGGCGCTCACCAGGAAAGTGGAGGTGACCGACTGCGCCGTGTAGAGCAGCAGCAGGAAGGAGAGGAACACGCCGGTGAGCGCGGAGTAGCCGATGAAGAGGAGGGCCGCGGTCGCGGGCGCCAGGCGCTGCACCCGCGCCGACAGGTAGATCACGATGCCGAACTGGGCGATGATGATCCCCCAGAACAGCAGCCGGTTGCTGGCAATGGCCTGCGCGATGCCGGGCGTGGACGACACCCACAACGCGATCCCCGCCGTAATGGCGAGGCCACCGCACATCCAGCCGTATACCGAGCGCAGAAAGCCGGCAACGCGCGCGTCCGCTTGGGCTGTGCCGGCCGCGGTGGCGACCACCTCCGGATTCAGATCATCGAGCGCCATCGTCCACTCCTGTGGGGGTCATGCTGGCGAGCCTGCAATCTAGCCGGACCCCAAAAACAGAGGCACCGGCAGGCCCGAGCAGGGCCAGTCGGTGCCTCGAGGTCAGCGGAAGCTGACCGGACTACGCTCAGTGGGTGACCAGGGCGCCCAGCTCCGCCTTGACGTTCCCCAGCGGGCTATAGACGAACTGGGTGCCGTTCGAATTGCCGCCCCAGAGCACCCCAGCCAGCTTGACGCTGCCGCCGGTGACCTGGAAGACGTCGGAGCCGCTGTCGCCCCCGCCCACACCGGCGCTCACGAAGGTCTGGCAGAGCTGCACGATGTTGGAACCGGAGACCCCGGTGTTCACGCAAGTATTGGTGATGAGGCCGGAGGTCCACCCCGTGGTGCGACCGACCTTGTTCACCGTGGTGCCTGCCGCGAGACAGCCACCGATGCTGGCGCAGTCATCCGAACCAATACTGAAGGAGCCGGTGATGGTGAGGCTCCCGTTGTTCGCGCCCGAGGTGGCCGCGATCAGGCCCATCGCCGGGTTGACACCGTTAATGTACGCAGCGCGCGACGCATCGCTGTACCGGCACTTCCGGCCCCGCGGGCAGCCGTTCTGGTTTCTGAAATACACCGGGTCATTCACCTCGACCGCGATCTGGGTGGGAGCCACAGTTTCCCGCGGCTGCCAATAGGGGGTGCCCTCGGTGCCCCCCTGGGTGTTGGTGCAGTGCGAGGCCGTCACGAAGGACGCCTGACCGTCCAATGTGGCGTTGAAGCCGACCGAACAGAGGAAGCCGGGGAAGTTGATCTGCACTCCGGCGCGTACTGGGCGATCCACAACATCCTGTAGCGTCGCCACCAGCACGATGGGCTCGGCCTGCTCGACCACCGCCGCCGCCGTAGGAATGCCAAGCCGGGCCAGCGCGGCGTGCACATTGGCCTGGGCGCTGAGATCCTCGACCCCGATGCGAAGGCGGTTGCTGGCCTCGTCGTTGTCGACGAAGACCGAGCCGGCCACCGCCAGGGCTTCCGGCGAAACCCGTTGGAACCAGGTCTCCAGCTGGCGATGGCTGTAGGCGGCGGTCACGGTGCGGAGCTGGCTGGCGGCGAGGCCGCGCGAGCGCAAGAAGGCCGCGAGCGCTTGCTCGGCGGGCCCGCGGCTCGCGCCGGCCAGGAGATAGACGGTCGGGTTACCGCTGCGGTCGACAAAGAAACCGCCGAAGCCGGGGATCTGCTGATCGAGCTGCTCCTGGCTGGGCGACTGGACGCTCTGGGCGCCCTGGACCAGGAGATCGGGGGACGCAGGGACGGGACTATTGAGGTCCGAGCCGCTGCAGGCAGCCAGCAGGACAGCGCCGGCCGCGGAAAAACGGAAGAGGGAACGCCGGTGCATAACAACCTCGATGGGAATGCGATGAATCCAGGGGACGCCTCATGTTAGGAGGTTGGCACACTTCGCGCCAGCTACCGCCGGCGAGTGGCTAGATTCACGTCATTCCCGCGCGCAGGAAAGTGCATGCTGCTTCGCTGGTGGGAACGGCTGCGGCCGCTCCCCGGGGGAGCCTGGCTGTTCAGCCGGGCGATCGGCTTGGGGGTGCCCTACTCCGGCAGCATCGGGGCGCGGGTCCGCGAGCTGCGGCCGGGTTACGCCCGCGTCACGCTGCGCGACCGCCGAAGGGTGCGGCAGCACCTCGGCTCGGTACACGCGGTCGCGCTGGTCAACCTGGGCGAGCTCACCAGCGGGCTGGCGATGCTCACCGCGCTGCCACCCGGCGTGCGCGCCATCGTGACCGGCATCTCCGCGGAATACCGCAAGAAGGCGCGCGGGTTACTCACCGCGCAGGCGACCGCGGCGCCGCCGGAGGTGACCGGGCCGGTGGAGTTTCCGATCTGCGCCGAGATTCGTGACCCGGCGAAGGACCTCGTGTGCCGGGTGGAGGTGCGCTGGCGGCTGGACTTCAGTACATGACCCTACTCGACACCAAACTCCGCGAGCACGTCGGTATCGAGATCCCGCTGATCTGCGGAGCGATGTATCCGTGCAGCAATCCCGAGCTGGTGGCCGCGGTGTCGGACGCGGACGGCATCGGGATCGTGCAACCAATCTCGCTTACCTACGTGCACGGCCACGAATTCCGCGCGGGCTTGCGGCTCATCAGGCAGCTCACGCCCAAGCCGGTGGGGATGAACGCTCTGATCGAAGCCTCCTCCAGGCGCTATCACGAAAAAATGGTAGAGTGGGTGACGATCGCCCTGGAAGAGGGCGTTCGCTTTCTCATCACCTCGCTGGGGAATCCGCGCTGGGTGTGCGAGCAGGTGCACGCGGCCGGCGGGCGGGTGTATCACGACGTGACCGAGCGAAAGTGGGCCCTCAAGGGGCGCGACGCCGGAGTGGACGGGCTGATCGGCGTCAACCGCCGTGCCGGCGGGCATGCAGGACCGCTGGGTGCCGAGCAGTTGCTCGCGGAGGTGGCGGACCTCGGCTTGCCGGTGGTGTGCGCGGGCGGAATAGGGGATGAGGAGGATTTCGTGGCGGCGCTCCGGATGGGCTATGTGGGAGTGCAGCTGGGCACCCGCTTCATCGCCACGGTGGAATGCCGGGCCAGCGAAGCCTACAAACAGGCGATCCTGGCGGCGGACGAGGACGACATCGTTTTGAGCGAACGCATCACCGGGGTGCCCGTGGCGGTGATCAATACGCCTTACATCCAGCGGATGGGGCTCCGCGCGGGGCCGCTGGCGCGCTGGATGCTGCGCGGCAAGCGCACCAAGCACTGGATGCGGACGTTCTACGCGCTCAAGTCCATCTGGCAGCTCAAGCGCGCCTCGCTGGATGAATCAGGGGAGAAGGACTACTGGCAGGCCGGCAAGAGCGTCGCCAAGATCAGCCGCATCGAGCCCGCGGGGGAAATCGTGCGGCGGTTTGCGCGGCGAGCGAGTAGCGAGTAGCGAGGGGCCGCGGCTAGAAATCCTTGCGCCGGAACCAGCGGTAGCCCAGCAACAAGGGCACCGCGGTGCAGACCAGCAGCATGAGCACGGCGAGCACGGCGCCAACGCCTCCCTGGAAAAACCGCTCGTACACCGCGCCGGTATAGCCCAGCAGCGCCGAGATGTCGAAGGAGAGCAGCAGGAGCACCCGGGCGAGGTCCACCGGGTTGAGGAAGATCATGACCAGCAGGGGACCTTCGAGCGGATAGCTGCCGAAGAGCTGGGTCACCAGCAGAATCAAGCCATCATAGATCAGGGTGCAGAGCAGCCAGACGATGAGCGCCGCGCCGAGCGCCCAGGCCCGATCGTCGAGACGTACCGCGACGCAAAGCGCGAACGCCGTGAAGACGAGCGTCAGCAACAGTCCCGCCACGAGCAGTAGCACACAATGGGAGAGATAGCTTGGCTCGTTGCCCCCCTGCAGCAGCAGCGGCAGCCCCACACCGAGCAGGAAGGCTCCGGCCAGGGGGAGCACCAGCCCGCCGAAGAGGCCGGCGTAGAGCGAGCCGCGTCCCACCGGCTGGGCCAGCAGGAGCTCGATGAATTCGCGGGCGTTGTGGACGTAGAGGGTGCCAAAGACAACGCTCACCAGCGGCAGCAGCAGGAGCACGATGTTGAGGAGCGAAAGCAGCGCCCGCTCGCCGCTGCCGCCAAAGCGCAACAAGAGCTCCGTCGCGGCCAAAAGCAGGAGCCCGTAGCCGAGGATCCAGCGGCTCCGCGCCACGTTGCGGAGCTGCGAGGCGAGGACTTTCCGGGCCATGCTCACCCGCCGGCCTCTTGGAGCAGCCGGGCGATCGCGCGCTCGAGCCGGCTCTCCCCGCTCTGCTGCAACAGCGTCGTGAGCGTGCCGCGAAAGGCCACACTGCCATCGAGCAGAAACACCAGGTCCTGCGCCAGCTCTTCCACTTCGCTCATGAGGTGCGAGGTGAGCAGCACCGTGGTGCCCTGGGCCGGGGCGCGCAGTACCTTGTCCTTGAGAATTCCCGCCGCAACCGGATCGAGCCCGGCGGTGGGCTCGTCGAGGATGAGCAGCGAGGGGCGGAAGAGAAACGCCACCACGGCGTTGAGCTTCTGCCGGGTACCGCCCGAGAGCGTTCGCACCGGCCGGTCGAGGGAGGGCGCGAGCTTGAAGCGCTCGAGCAGCTCCTCGTCCAGCTCCTCGCGCTGCCCGCGCAGCCCGGTGAGCAGGTGGAGCACCTCGTGACCGGTCAGCTGCTCGGGAAAGCGCGCGGCCTGCGGCATGTAGCCGATCCGTTGCCGATAGGCCGGATCGCCGTTCACCGCGATCCCGTCCACCTCTACCACGCTGCCGGGTCCCGGCCGCACCAGGCCCAGGATCACTTTGATCAGAGTGGTCTTTCCCGCGGCGTTGGGACCGACAACCGCGGTGATGCGGCCCGGCTCGATGCACTGATCGATCCCGCGCAGCACCTCCAGCCGGCCGAAGCGCTTGCGGAGGCCCGCGAGGACCACGCGCGAGGGGGTCATCGCGGACGCGTCATCCGGGGCCGCCGGTCGGCCAGCGCTTCCGGGGTCAGGATCGGCAGCAGCCGCTCGGCGCCGTCGAGCAGGTCCACGAACGAGGAGCGCAACAGGATGAGGGCGGGGTTGCTCTGCTCCACCACCAGCGCGAAGAGCCGCACCGGCCGGAACGGCACGTCCCCGAACCCGTCACGATCGAGATCGTAGCCGCGGTAGTGGTCCCACCAGTTTTCCCGGAACACGCTGCTGGCGCTCCGGCTGTTGGTGGCCACATCGAAGGAATTGCCGGCGAAGCTGTTTCCCTCGAAGAGGTTATCACTGGCGTTCGCCAGGATCTTCACGGCCCACCCATTGGCCTCGAAGCTGTTCCCCGCGATCAGGTTCCGGTTGGAATCGTCGAGGTAGAGAGCGACCGTGTTGCGCACGAAGCGGTTGCCACGCACCACGCCGTCGCTGATCTCCTTGAGCAGCAGGCCGTAGGCGGCGCTGCCCCAATTCCGCTCGAAGCGATTGTCGAGCATGCGCACGCCGCGGCTGTACATCACCGCCACCCCGGCACCGTTGGCCAGGAAGGAGTTGCGCTCGTAGGCGCAGGAATCGGAGCGCATGAAATGCAGACCGTAGCGCTGGTTGCCTGTGACGGTGTTGCCGCGCACCGCGGCCTGGGCCACGAACTCGAAGTAGATCCCGTCGCGCTGGCCCTCCACGGTGTTGTCCTCCACCACGACGTCGCGCGAGCGCCAGAGATGAATGCCGTTCCCCGCGGACGGCGCGCGGCCCTGCAGCCCGTTCACGCGATTGCGCAGGATGCGGCATCCGGTCGAGCGCTTGAGGTAGATGCCGAAGAAACCGGCGGTGATCCGGTTGTCCTCGATGCGGCAATGGTTGGCGCCGCTCACCAGGATCGCGGCGCGATCTTCCATGGAGCTCTGAGACCCGCCCGAAAACACCAGGCCGCGGATGGTCACGCCATCGGCCTTTACTTCGAGGGTGGAGTGCTCCCCGCCCAGGAACACCGGATCGCCCTCGCCCACGATTTCCAGCGTCAGCCCGACGACGATGAGGGGCTCGCGGTAGCTGCCGGTCCGCACCACAATCCGGTCCCCCGGGTGCGCCAGCGCGAGCGCCTCGGTGAGCGTGCGCACCGGTCCCGCGGGCTGCACCACGATGGTGCCGAGCAGCGCGGCCAGCAGCGGAGCGATCATCGCCCGGGGGTGCGTCGCAACATGGCGAGGACCCGGTCCCAGGAAAGCAGCTCGCCCCCCAGTGCAGCGCGCAGGCTGTCGGCGCGTGGGCCGGGCGCGAGCGCCACGATACCGTAGTCCATGGGGGTGCGGAGGGAGTCGCTGCGCAGGAACACGGCCCGCCCAGCCTCGAGCAGCGCGTGGGGCGGGAGGAACTCGCTCACCCAGAGCGAGCGAACTTGTGCCGCGGGAACGCCGCTGGTGGCGACGAAGGTGGCGAGGCAGCCGACGTCATCGAAGGGGATGGTCCGGCCGGTCGTGGCGAGCAGCTCGGCACTAAAGCGCGGATCGGCCAGGGTCATGTGGCAATGCGCGCAGTTCTCGGTTCCGTATGCGAGCGGCCGCGGCCCGGGAGATCCGCAGGCCGCGGCCCCCAGCAGGAATCCGAGCGTCGTCAGCCCGCTCGCGCCGGCGCTCCGCGCCATTCCCGTACCGCGAGCGTGACCAGCAGCGCGAGCACCAGCAGCGCGACCCATCCGCCGAGGGCCGGCCAGGAGGTCGCGTGAAAATTGAGCAACTGCTTGCTGCCGAGGAGGGGCGGCTGATAGCTCATGCCGGGGATCTTGATGGCAGCGCGGGGATCCAGCTCGTGGCCGTACTGGTAGCCCCACTTCCATAAGTCGGCGAGGCCGGCGAGCGCGGCGGCGGCGAAGAGTACCGTCCACAC
>CAZYPO010000023.1:0-34763 GCA_964649225.1 uncultured Gemmatimonas sp. | reverse complement strand
AGAGTGGCCACCGGCAGATTCACCACGCTCACTTGAGGGTCCCCGCGCCGCCGTTCCACGCCAGCGGCACGCTGGAGCCCCTGGCCGAGACCCGGATGTAGCCCTGCATCTCCTGGTGCAGCGCGGAGCAGAAGTCGGTGCAGTAGAAGGGGTACACGCCCGGGCGCTGCGGCACCCAGACCAGCGTCCTGGTTTGCCCCGGCATGATCAAGAGCTCGGCGTTGCGGGCGCCCAGCATCGCGAAGCCGTGCGGGACGTCCCAGTCCTGCTCCAGGTTGGTAACGTGGAAGAAAACCGAGTCACCCACCTGAATCCCCTCGATGTTGTCGGGCAGGAAGTGGCTGCGGATGGCCGTCATGTAGGCATGGACCTTGGTGCCCTGGCGCACCACCTTCACGTCCTTTTCGCTCTTGGTGACGTTGGGATCTTTGCTGCCGGTCAGGTTGTATGCCTTGAGCTGCTTATCCTTGATGACCGAGGCCGGCAGCGCCTGCGCGTAGTGCGGCTCGCCGGTGGTCGGAAAGTCGAGCAGCAGTTTCATCTTGTCGCCGGTGATGTCGTAGAGCTGCGCCGACTGGGTCAGCTCAGGGCCGGTCGGCAGGTAGCGATCCTTGGTGATCTTGTTGAGCGCGATCACGTACTTCCCGTAGGGCTTCCGGGTGTCGCCCCCGGGCACCATCACGTGGCCGATGGAGTAATAGGTCGGCACCCGGTCCACCACCTTGCACTCTTTGAGGCTCCACTTGACGATCTCGGAGGAGATGAAGACCGAGGTGTAGGCGAAGCCGTTCGCGTCGAACTCGGTGTGCAGGGGGCCGAGGCCAGGATTCTCCACGCCGCAGTAGTTCACCGCCTCGTACTTGAGCACCGGGATCCCGCCGACCTCTCCCTCGAACGCCTTGGCCTCGATGGCCTTGAGCATCTTGGAGAAGGAGTGCACCGGGATCACGGTGGCGAGCTTCCCGCCGGCCACGATGTACTCGCCGGTGGGATCCACGTCGGCGCCGTGGGGAGACTTCGGAGTGGGCAGGAAGTAGATCAGGCCGGGACAGTCGGCCGGCTCGATCACCTTCTGGCTCTTGAGCAGTTCGCTCCGAGCGACGCCGTCTTCCCCCACCCAGTTGTGGGCGTACGGGGTGTTCCACGTCTTCCCCTTGCCCTCGGCCACGCACTGCTCGGCCTGCTTCCAGTGGACCGCCGCGACGTAGTCCTTGTCCTTCTGCGAGGCGTTGGCCTCGAGCAGGGTCTTGGCCTCCTCCGTGTTATAGGAGCTGAAGAACGACCAGCCGTGGGAGGGTCCCTTGCCGGCGCGCGACAGGTCGTAGTCGTAGCCCGGCACGTGGATCTGGAAGGCCAGGCTCATCGCGCCGGTTGCCGGATCGATCTTCACGAAGGAAAGCATGCCCCCGAACTTGCCGTCCTTGATCGAGACGTCGGCCTGGGGCGTGGGCACCGCGAAGCGGGTGGCGCTCACCGCGTATTCGGTGTTCTCGGTGACGAAGGGCGATCCGTGCCCGCCGGCCGAGTTGGGGATCTCGATGATCTCGTCGGTGTCGAATTTGGTCAGGTCGAGCCGGGCGATCCGGGGGGTGTTGTTGCCGTTGACGAAGAGCCAGCGGCCATCCGCCATCCCGTCGGTCATCGAGAGCTGCGGGTGGTGGACGTCATCCCAGGGGATGAAGCCGTAGCTGGTGTTGAGCATCGCCTTGGTTTCTTCCGAATACCCGTAGCCCTTCTCGGGGTATTGCGAGAAGACCGGGACCTGCTGCAGCAGCCTTCCCGAGGGCAAGCCGTAGACGACGACGTTGCCCGAGAAGCCGCCGGACAGGAAGGCGTAGAGCTCGTCATACTGGCCGGGGGCGATGTACACCTTGGCCGCCGCATCGGTTCCCCCCAGCGGCTTAGAGGAACCGGCACAGGCGGAAAGGCCCAGTGCCAGCGCGGTACCCGCGAGTCGGGGCCAGGCTCGAGATCTGATCGGGGTCATACGGTGTTTCTCCTTGGGTTACGGCTTGGGCGCGCCTTTGGCCTGGGTGCGCAGGTATTCCAGCAGGCCGCGCGCTTCATCGACGCTGAGGTTTTGATTGGCCATGAATGACATGCGCTCCGCCAGCTGCTGCTTGGCAACCGGGTGCCGCTCCACCATCTCCTGCGGGTTTAGGATCATGTTCATGATGTAGGCGGGGGTTCTCCGAGTGGTGACCTCCCCCAGTGAGGGGCCAACGTAGGTGGTATCCATCTTGTGGCACATTGAGCATTTGGCTTCGAAGAGGGCCTTCCCCTTTTTCACCAGCGCCGGGGCGAGCGCGCCGAGCTCGACCGTTTCCTTGACGGGACCGATGCCGTTCTCCAGCTCGAAGGGAGACAGCTCGGAATGCTCCTCCCGGGCTTCGGTCTTTCCCTCTTCACGCGCTTTCTCTTTCCCCTCGCAGGCGCCGACGACCAGGGCCAGGGCGATCGCCGCGCTGACGGTCAACCTCATGCAATACTCTCCGGTTCCTAGAGGCGAGAAACGCGGGCCGATTGGCACGCGCGGGTAATGTCCACGGGGGTACTGTGAAGAGCCGTGAAAACCGGGTGAAGGGCGCTTCAGGAAGGACCCCCGGGGCCGAGGGGGGGGCGTCTCCGCCTCCTTTGGGGAAAGGCCAGGATCGGGGGGTGGGGACTTCCGTTACACGCCGGAAAGATGCACTTTACGCCGCCGCCTTACCTCTGTACGCGGGTTGCCCCTTCGCCCGCGGTTCGCGATGAAACTGAGCTCCGTTACCCACGCCAAGGCCCGACCTATGTGTCTTTTGACCTCGCTGCTGGCCCGGACCCGTACCGCCCTCCTCCTGGTGTCGGGGGCCCTGCTCCTTGCCCCTCTGCCCGCCGCGGCACAGGGGAGCGGCACGGTGAAAGGCACGGTGACCCAGACCGGGACAGGCCAGCCCTTGGTGGGCGTCCTCGTGGCGGTGAACGGGACCACCATCAAGGGGGCGACCAACACCCGCGGGGTCTACACCATCGAGAACGTCCCGGGAGGCGCGCAGACCCTGACCTTCCGCTGGCTGGGGTACCGCCCTATTGAGGTCGCCGCGACCGTGGCCGCAAGCGGCATCACCACGGTGGATGCCAAGATGGAGCAGCTGCCCATTCAGCTCTCGGAGCTGATGGTGACGGGTGCCTCGAAGGTGCCGGAACGCGCGGTGGAAGCACCGGCCGCCTTCTCCATCGTGGAGCCCCGCGTGCTGCAGGCCAACGGCATCACGGGCCAGGTCCCGATGGTGCTCCGCGAGGTGCCCGGAGTGGACATCGCGCAGAGCGGCATGAACGACTTCAACGTGAACGCACGCGGCTTCAATTCCTCGCTCAACCGGCGGGTGCTGGTCCTGCAGGACGGGCGCGACCTGGCGATCGCCTTCCTGGGCTCCCAGGAATGGAACGCCATGCCGGTGCCGAGCGACGAGATCTCCAAGATAGAGCTGGTGCGGGGGCCGGGCTCGGCGCTCTACGGCGCCAACGCGTTCTTCGGGGTGCTCAACATCACCACGCCGACCGCGCGCGAGGTGCCGGGGACCAAGCTCACCCTGGGCGGCGGGTTCCTGAATCCGCACAAGCAGGACGGCACTTCAATCACCGGTACCAGCATCCGGGCCGACGCCCGGACCGCGGGAGTCGTCTACAATGGGCGGCTGGGCTACCGGTTTAACGCCGGCTTCAACCAGAGCGACTCCTGGTCGCAGTCGCGCACCTCGGTGGATTGCCTCGACCTCCGGCGTGAGTATGCCGACGCGGTGGAGGACCAGACCAAGCACCCCATCCAGGCCAGCTGCGAGGCTCGCCCCCTGAAGGGGCAGACCGCGGACGCGACTGGGATCGTCACTGGTGAGCCCAAGGACACCCGCAACATGTACGGCTCGGGACGGCTCGACTACTACATGAAAGACGGCTCGGTGCTCACCGCGGATGCGGGCATCGCGCAGGTCGAGAACGAGCTGTTCGTGACCGGCATCGGACGGGTACAGGTCGTCAAAGCGTACCGGCCCTACGCCCGCCTGGGTTGGGCCAGCGCGGGCTTCAACGTGATGGCCTATTTCAACGGCCGGAACGCTCTGCCCTGGAGGAGCTGGAAGCCGGCGGAACAGCAGTTCTCGCTCGCCTCGGGCGCCCCGCTGCTGGAATCCTCGAGGATCTTCCATATCGAGGGCCAGGACATTGAGAACTTCGCCGATGGGAAAGGCCGTCTGGTGTTCGGCGGCTCGGCGCGCAACTACCGGGTGAACACCAGCGGCACGCTGATGCTGCCCAAGACGGCGACGTTTGCGGGCGACGACAAGCGCAGCGACTACTTCTACGCGACCTTCGGCCAGGTGGAGTACCAGTTGTCTCCGCAGGTGCGCGGGGTGGTGGCGGCCCGGGTCGACGTCGGCTCGCTGATCGATCCGCAGTTCTCGCCCAAGCTGGCGGTGGTGGTCTCGCCCAACGACAAGCACTCCTTCCGGTTGACCATGAACCGCGCGTTTCAGATGCCGAACTACTCGGAGTTCTTCCTGGCCGTGCCCGCGGGCAAGCCGGCCAACTTTACTCTGCTGGAGACGGCGTTGCGGCTTTCGGCGTTGGGACCGGCGCTGCTTAAAGTCCCGGTCGGAACCCTGTTCGGATTCCGGGCTTCGGGAGGCAGTGCCAGCAGCTCGGCGGTGCCGGTAGTGGCCCGCGGCAACCGGAATCTGCAGGTCGAGACCACGCTGGGCTTCGAGGCGGGCTATCGCGGCGACCTGAGCGACAAGGTGTACCTCACGGTGGACGCGTATCTCAACCGGATCAGAAACTTCGTCACCGATCTGCTTCCCGGCGTGAACGCAACGTCGTTCCCCTACTGGACGGCTCCGGACTCGGTGCCGGCGGCTTTCCGGCCTGCGCTGGTCGATGCGGTGCGCAGCAACCTGCTGGCCAGCTCGCCGACCGCTTCGCGTGGCCTGACGCGCGAGAACGGCAACACGGCCATCGTAGTGAGCTATGCCAACGCCGGCAAAGTGACCCAGTACGGCATCGAGGCGGGGCTGGGCTGGCAGCTGACCCGCAGCCTGCGCACCGACGGGACCCTCACCCTGTTCGACTACACGGTCGACCTCTCGCAGGTGGCGGCCGGGGACAGCCTGCTTCCGAACACGCCGAGCGCCAAGGGCACCCTCTCGCTCTCCTACGCGGAGCGCCAGCTCAGCGCGGCAACCAGCTTGCGGGTGGTCAAGGGCTATTCCTGGGCGGCCGGCGTCTATGCCGGCTACATCGAGCCCAACGTGAGCCTGGACGCCAACGTCGGCTACGACCTCAACAACAACTTCAAGGTGTTCCTCAACGGCACCAACGTGCTCGACAACCGGAAGTTCTCGATCTACGGCGGCTCGGTGAACGGCCGCCGGATCCTGGGCGGGGTCACCACCCGGTTCTAGGCCCCGTGGCACGGAGCCGGCTGCCGTGACGGCGCATGAGCGCAGCCGTCGCGGCGCCGGCTCTCGCGTGTTAGGATGGCTGCTTTTGCTCGTTGTGCCCGCGGCGGTGCGCGCGCAGCCGGCCGGCCCGCTGACCGTGCTCACGCGGGAGGCGCTCCGCTCCACCGGCCTGACCGAGCTCGCCGAGGCCCTGCAGGCCCTGCTCCCCTCGTTCAACCTTCCCCGTCCCAGCGTTGCCGGCGCCAGCGACCACGTCCGGCCCGCCACCCTGCGGGGCTTGAGCTCCGACCAGGTGCTGGTCCTGCTCAACGGCAAGCGCCGGCACCAGAGCGCATTGCTCAACCTGGACCTCAGCATCGGCCGCGGCCAGGGCATGGTGGACCTCGCTGGCATTCCGCTGAGCGCGGTCGAGCGGGTCGAGGTCATGGCCGGCGACGCCGCGCGTTACGGGTTCGGCGCGGTGGCGGGCGTGATCAACGTCATCCTGCTTGCCGAGGGGCGCGACGAGCTGAGCGCGGAGCTGGGCAGCACCGGAGCGGGCGATGGCAGGGTACTGCTGGTGGGCGGCAATCACCGGATCCGCTGGGGCCGGGACGGCTTCGTGCAGCTGGCGGCCGAGCTGCGTAGCCGCGGCGCCACCAATCGCGCCTTGCCCGACCTGCGGCCGCAGTACTTCCCCGGCGATCCGCGGAACACCGATCCCGCGCTCACCAACCGGGTCGACCATCGTTTCGGGGATGCGGAAGCGAATCAGGTGGCCGGATTCCTCAATGCGGCCAAACGGGTCCGCGGCACCACCCTGGCCTATGGCTTCGCGGGCTGGAACTACCGGAGCAGCGAGGCCGGAGAGCGCTGGCGCACCGCCAGCGATGACCGCACCGTCCGCGCACTCTTTCCCAACGGATTCCTGCCGCTGATCACCCTGAAGATCCAGGACGGCTCCGCGGTGGCGGGATTGCGCGGAAGCACCCTGGGCTGGAGCTGGGACGCGAGCGTGGGCTATGCGCGCAACACGTCTCGTTACGAGCTCGAGCACACGGCCAACGCCTCACTGGGGCCGCAGAGCCCCACCGGGTTCCACGCGGGGACGCTGCGCGCCGACCAGTTCAGCGCCGACCTCCAGCTCTCGCGCCGGCTGATTCCCGGATGGGTGCTTCCGCCGCTCCTGCTCGAGCTCGGCGCAGCGTACCGCTCCGACGGATATCAGATCGAAGCCGGTGAGCCGGACAGCTACCGCTTCGGCGCGGTACCGATCCAGGATGGGCCCCACGCGGGCCAGATCGCGCCGATCGGTGCGCAGGGGTTTAGCGCGTTCCGTCCCGGCGAGGCGGTGATCAGCCGGCGCGGGGTGCTGGGGGGCTCGGGCGCGTTGTCGGCCGTGGTCTTCAAGCGGCTGGCGCTCGCGGCCGAAGGACGGCTCGAGTACTACCGGGAGCTCGGCACGATGGGCGTCTACACCCTGCGGGGAGAGCTCGGGCCGATCAACGGAATGGCCGTGCGCGGCTCCTATGGCACCGGGGCGCGAGTCGCTCCGCTGGCCCAGTCATGGTTCTCATCCACTGCCACCAGGGTGGTGGGCCAATTCGGCTTTGACGACCGCACGGCGCCCGTGAACGATCCGGTGGCGGTGCTGCTGGGCGCCAAGCGGCTCCGGCCCGAGCGCTCGCGGGATTGGAGCGTGGGGGCCACGGTCACTCGCGTGAAAGGGCTCACGCTCGGCGCGGACTACTACCGGGTCAGGGTGGACCACCGGATCATCCTCTCCGGGACGTTCGACGACCCCGCGGTGCTGAATTTTCTGGAGCAGCAGGGGTTTTTCGGGATCAGCGGGGTGCGCTTCTTCGGCAACGCACTCGCCACCCATACCACGGGGGTGGACGCATCGGCGGCGTACCGGTTCGGGGTAGGCAGCGCGGCGGTTCGCGTGAGCGCCGCACTGAATCACAACACGACGCGCGTCGCGCTGAGCGATTCGGTGCCCGGCTTGCTGGCGCAATTCACCAGGGTGTTCTTCGACCGCACCGAGCGGGCGCGGTACGAGCTGGGCCAGCCACGAGACAATGTGATCCTGGCGGCGCGGGCCACGCGCAGTCGGTGGAGCGTGAGCGCGCGGGCGCAGCGCTTTGGCCAGGTGACGAGCTACGGCAAGCCGGCCGACGGCTCGCTGGACCAGACGTACGGCGCCAAATGGACCGCAGATCTGGGGGTGAGTCTTACCTATCGACAGCGGCTGACGGTGACGCTCGGCGCGGACAATCTGCTCGATACCTATCCCGATCGAAACCGGTTCGGCGACGTCGATACCGAAGGGAATTCGAACTTCGGGATGTTTCCCTACAGCAACATCTCGCCGCTCGGATTCAACGGACGGCTGGTGTATCTGCGGGCCAGCTGGAGGTAGGAGCCGGGGCCATGCCTGCGTGGCGCAGCTATCCCCTCCCCGGCACGCGCGAGCCGGGACGCATCGCGCTCCAGGTTTCCTCGGCGCTGCCCTCGCGTGACCTGCTGGTGGCGCTGCCCCCGGACTACGAGGAGGGAACCGAGCGCTATCCGGTGGTGTACCTGCAGGACGGACAGAATCTGTTCGACCCGGCAACGAGCTTCGCGCACGACTGGGGCCTGGTCGACGCACTCAATCAGCGGGCCAAGGAGGGCATCAAGGCGATCGTCGTGGGGATCCCCAACCGGGGCCGGGGGCGGCGCTCCGAGTACAGTCCGTTCCGGGATCTGCTGCACGGGGGAGGCGGGGGAGATCGCTACATCGCCTTCATCGTCGAGGCGGTCAAACCGTTGGTGGACGCCTCATTTCGGACGCTGGCCGGGCGCTCCCACACCGTCATCGGCGGCTCCTCGCTCGGCGGCATGCTCAGCCTCTATGCACTGTACCGCCATGCCGGTATCTTCGGCGCGGCCTCGGTGCAGAGCCCGTCGCTCTGGTTCGCGCGCCGCGCGATCCTCCGCTTTCTGGCCCGGCAGCCCAGGCCACCAGAGAGCCGGATCCACCTCGACGTGGGGACGGAGGAAGGCCCCGAGACGCTGCAGCACGTCCGCGAGCTCAGGGAGCTGCTGGTGGGCGCGGGTTATGTGGAAGGGAAGGATCTGTCGTATCTGGAGGAGGAAGGGGCGGGGCATGATGAGGTGGTGTGGGGGAGGAGATTTCGGGAGGCGCTGCCGTTTCTGTTGGGGGCTAGGGAGCTAGGGTCTAGGGAGCTGGGGGTGGGACCTTTCCCGCTAGCTCCCTAGTCCCTAGCGCCCTAGCCCCCTGAAGGAGTCCATGCACCACGAGCACCACAGCTGGATGAGTCCCACTCTGGGCCGCGAGATGCATCTCGAAGTCTTCGGCCACGCCGGAGCCCGGGTGCTGATCTTTCCCACTACCCTGGGGAGCTGCTACGAGTGGGGCGACCGGCAGATGCACGAGGTGCTGGCCGATCAGCTCGACAACGGGTGGATTCAGCTGTTCTGCCTGGACCACGTGCACGACGAGAGCTGGTACAACAAGCAGTTGCATCCCGGCGCGCGCGCCTGGCGCCACCTGCAGTACGACCATTACCTGCTGACCGAGGCGCTGCCGTTCTCGGAGCAGCTCAACGCGAACCCGTTCGTGATCGCGCTGGGGGCGAGCTTCGGCGCCTATCACGCGGCCTGCTTCGGGCTGCGCCACCCCGAGCGGGTGCATCGGATCCTGGGGCTGAGCGGCAGGTACGACGTGAAGAGCATGACCGAGGGCTATTCGGACCTGAACGTCTACAGCTGCAACCCATTCGATTTCATGCAGCACGAGCACGACCCCGCACGGCTGGCGGACTTCCGCCGCCAGGACATCATCCTGGCGATCGGCAAGGAAGATCCGTCCTACGAAAACAACCGGGAATTCTCCCGGATGCTCTGGGAGAAGGACATCGGGAACGCGCTGCGGGAGTGGGACGGCTGGGCGCATGATTGGCCGTATTGGGAGCGGATGGTGAGGTTGTACATCGGGGGACACGACTAGATCGAGGGGTCTGCGGATGACAGCAAAAATCGGGCTCATCGTCGGGCGGGAGTGGAGCTTTCCCCCCGCCTTCATCGAAGAGGTCAACCGGCGCAACGAGGGGGTGGTGGCCGAGTTCGTGAAGCTCGGCGCGCCGCGTATGGGCGACCCCGCGGAATACCGCGTCATCATCGACCGGATCTCCCACGAGGTGCCGTTCTACCGGACCTATCTCAAGCACGCGGTGCTGCGCGGGGTCACGGTCGTCAACAATCCCTTCATGTGGAGCGCCGACGACAAGTTCTTCGGCGCGACCCTCGCCACCTCGCTCGGGCTCGCGAGCCCCAAGACCGTGGTGCTACCCAACAAGGAGTACATCCCCGGCATCATCCACACCGAGTCGCTGCGCAACCTGGCATTTCCGCTCGACTGGAAGGCCGTGGTGGACTACGTCGGCATGCCGTGCATCCTCAAGGACGCGCACGGCGGCGGCTGGAAGGAGGTCTACCTCTGCCATTCGCTCGAGGAGCTGCTGCACCACTACGACCACTCCGGCCTGCTCACCATGATCGCGCAGGAGTTCATCGAGTGGGATGAGTTCGTGCGCTGCATTTGTCTGGGCCAGGAGGAAGTCCGCCCGATCAAGTACGATCCCAAGCTGCGCAAGTACCATCCCGAGCCGGATTTCCTGCCGCCCGACGTGATGCAACGGGTGATCGCTGATTCCGGCACGCTGGTGCGGGCGCTGGGCTACGACATGAACTCGATGGAGTGGGCCATCCGCGGCGGCATTCCCTACGCGATCGATTTCATGAACCCCGCGCCCGACATGGACGTGTATTCGCTGACGCCGGTTCATTTTGAGTGGGTGGTGAGCCACATGGCCGACCTGGCGATCCGGCTGGCCAAGCAGCCGCTGGCAGTCGCTACGCCATCCTGGGAGAGTTTTCTCAAGGGCCGTGCCATCAAGCCCAGCCGCGCTACGACCAGGAAGAAGGCCTGATCCGGCATGGCGGCTTCGGAAGCGCTGCGGCGAGCGATCGGGACCTGGCACGACGGGCTGACGCCCGGGCTGGCCGCGGACTCCGAGGGGTGGCTCACCGAAGGCCTGCGCCGCCGCGGCCTTTTCTTCGGCGAGCGGCCGCTCTGTACCGTGCTGCGGCCCCGCTTTCTCACCCCGGAGCAATACGCGCTGCTCCGTGAGCGGATCGCGATTCTGCTCGGCGCCTTTTCCCACGCGCTCGAGGCCGCGCTCACGCGGGCTGAGATTCTCGACCGCTTTGGCCTGCGCGATTGGGAGCGAACGCTCGCGCTCGAGGATCCCCGCATCCCGGCGAGCCCGGTCTCCCGCCTCGATGCGTTCTTCGATCCCACGGGCGAGCGGCTGCGCTTCACCGAGTACAACGCCGAGACGCCGGCCGGCTCCGCCTATAATGACGCGCTCACGGAGTTGTTTCTCGCGCTGCCGGGCGCGCGGCCCTTCCTGCGCACCCACGCGCTGCGCCCGCTGCCCGCGCAGCCCAACGTGCTGCACGCGCTGCTGGCCGCCTACGCCCAGTGGTCGGGCCGGCGCGAGCTGCCGGTGATCGGCATCCTCGACTGGAAAGAGGTGCCGACCTACAGCGAGTTCGTGCTGTACCAGGACTACTTCTCGGCGATGGGGCTCCAGTGCGTCATTGCCGACGTGCGCGACTGCGAGCTGGTCCACGGGAAGCTGCACGCCGCGGGCACGCCGATCGATCTGATCTACAAGCGGGTGCTGATCGGCGAGCTGATCGAGCGGGAGGGCCTGGAGCACGCCATCGTCCGCGCGGTGCGGAGCGGGGCGGTCTGCATGGTCAATCCGTTCCGCTGCAAGATCCTCCACAAGAAGGCCTCGCTCGCCGTGCTCTCCGACGAGCGGAACACGCACCTCTTCGACGCGAACGAGCGGCAGGCCATCGTCGAGCACATTCCCTGGACCCGGCTGGTGGAGGAGCGCAAGACGGAGTTTGAGGGCAGGCAAATCGACCTGGTGCCCTGGATGATGCGGCAGCGCGAGCGGCTGGTGCTCAAGCCGAATGACGATTACGGCGGCGCCGGAATCGTGCTGGGGTGGGAAGTGGCCGAGGTGGCCTGGGCCGCCGCGATCAAGCAGGCGCTGGCGGAGCCGTTCATCGTGCAGGAACGGATCGGACTGCCCGAGGAGAGTTTCCCGAGCTACGCCGGCGGCGCGCTGGTGTACGCCAATAGGATCCTGGACACCGCCCCGTTTGTTTTCGCGGGACAGTACGCCGATGGCTGCCTGACCCGGGTGAGCACGGCGACGCTGGTGAATGTGACGGCGGGGGGTGGGAGCACGGTGCCGACGTTCGTGGTGGAGAAGAGGTAGGAGGGAGGAGGGAGGAGGAACGCTCGCCCCTCCTCCCTCCTCCCTACATTACGGCACCTCCGAGGGCCGAAACACCTTGCTCGAGCCGACGGGACACTTGACGTCTGGGTTGAAATCCGCAAAGAGCCCATCCGCATTGTTCGTCCATGCCCACACGTGCAGATACCAAAGCTTGAGATTGTCCTCGTGCTTGAGCCGTTGCCCCATGAGCACCGGGACGACCGAGTCGCGCGGCCAGATCCGGTATGGGACGATGAATTCCACTCCGTTCAGACGATAGCGACCATCCGAACGCCGTTCATAGAGCAGAATCTGGGGACGCTCGACGGCCAGGTTCGCGGTGAGATAGCCGCGGTTGACGTGATGGAAGCCCATCGCTCCATGGTGCTCGTGCACCAAGCAGTCAGGCACGTCGCGAGCATAACCCGCGGCAACCGCCGCATCCAGACTCTGGAACGGGCGCGTCGCAGTGCGCAGCTGCTCGAGTCCCGCTGTGACCTGCGCGTCGGGACCAGCGGTCACCACGGGTGAACCTCCGGCGCATCCGGAGAGCGCCAGGATCGCCACCGGAAGGGCGCGGCGGAAGCTGGGTCGGAAGCAACTGGGCATTGGACCTCAAACTAAACTGAAGGGCCGAGCGCCGTCGAGTCGCGACCTTTCGGCGGCTCGGTGGGCGGGGGTAACTTCTGTCCTGCCATGAAACCACCCTCGCTTACCATCGGCATCGAAGAAGAGTACCAGATCATCGACCCCGTCTCCCGGGAGCTCCGGTCCTACATCACCGAGATCCTCAAGGACGAGTCGCTGGTGCTGGGCGAGATCAAGCCCGAGCTGCACCAGTCCATGGTCGAGGTCGGGACCAAGGTCTGCCACAACCCCGTCGAAGTGCGCGCCGAGCTGGTCCGGCTGCGCCGCCTGGTGATGGACCTCGCGGCGAAAAAGGGGCTCAAGGTGGCCGCGGCGGGGAGTCATCCGTTTTCGTCCTGGATGGACCAGGAGATCACCCCGCTGGAGCGCTACATGGGGGTGCGGGAGGACCTGCAGGACCTGGCCCAGGCGTTGCTGATTTTCGGCACCCATGTGCACATCGGCATCGAAGACCGGGAATTCCTCATCGACGCCATGAACGTGTCGCGCTATTTCCTGCCGCACGTGCTCTGCCTCTCGACCAGCTCGCCCTTCTGGATGGGCCGGCGCACCGGGCTCAAGTCCTATCGCAGCGTGGTGTTCCGCTCCTTTCCCCGCACCGGCATTCCCCGGTCCCTGGGCAGCTGGAGCGAGTTCGAGGATACGGTCAACGTGATGGTGGAGACCGGGTCCATCCCCAATGCGAGCAAGATCTGGTGGGACGTGCGGCCCAGCTGGAGCTATCCCACGCTCGAGTTCCGGATCTGCGACGTGTGCACCCGGGTGGACGAGGCGGTCTGCATCGGCGCGATCTTCCAGGCCATCATCGCCAAGCTTTGGAAACTGCGGCGCGACAATCTCTCCTTCCGGCAGTACCCCGCGGTGTTCATCGAGGAGAACAAGTGGCGCGCGCTGCGCTACGGGCTGGACGGCAAGCTGATCGACCTGGGCAAGCAGAAGGAGCTGCCGGCGCGGGAGCTGATCCGCGAGATGCTGGAGTGGTTCCTCGACGATGTGCTGGACGAGCTGGGCAGCCGCAAGCAGGTCGAATACGCCTACACGATCCTGGCGGAGGGCACCAGCGCCGACCGGCAGCTGGCGACCTTCGAGAAAACCGGCGACCTCAAGGCGGTGACCGACCAGTTGATCCGCGAGACCGAGGAAGGAGTGCTCGCGTGAACCGACCGTTGATCGGCATCCCCGCCCAGACGCTGCAGGTCATCGACGGGATCCCGGAGGGACTGCCGCATTCCTGGGTAATGAATTCGCGCTACAACCTCGCGGCCGCCGAAGCCGGCGCGGTGCCGGTCATGATCCCGCTCTTCGACGAAGATCCCGACACCCTGCGCGCGGTCTACGACCGACTCGACGGGTTGCTTCTGGCCGGGGGCGTCGACATGGATCCGTTCAGCTTCGGCGAGGAGCCGCATCCGCGACTCGGCAAGACCGACCACGCGCGGGACGTGGTCGAGCTCGAGTTGGCCAAGTGGGCCATCGCCGACAAGAAGCCCGTGTTAGGGCTCTGCCGGGGGCACCAGGTGTTGAATGTGGCGCTGGGCGGCACGCTGTGGCAGGACATCGCGGCGCAGGTACCCGGGGCCATCAAGCACGACTATTTCCCCACCGCGGGGTATGCGCGCGACTTCCTGGCGCACGAGGTGGCCATTGCGCCGGGCTCCCGGCTGCACGCCGCCTTCGAGGCGCCGACCATTCCGGTCAACAGCATGCATCACCAGGCGGTGAAGCAGCTGGCCCCCGCGCTGCAGGCCTCCGCGCGCTCCGCCGACGGCCTGGTCGAGGCGCTCGAGTCGGGGACCGATCACTTCCTGGTGGGGGTGCAATGGCATCCCGAGATGTTTGAGCACCGCGACGAACGGACCCGGCGGCTGTTTCAGGCGTTCGTGGCCGCGGCGCGTTCTGGTCCGAATTGACCATGCGACTCCTCGGCGGCGTGGTGGCCCTCTGCTGCATTGTCCAGCCGCTCGTGGCGCAAGAGCGGAAGCCCGAACCGAGGCCGCGCCAGCGGGTGCACGCCAAGCCGGTCATCCGGCTGTGGGAGGCAGGGGCGCTGGCTGGCCTTACCGCGGGCGCCATGGTGATCGACCAGAGCGTTCGCCACGCGATCGTGAGGGATACCTCGGTGCTCCCCAGCGTGCTGGTAAGAGCCGGCGACGCGTTCGGCAACATCGTCTATGTTTATCCCACGCTCGCAGCGGGCACCTTGGCGGGCCTCGCCTTCGGATCCAAGGATCTGGAGGGGGTGAGCTGGCGAGCACTCCAGTCCACCGTGGTGGGCGGCGCGGCCGCACTGCTGCTCAAATCGGCGGTCGGGCGCCGGCGCCCCGACGTCGTTCCCAACACAGCGTTCTCGTTCCGTCCCTTCACCTTCAAGGGCAACTCGCTTCCCTCCGGCCACACCACGGTGGCGTTTGCGCTGGCCACCTCGCTCGCGGCCGAGACCAAGGACCACTGGACCGATGCCCTCTTCTTCGGCGCGGCGAGTTTGACGGGTTTCTCCCGTATCAACGATGACCGGCACTGGCTCTCCGATATCGTGTTCGGGGCGGCGGTTGGCATCGTCTCGGCCCGGGTGGTCCAACGCTGGCACCGCACCATCGTCGTGACTCCCAGGGGGGTGGGGGCGAGCCTGGCATTCTAGCGTCGGGAGCTCACCTAGCGGCGCGGCGCCTAACCCGCCGCTCGGGAGTCGCGGCCGGAGCCGGTCCGGCCCCGGCGCAGCAGCACCAAGGCCGTCGGCGTTGCCACGAGAGACAAAACCACCGAAGTGGTGAGCGCCCCGATCACGGCAATGGCGAGCGGCTTCAGCATATCGGCGCCCGAGCCGACTCCGTACGCGAGCGGGAGCATGCCGAGCGCCGCCGCCATGGAGGTCATCAGGACGGGCCGGAGCCGCCGGCGTCCCGATCTCACCAGCGCTTCCTCCAGCGAGAGCCCCTCGGCCTCCAGGTGCTCGACCAGATCGAGCATGAGGATCCCGTTCTTCGCGACAATGCCCACTCCGATGATCGCCCCCAGGAACGACACCACATTCAGCGAGGTCCCGGTGATCCAGAGAGCCAGTACCGTACCGAACATCGCCAGCACCGCACCGAACACGATCGCCAGCGGTTCCTGGAAGGAGCCGAACTCCACCAGCAGCACCGTGAACACCAGCACGACCGCCATCCCCAGGACGATGAGCAGGTTGCGGAACGACTCCTGCTGCTGCTGGTAGAGCCCGCCGTACTCGATGGTCCCGGGCGGCAGCGCCGCATCGCGGCTCAACGCGCCTTTGATCTCCTGCATCGCGCTGCCCAGGTCGCGCCCCTCGAGCCGCGCCGTGACCGCCACGTCCTGGCGCATGTCCTCGCGCCGCAACTCGAGCTGGCCCGGCTCCTCGGTGATATCCACCACCTGGGCCAGCTGGACCAGGCTGCCATCCGGCGCGCGAATCGGCAGTTCCTTCAGCAACGCCAGCCGGTCGAGTCGGGAGGGATCCACCTTCACACGGATGTTCACGATCCGGTCGCCTTGCAGGACCGCGGAGGCCTGCTCGCCGAGCATCGCGGCGTTGACGGCCTGCGCCACGTCGTCCGCGGTCAGTCCGAAGCGCCGCGCGTCCACGGGACGCACGCGGAGCGTGAGGGTTGTGCCGGCGTAGACCAGCCCATTGAACACATCCACCGCGCCCCTGACTTTCGTGAGCCTTTCCTCGATCCGCGGCGCCTGCTCTTTGAGAAATGCCACGTCGTTGGAGAAGAGCTTGATCTCGATGGGTTTGGGGGCCCACATCAGGTCTCCGATGAGATCGCTGAGGATGCCCGGGAATTCCCAGTTGAGCCCCGGCACCGCCTCATGGAAGCGGTGCCTGAGCTCCGAGGTCACCTCCTCCGTGCTCCGCCGGCGGTCCGTCCGCAGCTTCACCAGGAAGTCCCCGGTGTTCGGTTCGGCGATAGAGAGGGCCAACCGGGCGCCCGTGCGCCGGGAGTAACTCTCCAGCTCCGGAATCGTGCGCAGGATGGCCTCCGCCTGGACTAACTGGCGGTTGGTTTCCGAGAGGCTGGTGCCGGGCGGCGAGAAGTAGTCGATGACAAAGCCGCCCTCCTCCATCGGCGGCAGGAATTCGCTGTCCAGCCTAGTGTACAGCCAGATCCCGGCCGCGAGCAGGACCCCACACGCCGCCATGGTGCGGTAGCGGTGGCGCAGGGCGGCGCGCACCCCCACCTCATAGGCCCCGATCACTCGCTGGAGCACCCGCCCGCCCTCCG
Organism: uncultured Gemmatimonas sp.; assembly: GCA_964649225.1. Lineage (GTDB taxonomy): Bacteria > Gemmatimonadota > Gemmatimonadetes > Gemmatimonadales > GWC2-71-9 > JABFSM01. The sequence continues at coordinate 18,092 of CAZYPO010000023.1, read as the reverse complement.
GAGCGTGCGCGCGGTCACCTTCGCGCGGCGCGCGCATCAGCCAGCCCGCCAGCGACGGAGTCAGCGTAACCGCGAGCGCCAGCGAGGTGAGTAGCGAAACCACCATGGTGAGAGCGAGCGCGCGGAAGAAGACCCCCGTGATGCCGTCGAGAAAGGCGAGCGGGACGAACACCACCACGGGGGTGAGCGTCGAGCCGACCAGCGGGCGAACGATCTCGCGGATCGCCTGGGTGATCGCGTCCACGCGGGTGGTACCGGACTTGAGTCTGGCGTGAATGGCTTCGACCATGACGATCGCGTCATCGATGACCAGACCGATCGCGGCCGCGATCCCTCCCAGCGTCATCAGATTGAAGCTGAGCCGCGCGACCTGCATGGCCACCAGGGTGATCAGCAGGGTCACCGGAATCACCAGCGTCGCCACCAGCGTGGTGCTCCAGTTCTTGAGGAAGAGGTAGATGATGGCGACGGAAAGGACCAAGCCGAACAGGATCGCTTCCCAGACGCTGCGCACCGACTCGCGCACGATCACCGACTGATCATAGAAAAACGCCACCTTCATATCCGGCGGCAGCTCCCGCTTGAGCGCCGCCAGCTCGGCCCGCAGGCCGCGGGCGATTTCCAGCGTGCTGCCATCCGGCTGGCTGCGAATGTTGAGCAGGACCGCGTTGACGCCGTCGGCGGTGACCACGTTGAACGCCGGCTCCGCGCCCCGCTCGACCCGGGCGAAATCCCGGATCCGCACCGGCAAACCGTGCACCACGCTCACCACCAGGTTCCCGATCTCCCCGGCATCGTGCAGCCTCCCATCGACCACCGTGAGGTAGAGGGTGTGGTTCTCCTCGTGCATCCCGGTGGGCGCCACCACGTTGTTGCGGTTGAGCGCCTCGGTCACCTGCGCCAGGCTGAGCTGCACGGCCAGCAGCCGGGTCGGATCGACCACCACCTGGAACTCCGGCGTGCGGCCGCCGACGAGATCCACCCGCGCGACGCCCTTGAGCCGCAGGAAACGCAGCTTGAGATTGTAGCGCGCGGTCTCCCAGAGCTCCGTGATGTCGCGCGTGGGACTGGTCAGGCTCACGCCGATGATGGGAAAGGCGGAGAACGTCAGCCGAAACACGGAGGTGGAGGCGTTGGGGGGCAGCTGGCTGCGGATCTGTGCCAGGCGGCCGAGCACGTACAGCTCGGACTGCACCATCTCGACCGACCAGTTGAAGAAGACGCTGATCTCCGCCGAGCCGCGCCCGGTCGCCGAGCGCACCGTCACGGAGCCCGGGATGTCCTTCATGGATTCTTCAATGGGCCGGGTGACCCTCGCCATCATCTCGTCGGCCGGCATCACGCCCATGTCGACCAGGATCACGACTCGCGGGAAATTCGTTTGCGGAAAGACCGAGGAGGGGAGCCGGAAGGCGGACTGGATGCCGCCGAGGCAGAGCGCCGCGCACACGAAGGCGATCGGAACGCTGTGGCGCACCGCGAAGTTTCCTGCCGGCACGGTGCCCGTCATCGGCTGATGACCCGGATCCGGCTCTCCTGGGGAAGGCCGTACGCGCCGGCCGTCACCACCGTGAGTCCCGCCTTCAGGCCCTCCCCCGCCACCTCCACCAGATTGCCGTCACGCAAACCCACCTGCACCGGACGGAACACGGCCCGGTCGCCCTCGACGATGGCGATCCTGCTGGCCCCTTCGCGCGTGACGATGCTCTCCACGGGCACGGCCAGCCGATTGGGCCGCGCCTCGACCGCGATGCGCACGCGGAGATACTGCCCGGGCCGCCACCCCGCGCCTCTGGGAACCGACACGCGCACCGTGACCTTGTCCGTCCTGTTGTCGATGGCGGCGCCGACGAATACCACCTTGCCAGAAGTTTCCGGCGCTACCGGCGCCGGAGTGCCGGCTGCCACGGAATCAAGGGTAAGGGTCACCGGCTGACCCCGCCGCACTTTGGCGACTTCCCCGCTCCGGACCCCGCTGCTCACCACCAGCCGATCGAGATCGATGATCTCGCCCAGCTCACTGCTCTGGTCGACGGCGTCGCCGGGCTTGGCGTTCACTTTCGTGAGGGTCCCCGCCACCGGCGCCCGGATGTCCAGCAAGGCCCGCTGCGTCTGGGCGGCCGCCAGCTCGTTCTTCGCCGTTGCCAGGTTCTGCTCGGCTTCCTGGTACTGTTTCTGGGAGGTGATCCCGCCGGCCAGGAGCTGTTGTTGCCGTCCGAAGACCTGCTCCGCGTACTGCACCGCCTGCCTGGCGCGGGAGACGGCGATGTCCGCCACCCGGCTGTCGAGGCTGAACAGGAGCTGGCCGTGGCTAACCCGCTGTCCCTCGGCACACCGCACCTGGGCAACGATGCCGGCCACCGGGGTGGCGACCCGCGCGCTGGCCGGTGCCCCGTCCGGGGTCGCGGGCTGGGGCTCCACCGTGCCCCACGAGTCCACGTAATCATGCAGCGTGGCGAGGACGATCGGCGCGACGCTGACCGGGACGATCGTCGGCGGTTCGGCCTCCGTGGCGCTCGAGTCGGCGGAGTGCCGTCCGCGCAGCAACAGCAGCAGAACGACCCCGACGGCCACGGCGGCAACGCCAAGCCCGAGCGGGCGCTTCCTGATGGTCTCGCGAAGGGTCATGGGATGCTCCCGAACAAGGCGAGCCAGCCGGCCCGAGCCGCCTGGAAGGCGAGCAGCTCGCGCACGCCGCCCAGCACGGCGTCCCGCTCCCCGCGCAGCGCATCGAGTACCGGCAACACCCCGGTTTCGCCCGCGCGATACGCCAGGACCGCGCGCTCCCGGAGCTCACGGGCGCCCGGGATCAGGGAATCGCGAGCGAAACGCGCGCGTTGCGCGCTTTCCTCCAGCCGGATGCGCGCATCGACGAGCACCCGCCCCGCTTCGAGCCGTGCCTCCCGCGCTTCCGCCGCGGCCAGGTCGGCTCGCGCCCGCGCCAGGCCCCGCTCCCCTCCTCCGAGATTCCAGAGCGGGAGGGGGACCGCGAGCCCGATGACGCTGAGGGTCTTGCCCGGCCGGTCGGGGTCATCCCAATCCGCACCGGCCGTGAGAGACGGCACCGGGACAGCCCGTCGCCGACTGCCGCGCATCGTAAGGGCCGTCGCAAGCGACTCCGCGACCGCGACCCGCACCGCGGGAATACTATCCAGGCTCGGCGCCGGGCCGACGGCCAGGTCGAGAGCCAGGTCCAGCTGGCCACTCGGCTCGGGCGGGACGGGCCCGGTCCAGCCGATCGCCTGCCCCAGCGCGGCCGCGGAGCTCCGCGCGGTTTCTCGCGCCTCGGACAGCCCTTGCCGGGCACGGCGCGCCTCCTGCGCCGTCTGCTCGAACTCCAGGCGGGAGATGTCGCCCGCCTGGAGCCGAGCTTGCGCGATCCGCCTGAACGAATCGGCGACCGCGACCTGCTCCCCCACAAGTCGCAGCGTTTCTCCCGCAGCAAGCGCTTGGAAGAACGCGATCTGGACATCGCGCACCAGCTCGGTCATGGCGCGCGCGGAGTCCGCTTCCGCTCGTTGCACTCCGGCGGCAGCCGCCGCGCGCCCGAACCCCCGCGTGAGCAGCCAGGAAAACGACTGGTCGAAGAGCAAGTGTTGGCGGGGCGTGTCCTGGGTACGTTGGTAGGAGACGCTGGGATTGGGAATCTGTCCCGCCAGCCGCCGCTCTGCGCGCGCCTGGGCAACCCCAGCCGCAGCCGACGCAGGGCGCCCTCGCGCGAGCCGCGCCTGCCGCAGCGCTTCGTCGAGCGTGAGCGGAGGGCCCTGCTGCACCAGCAGCGCGGCCAGGAGTGCGATCAGCATGGGCGATGAATCTAGCCGCTAGGAGGGTCAGGGATAGAGCGCGCTGATTGACGCTTGCAACAGCGGGCCGCTATGATTGGCGACCGACCGTGCCGCCACTACCCGATGCCACTCTGCTGAACGACTCACAGCGCCGGCACCTCGGCGTGACCCTGAGCCACATCCAGCGGCTGCTGCACGAGATCGTTGCCCTGCTGAACACCGCCGCTCCACCGGGTGGCCTGGTGACCGACGCCCAGGACATCCCCGCCGAGTTCGCGCGACGGGCGCCGGCGCTGGTCGCGGAGCTCGATGCGCAGATCGCGCTGCTGGCGGACCGCTTCGATCTGCCGCGCCGGGAGCAATCCCGTTACCGCTGGGTGCGCGCCGTCCTGGGTGTTTCCATCGACCATCTCGAAGACACCCGGGCCGCATCGCTGCGGGCCTATGGGGAGGTGCATCCGGAGCTTGCCGCCGCGCTGGATCCGGGCCTGCGCACGCTGCAGGAGCAGCTGCGCGCGCTGCTCTCCACCCTCGAATGGGGCACCAACCCGTGATCTGGTACGTGGCGCTGGGCCCTCCATGCACGGACTGGTCGGCGAGCGGATGTTGATGCGGATTCACATCGGAGAGCGCGACAAGTTTCACGGCTTCCGGGGGATCATGGGATTCGGGGCGACCGCCCGGCTGCATAGCGACAAAGTGCTGCGGCTCTCGGTGGATCTCCCGCTGGTGATCGAGTGCGTGGACACCGAGGAGAAGCTCAACGCCATCCTGCCCGAGCTGGATGAGATGATCGGTGGAGGCCTGATCACGCTCGAGAAGGCGCACGTGATCATGTATCGCCCGGCGGAGGGCTGACCCCATGCGCTACGGCGACTTCTTCGATGTTTCGGGCTATTCCGACTCCTGACGCTTGCCGACGTACCACCTTATCCCTTATCAATCAACGACTTATCCTCCAGGACTCCCAGGCCCCTTATTTGCAGCCCGGAGAGCCATGCCCCCTAAAGCCCGCCGGCACCGCGTGGCCGTGGTCCTGGGTACCCGTCCCGAAGCCATCAAACTGGCTCCGGTGATTCAGCAGCTCCGGGCACGCGCCGATCGCTTCGAGCCGATCGTCATCACCACCTCGCAGCAGCGCGAAATGCTGGCGCAGGCAATGCACGCCTTCGAGCTGAGCTCCGAGATCGACCTCGGGCTTTCCCATCACAACCAGACGCTGGCCAACTTTACCGCGCGCGCACTGCTGGCGCTCACCGCGGCGTTCCGTGAGGTCAAACCCGACGTGCTGCTCATTCAGGGCGACACCTCGACCGTGATCGCCGCGGCGCTCGCCGCGTTCTACTACGGCGTCCCCATCGGCCACGTCGAAGCGGGCCTCCGCTCCGGCGACACCCGGCGGCCCTTCCCCGAGGAAGTGAACCGCCGGATGACCACTTGCGTCACCGACCTGCACTTCGCGCCGACGGCACTGGCGCGGGAAAATCTGCTCGGCGAGCAGATCGCCGACGAGCAGATCTTCGTCACGGGCAACACCATCGTGGACGCGCTGGCCGCGATCCGCCACGACGGCGTCTTCGAGGACGAGTCGCTCAACGCGCTGGCGTGGGACACCAAAAAGGTGATCCTGGCGACGGTGCACCGGCGCGAGAACCTGGGGCAGAACCTGCGCGATATCTGCGCCGCGTTCCGCCGGATCGTGGAGCACCACCCCGAGGTCGAGATCGTGATCCCGGTGCACCTCAATCCGTACGTGCGCGAAATCATCTTCGAAGAGCTGCGCGAGCTGGCGGGCATCAGACTGCTGGAGCCACTGGCCTATCATGACCTCATCGAAGTGATGCGGCGCAGCGAGCTGGTCTGCACCGACTCGGGCGGCATCCAGGAGGAAGCCCCCGCAATGCGCAAGCCGGTGCTGATCCTGCGCACCGTCACCGAGCGGCCCGAAGTGGTGCAGTCGGGGTTCGGCGAGCTGGTCGGCAGCGACCGCGAGCTGATCGTGGACGAGGTGCACCGGCTGCTGACCGATCCGGTGGCCTACCGCGCCATGACGACCGGCGCGAACCCGTTCGGGGACGGTCGCGCCGCCGTCCGGATCGTGGATATTCTGGAGGACCGCTGCAACACCGGGCGGCTCTTCGCTTCCCCCTACGTCGAAGCGCCGGTGCCGCAGCACTAAACGGAGGGCGCCATGGCACGCTCGAGGATTTTGGTGTCTGTGGCGACGGCGGTGGCGCTCTTCGGACGCGCTCCCGCTCCCGCACTCGCACAGGCTCTCCCACCGGGATCCAGCTGGGTCGAGGCCGGCGGCTTCTATCACCACGTCAACCATGGATTCGGCTCCTGGAAGGGTGGCTACGCGCGCGCGGTGCTGGCGAGCGCGCGCAACGCGTGGTACCTCGACGCCAAAGCGCAGGAGGCGTTCAGGGACCGCGGCGTGTACGGCTCGCTTTCCAACGTCCACAGCTTCGGGAGCCGCTTCTACACCCAGCTCGGCATCGGCGGGGGAACCGGCAAGTACGTGCTTCCGGACCTTCGCCTCGACGGCTCGCTCAACTTCAAGCTGGGCCGCGCCAAGGCCCTGGTGCTCACCGCAGGTGGCACCTACGTCAAGTCCAAGTCGGTGTACAAGGACAAGGTGTTGTTCGGCTCACTCAGCTGGTACGCCAGGCCCAGCGTGCTGTTCGAGGCCGGCGGCCGGGTCAACTGGAGCGATCCCGGCGCGGTGCGCTCCGAGCGGGTGAGCGGCGCGCTGACGCTGGGCCGGGTCGGCGCGGCACTGGTGACGCTGCGCGGTAGCGCCGGCACCGAGGGGTATCAGCTCATCGCTCCGGCGCTCACGTTGCAGAAATTCCGCAGCCAGGAAGCCGGCCTCTCCGTGCGGCACTGGATCCACCACCACCTGGGCGTCGCGGCCGCAGGTGAGTGGTATCACAACCCGTTCTATACCCGGGCCGGCGGCTCGCTGGGATTGTTCCATGCGTGGTAGATCGCCCATCGCGGCCCTGGAGGGCGCGCGGCGCCTGGAGGCACTGCGCTTCCGCGGCCACCAGGGCGGCGTCATCGCCCCGCACCGCGCGATGGTTGGACTGCGCTGGACCGCCTGGCGCTTCATCACCACGCTGATGCTGTCGCTGGGCGGACTGGCAGGCTTCCTGGCCCTCCTGCCCCGACTAGGCCAGGGCTGGCTGCTGCTCTTTCTGCGCGCGCGCGACTTCCTCGGGCTGGGCGTTCCGATCGGCGATCAGACGCTCTCGCTGCCCGGCGGGATCAGCTTCACACTTCCCGTCGTCGCGACGCTCACTCCCCTGCCGGACACCCGGGCGCTCTGGATCGCGGGGATTGCTTCCGTGGCGGTGTTCCTGCTCAGCTTTCTCCTGCCGGAGCGCTTCACCCCGTTGCGTTACTTCCTCCGGCTGCTGGTGCTGGCGCAGGCCACGGCGATCCTCTTCTTCGCGCTTTCGCGCGATCCGTTCCCCTACCGGCTGGAAGATCACGTCTTCATCCTGCTGACCGCGGGCCTGGTGGTGATGGGGCTGGTGCCCCTGCTCCTGGGCCTGACCCTGCACGTCTTCGACCTGGCGTTCTGGCGCAAGCTGCTGCTCACGTTGCTCCTGCTGGCGCACCTGGCAGTGTTCGTGCCCCTCAACGTGCTGGTGCACGTGTGGCTGGTCATGCAGGGCACCGCGCTCGTGATGCCCGTGCTCTTCCTGGTGTTCGGGCTGCTGCTCGACGTCTTCATCTTCGTGACCTTCTACGGCTGGGCGCTGTCCTGGGGCGGCAACCCGGAACGGCGCGACGCACCGCCACCGGTGCACCTCGGATGATCCTGCTCCTGGTGATCCCGCTCTACGTCATCGTCGGCGTGATGGTGATCTACACCGTCCGCCATTATTGCTTCACGCTCAACCGGCTCTTCGGACGGCACCGCCAGCCCTACGTCGACATCGGCAGCGCGGCCTGGCCCAGAGTCGCCGTGTTCATCCCCTGCCACAACGAGGAGAAAGTGGTCGGGCACATGCTCGACGCCTTGCTCGCGGGCGACTACCCCGCCGAGCAGCTCGTCATCATCCCGATCGATGACCGCTCGAGCGACGGCACCCGCGGGATCCTCGACGACTACGCCGAGCGCTGCCCGGGCCGGGTGGTGCCGTTCTATCGCAATGGAGGGAAGCCGGGCAAGGCCGCCGCCTTGCGGGACGCGAGCATGCACGCCGAGGGATCCGGCGCGAACATCCACCTGGTCTTCGACGCCGATTACCTGCCCGGCCGCGGGTTGATCAAGCAGCTGGTGGCGCCCTTCTTCGACATCGAGATCGGCGCGGTGATGGGCCGCGTGGTACCGATCAACGTCAGCAAGTCGCTGCTGACCCGCTTGCTCGACCTGGAGCGCACCGGCGGCTACCAGGTGGATCAGCAGGCGCGTATGAACCTCGGGCTGATTCCCCAGTACGGCGGCACCGTGGGCGGGGTGCGGCGCTCGGCGCTGCTCGCGGTGGGCGGCTGGAGCGATGACACGCTGGCCGAAGACACCGACATGACGTTCCGGCTGGTGCTGGCCGGCTGGGAAGTGGCCTATCAGAATCGCAGCGAGTGTTACGAGGAGGTGCCGGAGACCTGGCCCTCGCGCATCGCGCAGATCAAGCGCTGGGCGCGGGGCCACAACCAGTCGCTGGCGCGGCACTGGTGGCCGCTGCTCAAGCGCCCCGCGCACGTTTCCCGGCCCCAGGTGCTCGACGGTTTGCTGCTGCTCTGCGTGTACGCCGTCGGCCCGCTGCTGATCCTCGGCTGGGGCCTGGCACTCGCGCTCTACTACCTCGGCGTGCAGCTCGCGTCCGGGCTGCTCGCGATCTTCGCGGTGGCGATGTATTCGACGCTGGGGAATTTCGCCGCGTTCTTCGAGGTGGCGGCGGGGGCGCGGCTCGACGGTTCGCGGGGGCGGCTCAAGCTGCTTCCCTTCCTGATCGTGGGGTTCCTGGTGAGCCTGGTCTCGGTTTCCTGGGCGACGCTGCTCCAGCTTGGCACCTCCTGGCGGCGCGGCAACAACAATCACCACTGGGAGAAGACCGAGCGTTTCCGCGCGCCTGGCATGACGGTCCCCAACGGCGAAGCCAAGCTCTAGCATGCTGCCCTTCCTCGCGCTCCTGGGTGTCACCCTGCTCTGGTTCTTGCTGCCGCTGATCCCGGCGCTGCGCGAGCTGTTCCGGCCCACCGACATCGCTCCGCTCAAAGTGGTGGACCGCTCCGCCGGCCACGTCGCCTACTTCGCGCGAAACTTCCGGCAATACCTCGACAAGGCGTTGCCCCCGGAGGCAGGTGTGGGCGACTACTCCGGGAAACTGCTCGACGGCACCGAGTTCGTCCGGGTCAATCTGCGCACGGGCGCGTTGCAGGAAGCGGAGCAGCGGGTGCAGAACCGGATCGTCATCCTCGACACTCCGCTTACCCTCAAGGACGGCGGCACCTATCTCATGGAGCTGTATGCGCGGGCGCCGCTGGTCGGGGGAGCCAAGTCGGTGTTCCGCGCTCTCTACGCCGAGGGAACGCTGGTGCTGGGCGAGGGAACCCACGTGCTGCGCTGGGCCCATGCGGTGGGCAGGCTGAACGTGGGAGCGCACTCGGTGCTGCGGGGCCGGGTGTCGTCGGATACCGCGGTCTCGCTCGGCGGCGACGTGGTCTTCGAGCGGATCGGCGCGCCGGTCATCTCGGTGGGCGCGGAGCAGGATCCGCCGCCCCCGCCCCCCTCGGCACCCCAGAGCTTCCGGTTACCGGAGGGAGCCAGGCAGATCGGGGACCATGTGCGCATCGAGGGAGACCTCAAGATCCCGGAAGGCATGCTGGTGGCCCACAGCCTGGTCGTGGCGGGACGGGTCAGGATCGGAATGGGCGCCATCGTCCAGGGCAGCATCAAGGCGCACCGCGAGATCGAGCTGGCCGACGAGGCGCAGGTTGCCGGCAGTGTGGTGAGCCGCACCCGGCTGATGGTGGGCCAGGCGGCGTGGATCGGCGGGGCGGCCATCGCGGAGCAACGCATCCGGCTGGGGCGCGGCAGCGTGGTCGGCCGCCCCGGGCGGCCGGCCACGGTCGCCGCGCCGGAGATCGAGCTGTCCGGCGGCGCAACGGTCTACGGACAGATCAGCGCGATGCGGGGAGCGCGGACCTTCTGAGCTGGCGCACCGACGTCCTGCGCGTGGCCACGGCGGGCCTGCTCGTGCTCGTGTTCGCCATGCGCCGCAGCGAGATCCGCCTGGCCCGGATGCTACGGGACCGCGTGCTCTTCAATCGCCTGAATCCGCTCGATCGCTGGGTGCTGCGGAGGCTGGTCCGGAACGGCGCGGCGACGCTGGTGGACGAGGGGCGCTACGCGTTCATCCCCGACGGCTATGCCGCGTTCCGAGTCCGGCGGCGGGTCAGGGCCCTCGCGCTCATGGGGCTGCTCCTGGGGGCGGTTGCGGTGCTCTGGTGGCGGGGAATTCTGAGCTAGCCGGCTCAGGGCACAGCCGGCTCGTCCTTCCCTCCCAGAAACTCTCCCACCGGCGCCAGCATCTCGATGTGATCGCAGCAGATCTTGAACGCCGCGAGCAGCGGCACCCCGATGAAGGCCCCCGGGATTCCCCACAGCCAGAACCAGAACGCGAGCCCGATGAAGACGGCCACCGGGTTGAGCGCCAGCCGGTGGCCCACCAGGTGCGGACCCACCACGTTGACCTGCAAAGTGTTGATGAGCAGGAAGGCGCCCGGAACCAGCAGCGCGTGTCCGACGCCGGGATAGGTACCCAATCCCGCGATGGTCAGGATCACCACGATGCTCAGCGCGCCCAAGTAAGGGATGAACTCCAGGGTCGCCACCAGCGCACCCCAGAGCAGCGGGCTCGGCATGCCGAGCAGCTGCATCGCGCCGGCAAAGACGAGCCCCTCGACGATGTTGATGCCCGCGATGGTCACCAGATAGGTCGAGATCGAGTCTTCGACTTCCCGTGCAATCCGTATCGCTTTGAGCTTGTCCTGCAGGTGTGGCAGCACCTTGATCAGCTTGCGGAGGAAGAGATCCCCCGCCGAGAGCAGGAAGAAGAGCAGGATGACGATCTCGAGCAGCCCGCCGAGAAATCGCTGCGTCGACCCGAACACGCGGGAGATGATGCTGGGCCCCTGGATCACCACCACAGGGGTCTTGGGCGAACTCGCGCTGCTGGCGGCGTTCTCCACCTGCTCGGCGGTCTTCCTTACTCGCTCGAACGGTCGCACCAGCTTGCTGAGTTCCTTGCGCGCGGTCTCAATCGATTCGGGCGCCTTGGCCACCCAGCTCTGCAGCGGGGCGGCCAGCTGGTACACCCCGAAGCCGCCCAGGGCGACCAAGCTGAGCACCACGAGCGCGGCGGCCATGATCTGCGGGACATGGAGCTTGACCAGGGCGCGGACCGCGGGGCTCAGCAGGAAATCGAGCAGAATCGCGAAGGTGATCGGCAGCAGGAATCCGCGCGCGAAGTACAGGGTGTAGAGAGTCGCGAGCACGGCGAGGACCGTAAGCGAGTTGGGGCGGCGCCGCCTGGGTGGGGCGGCGGTAACGGGGGCGGGGACCGGGGCAGTGTCAGTCATCGGAAGGGAGACGTGGTAGCGGAGATATATAGGACTGCGCAGCGCGCAGCACTACCGCGTGAGGTCGAGCCCCTCCTTCACCAGGATTGTCCCGCCAGATGCGCAGGTCAGGCTGTACTTTCCCGCGACCCAGCGCTGGCGCGCGGCGGGGGCCAGCCGCTGCCGGAGCACGATCGTCCGATCCCCCGCGGCTACCGGCACGGACTGCGGCTCGCTGGTCGACACCACCAGATTGCGCAGTCCCGTCACCTTGCACGAATACGTCAGCGCACCGGCCTTTTCCACCGGGTGGTCGAGCAGCGCCACCAGCCACAGCGACCCCAGCTTGGCCACGCTGAAGACCACGTCGGCCACGGCCTCATCGCCGGGCGGCTCGTCGCCGCCGGCAAACAGCGCCACACCCACCAGCCGAGCGTCGAGGTCCGCGAGGTCCGGCTTCCCCGTCACCTCGAATCGGTCCGTCACCAAGGCCCTGGCGCCGGTGCGGCACTCGACGCGGTAGGCACCGCGCAGCTTGGGCGGATCCAGCGTCCCCACGGGGCCGCGCGCGACGAGCAGTTTCTCCTTCTCCAGCACCTCGCCCTTGAGCGCGAATCCCGAGGTGATCCCGGCGGGGTCGGTCACCACACACCCGAAAGAAGCCGAGTCGGCCGGCATACGGACGGGCATGCTGGCTTCGGTGTAGAGGGTGTCGTAGCTGCCCAGCACGAACGACGCAGCAGAGGCGGGAGCGGCGGCGGTATCGGCGTCCTTCCGCGCGAAGAACTTCAGTTTCCCGGCTCCCGACTCCCGATTCCCGACTCCCGAGTCGAAGATCTCAAACCTTCGCTCCGCCATCTTCTCCCCGTTGTTCCAGCACGACACGGAATACTTGCCCACCGGCCAGTGCTCGACCGCGATTCCCTGCGCGTGCACCGATCCGGTCCATCCGGCCGGAATCTGCCGCTCCACGCTAACCCGCTGGACGCTGTTGTCGGGAAACACGTAGGCGCACTCGACGGTGAACGTCACCGGCGTGCTCGCCTGCGGATACACCAGCGCGAACTCGGTCTTGATCCATTGGGCCGTCCGGGTGTCGAACCGCGTCGAGTATCGCCGCGTCTCGACCGGGAGCCGCTCGGTCTGGCTCTGGAAGAATTTCATCTGCACTACCGCCGCGCCCAGCTTGCGTACCGCGGCGGCGGATTTCACGACCTCGATCTCCGTGGCCACCACCAGCTGTCCCGCCTCCCGGCAGCCGACCTTGTACACCCCCTCGGCCCACTGGCCTCGCTCGGGCGACCCAGTGCCTCCCGCATGATAGGAGCCGGTCCAGCCCGCTTCCACGTTACCGGAGAGGACCAGGTCGCGCGCCGCGCCGGCCGGCCCCTCGAAGTGGCACTCGACCCGGATCGGCGTCCGCTTGGCGGCCTTGGCATACTCGAGCTCTAGCTCGAGGTTGATGAAGCGGGTGGTGAGCGCATCGAACCTGGTGGCGGCCACCCGATTTTTGGGGTCGGGAATCCCGCCCGCGCTCTCGAAGAAGCGCACGGTCGCTACCCTTGCCTTGAGTCCGTTGAACCACGACCTGCCGAGCCCGGCGGCGGACTGGGAGAGCAGCCCCGCGGGCAGGGAAAGTGAGAGAGCAATCGCGAGCAGGGGAATGCGCATCGGGTCAGGAATATAGCCCGGGCTGATCAGCTAGATTCTTTCCGTGCTCGAAGTCCGCTCCGCCGAGACCGCCCGGGACCTTGCCGCGGTCCGCGCACTGATTCTGGCGCATGCCGTGGCGCTGCGGCAGCACAAGGGGGCCGAGCCCGTGCTGGCCGACGCCGCCGGGCTGCCCGGACCCTACGCGCCACCCCGGGGCCGGCTCTACCTCGCCATGCTCGACGGCTCCCCCACGGGCTGCGTGGCGCTCCACCCGCTCGACGCCACCACCGGCGAGGTGAAGCGGATGTTCGTGCTCGCTACCGTGCGGCGGCGCGGCGTGGCCCGCGCGCTGATGACCCGGCTGCTCGACGATGCGCGTGCATTAGGTTACCTTCGCCTGCGGCTCGGCACGCTGGACGAAATGACCGCCGCGCAGCAGCTTTACCGGGCGCTGGGCTTTGTCGCGATCCCCGGCTACCGCGCCGACGAGCAGGTGGACACCGTCTTTTTTGAATGCGATCTTACCCCGACGAACCAGAATCCCTAGTCACCAGGAGCGCTTCCATGCACCGCCGTCTTGCCGCCTTCCTTGCCCTGAGTCTCGCCCCCGCTGCCGCCCAGGCGCAGGGCCTCTCCACCATCCAGCCGCTTTATGAGATGGCCAAGGGCTGGCTCGTTAAGTCCGCCGAGATGCTGCCCGAAGCCGATTACGGCTTCAAGCCGACTCCGGCCGTGCGGAGCTTCGGCCAGCTGATCGGCCACGTGGCCAACTCGAACTACATGATGTGCGCGACCGTGAAGGGGGAAAAGAACCCGGCCACCCAGGATTTCGAGAAGACCACCGAGAAGGCCGCGCTGGTTCAGGCGCTCAAGGACGCACTGGCCTACTGCGACCCGGTGTACAAGATGGCCGACGCGGACCTCACCGCGACCGCGGAGATGTTCGGAATGAAGATGACGCGGCTGGGGTGGGCATTCCTGAACGTAACCCATGACAACGAGCACTACGGCAACCTGGTCACCTACCTGCGGATGAAGGGACTGACGCCACCTTCGAGCCAGGGGCCGGGGATGTAATCAGTGTCACCGACTATGCTGATCCTGCTCCGCCTCATCCATATCATCGGCGGCGTGTTCTGGGTGGGCACGCTGCTCTTCTTCGCGATCTTCCTCGAGCCCAGCATTCGTGAGGCGGGTCCCGACGGCGCCAAGGTGATGCAGGGGCTGATGCGCCGCAAATACCTCAACGTCATGCCCATCGTCGCCGCGCTGACGATTCTCGCTGGTCTAGGGCTGCTCGAGCAGGTATCCGCCGGCTTTCATCCCGACTGGATGAGCTCACCCACCGGCATCACGCTGAGCCTGGGCACCGGCTTCGCGATCCTGGCGTTCCTGATCGGCGTCTTCCTCGTGCGCCCTGCTGCCGTGCGCCTTGCTGCACTCATGCCCCAGGTAGCGCAAAGTCCGGATGGGTCGGCCAGGGACGCTCTGCTCGCGCAGGCCCAGTCGCTCCGCACCCGGCTGCGGCGGGGCGGCCGCTGGGTGGCGGCGTTGCTCGCGGTGACCACCATCACGATGGCCGTGGCGCGGTACGTACAGTAACCCGTGACCGGTTACTGGTTACCGGTCACCTTGTTTCGCAGCACCCCTACACCCTCGAGCTCCACCTCCACGACATCCCCGGGCTTCATTGCCCGGGTGGTCCCCGGCGTGCCGGTATAGATCACGTCCCCGGGCTCGAGCGTGACGTAGCGGCTCACGTAGCTCACCACCGTTGCGACGTCGAAGACCAGGTCCTTGGTCCGTTGGGACTGGACGACCTCGCCGTTCAGGCGCGTCTGCAACAGCAGATCATTGTAGTTCAGCCCGCGCACGATCGCGGGACCCAGCGGCCCGAAGGTGTCCGACGCCTTGGCGCGGAACCATTGCAGGTCGTTCTTCTGCCAGTTGCGCTCGCTCACGTCGTTGCCCGCGGTGACGCCAAACACGTATTGCGCCGCCTCGGCGGCCGCCACGTGCCTCGCCCGCCGGCCGATCACCACCACCATCTCCCCCTCGTAGTGCAGATTCTCGGCGTCGGCCGGGTAGAGGATGTTGTCTTCGGTGGCGATGATCGCGCTCGGTAACTTGGCGAAGAGGCCTGGGTAGGCCGCGGCCGGCCGCTCGCCCAGGTGCGTCTGGTAGTTGAGCCCCACCGCGATGACCTTCCCCGGCACGCACGGCGCGAGCAGCTTCACCGCGGAGAGCTTCACGCTCCGGCCGGTGGGCTTGGGCGACTCAAAAAGATTGCCGGAGAGCTCCCGGATCGTTTCGCCCTCGAGAATCCCATAGGAGGTTGTGCCCGCCGCGGAGTAGCGCACGTATTTCGTGACTTGTGCTGCCCCCGCAGTCAACGGGAGCAGCAGGAGCAGCCCAGACAAACCGGCCCCGATCCGCCGTTTCATGTCGCAGTCCTCCCCGACGTCAGCGCTTCGGCCACGGCGCGCCCTGGTTCTTCGCCGTCACCCGCCGTAACCCGCGATACGCGAACTTCTGCACCCGCTTGCCCTCGTAGGTCTCGGTGGTGTAGATGTTGCCCTTCGAGTCCGTGGCGATGCTGTGCACCGCGAACCACTGCCCGGGTTGCCGCCCGCCATCACCGAACATCGTCAGGATCTCGAGCGTCTGCCGGTCCATGACGTAGATGTGCTCGTTCTTCCCGTCCGCCAGATAGAGGTATTTCTGCGCGGGATCCCGTGAGAACGCGATGTCCCACACCGAGCCGTCGCCCAGCGTCTTTGGCGCGATCCGCTGCTCCTTCACGAAGCTGCCGTCCTTTTTGAACACCTGGATCCGGTCGTTGGGACGGTCGCACACGTACACCAGCCCGTCATTGCTCGGCTCGGCGCAGTGCACCGGATTGCGGAACTGCTGGGCCAGCGGGGCATCGGGATCGTAGCGGCCCAGGTTCGCATCGTCCGGCCGGTGGCCGTAGGCGCCCCAGTAGCGCTTGATCTTCCCGTTGTCCATATCGACCACCGCGACCCGCTTGTTGCCGTAGCCATCCGCGACGTAGGCTTCGTTGGCCGCGGGATCGAAGGAGATCTTGGCCACCCGCCCGAAATGCTCCAGGTCGTTGCTGTTCGCCGGCTGGTTGGCCTTGCCGAGCTGCATCAGGAAGCGGCCGTCGTGGGTGAACTTGAGGATGTGCGAATCCATCCCGCTCGAGTCGGCCCCGTTCCCCCCGATCCACACGTTGTCCTTGTTGTCGACCGAGATCCCGTGGTTGGAGAGCGGCCAGTCGTACCCCTGCCCCGGCCCGCCCCACGCCTTGACCAGGTTGCCTTCCGGATCGAACTCCAGAATCGGCGGGGCCGCGGCGCAGCATTCTCCCGTGGGCGGCTTGGTGTCGAGCCCCGCCTCGGTCCGCGCCGTGAGGGTCGGCAATCCCCGATGAATAATGAACACATGGTCCTTCGAGTCGACCCCCACGCCGATGGTCGAGCCCAGAATCCAGTGATTGGGAAGCGGTTTGGGCCAGAACGGATCCACCTCGAAGGCCGGCGCCGTCACGGCCTTGCCCTGGTAGGCCTCGAGGGCGGCCTGTCCCGCGCCGAGCGCGGCGACCAGCGCCGCCAGCGAGCCGCCGATCACCAGGCTGCGATGCTTCATCGGGATCTCCTTGTCGCGAAGTCGAACCCCGTGCCTCATGGGGCGCGAAAGAGTATACTCTGCCCATGCACGCTCGGACATCCCGCCGCGGGGTGCTCGCCGCCCTGGCCGCGACCCTGCTGCTCGGCGCCGCGCCGCGCCTCCTGGCGCACGAC
Organism: uncultured Gemmatimonas sp.; assembly: GCA_964649225.1. Classification (GTDB taxonomy): domain Bacteria; phylum Gemmatimonadota; class Gemmatimonadetes; order Gemmatimonadales; family GWC2-71-9; genus JABFSM01. The sequence goes on along the minus strand of CAZYPO010000023.1, from coordinate 1,273 downwards.
ATCCCCGCCCGGGTGACCGTGCTCGCCTTCCTCAAGCCCGAGGGCCACACGCTCCGGGTGATCGTGCGCGTGCCGCTCGAGGCCATGCGCGACGTGGAGTTTCCCGTGCGCGGCCCCGGCTACCTCGACCTCGCGCGCGTGGGCCCCTTGCTGCCCGATGCGGCGCGGCTCTGGATCGCGGGATCCCTGGACCTCGAGGAGAATGGTCGCCGGCTCGACGAGCCCCGCGTCGCGGCGGCCCGGATTTCCCTGCCCTCCGACCGCTCCTTCGAGAGCTATCCAGCCGCGCTGGCGCACCTCACCGGCGCGGCGCTGCCCGCCGAAACCCAGCTGATCTGGCGCCAGGCGATGCTCGACGTGGCATTGGAGTACTCGATCGATGCGGACCGCTCGAGTTTCTCGCTGCGCCCCGCGCTGGGACGGCTGGGCCTCCGCACCAGCACGGTGCTCCGCTTTCTGCCCCCCGGCCGCGCCGAGCGGGCCTACCAGTTCGTGGGCGACCCTGGGCTGGTCCGGCTGGATCCCCGCTGGCACCAGGCGGCCCTTCGCTTCGTGGCGCTCGGCTTCCGCCACATCCTCGACGGGATGGATCACCTGCTCTTCGTGCTCTGCCTGGTGATCCCGATCCGGAAGTTCCGCCCGCTGCTTGCGGTCATCACCTCCTTCACCCTGGCCCACTCGGTCACCCTCATCGCGTCGACGCTGGGGCTCGCGCCCCAGGCGCTCTGGTTCCCGCCGCTGATCGAGCTGCTCATCGCGGTCTCGATCGTCTATCTGGCGTTCGAGAACATCGTGGGGGCCAGGCTGGAGCGGCGCTGGCTGCTCGCGTTCGGCTTCGGGCTGGTGCACGGGTTCGGCTTCTCGTTTTTTCTGCGGGATTCGCTCCAGTTTGCCGGCGCCCACCTCGCCACTTCCCTGCTATCCTTCAATCTGGGCGTCGAACTGGGCCAGTTGTTCGTGCTCGCGCTCACCATTCCCGTCCTGGCCTGGCTGTTCCAGCGCGTGGTGGCCGAGCGCATGGGTACTATTCTGTTGTCGGCGCTGGTGGCCCATTCGGCCTGGCACTGGATGGCCGACCGGGCCGCCACGCTGCGGCAATACCGGTTCGAGTGGCCCGCGCTCGATCTCGCGCTGCTCGCGAGCGCCCTGCGCGCCCTGCTGCTGCTCGCCATCGTGGGGGCCGCGGGCTGGGTGATGTTGGGCGTGGTGCGCCGCCTCAGGCCGGCCGTGGCCGGCGACCCCGCGGTGGGAGTCGGGCCCTCGTGAGGAAGCC
>CAZYPO010000022.1:39783-42579 GCA_964649225.1 uncultured Gemmatimonas sp. | reverse complement strand
GATCAGGAAGCCAACAGGTCCAGCCCTTCCGCAGTCGCAGTACGGACGATGCCCAACTCCTGGCTTTTCCGCTGGTACTCCTCCGGCGTATAGCACAACAGCTCCACGCCGAAGCGCAGGTCGCAGTCCCGCGCTACGCGCACCGGCCGATCGAGCCACGGGGTGTCGGCAAACCGCGGTGAGACGATCAGCACGTCGAGATCGCTTTCGCGTAGCGCGTCACCCCGGGCTCGCGAGCCGAAGATCAGCACCAGCGTCGGCTGGTACGCGGCCACCAGTCTCGGCAGCACTTCGCGCCGGAACCGTTCTACTTTTTCGTCAACGACCTGAGCCACTGGAACGCCTCCTCTGCCGCGTGGACCTTGGCCTCCGCCGTGGGGCGATCGTACACCTCGTAGGGTACGCCGTTTGCTGCGTCGGGGTAGCGAGCCGTGGTGTAGTCCGGGTTCAAGTACACCAGATGCTGGCGATCGCCGGCCGGAACGCCCAGCGCGTCGCCCAGCTCCGTCAGCGAGTGGGTGCGCGGCGCCGCTTCGCGGCGCACCACCATCCAGCACGCCTTCAGGTGTTTCTCTACCGCCTGCTCGGCCAGAAACGCCGCGACCTCGTAGGCGCCGATGCCGATGTTCTTGCGCGCGTTCTCGAGGTCCCGCTCCGCTTGCTTGATCAACCGCTCGGCTTCGATGCGCATGGCGGGCGCAAGATGGAACCTCACGGTTCAAGGTGTCAAGGCGCGGCCGGCGGGGACCGAATCAGGCGGCATGAAGGAGCTTGCCCTCGCGTGCGATCAGCGAGGGAAGGGACGCGGGGAGGTGAAGGCGCTGTTCGAAGGCCGAATGGGTCCACACCAGATGGCGGTCAGCCCTAGGTGGACTCGGCAGAAGCGCGCCTCAACGAGACGGGGGGGGGCAAGGGGTATCAGGTGAGAGCGGGAACTGATTCGGCTACTTTCAGGCCCCATGCTCGTCCCCAAGCTCGTCACCACGCTCAAGACTTACACGCCGCGGCAATTCCGAGACGATGCGCTGGCGGGGGTCATCGTGGGGGTCGTGGCGCTTCCCCTCTCCATTGCGTTTGCGATCGCGAGCGGGGTTTCTCCCGAGAAGGGACTTTACACCGCCATCATCGCGGGGTTCCTGATCTCCGCGCTGGGCGGCTCCCGGGTGCAGATTGGCGGGCCAACCGGCGCCTTCGTGATCATCGTCGCGGGGATCGTGCAGCGCTACGGGCTCGACGGGCTCACGGTGGCGACGCTGCTGGCCGGGCTGATCCTATTGATCGCCGGATTCGCGAAACTGGGCGGGCTGATCAAGTTCATTCCCTTCCCGCTTACGCTCGGCTTCACGACCGGCATCGCGATCGTGATCCTCTCGACCCAGGTGAAGGACCTGCTCGGCCTCAAGCTGGACCAGGTGCCCGCGGAATTCTTCGGCAAGTGGGCCGCCTACCTGGGACACCTGCGGAGCGCGGATGCCACCACGATCGCGGTGGGCGGCGGCAGCCTGCTCATTCTGATGCTCTGGCCGCGGCTCAGCCGCCGGATCCCGGCGCCGTTCGTCGCGCTGATCGCGGCGACCGTGGCGGCGCGGCTGTGGCACCTGCCGGTCGAGACGATCGGCAGTCGCTTCGGCGCGATCGACGCATCGCTGCCGCGCCTGGTTCTCCCACACATCAGCGAAACGATGCTGGTGTCCCTGGCCGCGCCCGCCTTCACGATCGCGCTGCTGGCGGCGATCGAGTCATTGCTCTCCGCGGTGGTGGCCGACGGCATGATCGGCTCGCGGCACCGCTCCAACATGGAGCTGGTTGCGCAAGGCGCGGCGAATCTCGTGGTGCCCCTCTTCGGCGGCATCCCCGCCACCGGGGCGATCGCGCGGACCGCGACCAACATCAAGAGCGGCGGCCGCACCCCGGTCGCCGGCATCGTGCACGCGCTCGTGCTGCTCCTGATCACGCTGTTCTTCGGCCGCTGGGCCGCGCTGATCCCGCTGGCCGCGCTGGCCGCGACTCTGGTGATGGTGGCGTATCACATGAGCGAATGGCGCACGGTGGTGGCGGAGGTGCGGGGAGACCGCGGCGATGCGGCGGTCCTGCTCACGACCCTGGTGCTGACCGTGGTGGTCGACTTGACGGTGGCCATCGGAGTGGGGATGGTGCTCGCCGCGTTCCTGTTCATGAAGCGGATGGCCGAGAGCACCGACATCAGGGCGATTGCGGCGGAGCTGCGCAAATCCGAAAGCGAACAAGGCGAGGCGGTCGCCACGGAACGGCATCTGCGCGTCCCAGCCGATGTCGAGGTGTACGACATCAACGGGCCATTCTTTTTCGGGGCGGCGGAGAAATTTCGCGACGCGCTGGCCCAAACCAGCAAGCGGCCCCGCGCGCTCATTCTGGATATGGAGAACGTGCCGGTGATTGATTCGACCGGCTTGCGCGTGCTGAGCGCGGTGGTAGGCCAGTGCCGGCGCCAGGGCATCCGGGTGTATCTCGCGGATCTGCAGGAGCAGCCTCGAGCCACGATCGCTGATTCACCGTTGGGCCGGTCATTCGAGCCCCTGGAGCTCAGAATGGCGTTCGACGAGGTGCTGTTCTCCCTGGGGCCGACGGGGGAGCTGCCGGTTTTCTCGGGAGCTAGGGTCTAGGGGGCTAGGGAGACGAATTTACTTCAAGTTGAGGCCGTAGTCCGGTGAATTGTCGGAGTTTACGCGGTACCGCTCACCTGGATTATGAAGTCGGGGGATTGAACCCTTCCTGCCCTTCCACCCAGCTGCGGAAATACTTGGGATCCTCGATGGG
>CAZYPO010000022.1:19753-39683 GCA_964649225.1 uncultured Gemmatimonas sp. | reverse complement strand
TGAACCCTTCCTGCCCTTCCACCCAGCTGCGGAAATACTTGGGATCCTCGATGGGGAGCGCGGCCTTGGCGATCCGCAGCGGCCGGAAGGAATCCATCATCACCGCCAGCTCGTTGGTCTGCTTGGCCCCGATGCTGGCTTCGGCGCGGCCGGGGTGCGGTCCGTGCGGGATCCCGTCGGGATGGTGTGTGATGCTGCCGTACTCGATGCCTTTGCGACTCATGAACTCGCTGCTGGCGTAGTAGAGCACTTCATCCGAGTCGACGTTGCTGTGGTTGTAGGGAGCCGGCACCGCCTCCGGGTGAAAATCGTAGGGACGCGGACAAAAGGAACAGATGACGAAGCCGTCGCCCTGGAAGGTCTGGTGAACCGGGGGCGGCTGATGCACCCGGCCGACAATGGGCTCGAAGTCCTCGATGTTGAAGGCCCAGGGATAGAACATGCCGTCCCAGCCCACCACATCGCAGGGATGATGGTCGAGGACGTATTCGTTGAGCCCGTCGTACTGCTTGATCACCACCCGGAACTCGCCGCGCTCGTCGTGGGTCTTGAGCTCCCGCGGCCGACGGAAGTCGCGCTCGCTGTAGGGCGCCCCCTCCACAATCTGGCCGTACTCGTTGCGATAGCGCCTGGGGGTCCGCACGTAGCCCCGGCTCTCGAAGATCAGCAGCCGGTGCGGCTCGGGGTTCAGCTGATAGCGATGCAGGATGCCGCGGTGGATGACGAGGTAATCTCCCTCGCGGTAGGGCAGCTCGCCGAACTGGGTCTCGAGGGTGCCGCTGCCCTGGCTCACATACACCACCTCATCCGCCTGGGCATTGCGGTAGAAATGCGCATCGGACTTGTCGGGGCGCGCGAACAGCATGGCGATGTCGCGATTGAAGAGGAGCGGGATGCGATCGAAGGTCGGGCTGCCGCCCTCCGGGAGCGCCGCGGTGCGAAAATGGCGATGGCGCAAGGTCCGGTCGGGATCGGGCTCCCAGACCAGATCGCTCAGCCGCTTGACGGAGAGCACCGTCGTGGGTGGATGCACGTGATACAGCAGCGAGGCGGGGCCCGTGAATCCCTCGTTCCCCACCAACTGCTCGGCGTAGAGCCCGCCGTCCGGCTTGCGGAAGGCGATGTGCCGCTTGCGGGGGATCTGGCCGAGGCTGTGGTAGATGGGCATGGGTTAGAGGTCAGAGGTTGCCACGGGCAGCCTGTTCTCTCTCGATTGCCTCGAACAGCGCCTTGAAATTGCCTTTGCCGAAGCTCTTGGCGCCCTTGCGCTGAATGATCTCGTAGAAGAGCGTCGGGCGGTCCTGCACCGGGCGGGTGAAGATCTGCAGCAGGTAGCCCTCTTCGTCGCGGTCCACCAGGATGCCGAGCCGGCGGAGCGGCTCCAGCTCCTCATCGATCTTCCCGACCCGTTGCAGCAGGGTGTCGTAGTAACTGGCCGGCACGTGGAGGAATTCCACGCCGCAATCGTGCAGGCGCGAGACCGTGGCGATGATGTCGTCGGTCGCGAGCGCGAGGTGCTGGACGCCGGGACTGTGGTAGTAATCGAGGTATTCCTCGATCTGGCTCTTCTTGCGGCCCTGCGCGGGCTCGTTGATCGGGAACTTGATCCGGCCGTTTCCGTTGGCCATCACCTTGGACATCAACGCGCTGTACTCGGTGGAGATGTCCTTGTCATCGAACCCGATGATCTGGGAGAATCCCAGCACGTCACGATAGAACGCGACCCAGTGATTCATGCGGCCCAGCTCGACGTTGCCGACGCAGTGGTCGATGTGCTGGAGTCCCGCGGAGGGCGGCTGATAATTGCTGACCACCGGCTCGTACCCGGGCAGAAAGGCGCCTCGGTAGTTCCGGCGCTCGACCAGCGAGTGGATGGTCTCGCCGTAGGTGTGGATCGCGGCGGTGACCGCCTCGCCGTGAGCGTCGCGGAGCAGCGTGGGCTCCTGGACCGGCTCGGCGCCGCGCGCAACGGCTTTGGCGAACGCTTCACGTGCGTCGTCGACCCAGAGCGCAATGTCGTGGACGCCATCTCCGTGGCGAAGGACGTGGTCGGCAATGGGATGATCGGGTTGCAGCGCGGTGGTCAGCACCAGGCGGATCTTGCCCTGCTCGAGCACGTAACTCGCGCGATCGCGGCTGCCGTTCTCCTGTCCCCGATAGGCAATCCGGCGAAAGCCGAACGCGGTCTCGTAAAAAATGGCCGACTGCTTGGCGTTGCCGACGTACAGCTCGATGAAATCGGTCCCGTTGATCGGGAAGGTGTCGGTGACCGCGGGTTGCGGAAGAGTCTGAATTCCCATCGTGCCTCCGGCGAGCAACATGGTTCGAGCGGAATATAACGGGCCGTCCGCTTACCCTTCCCCTCGCACCGGCTCCGGGTGATCGATGCGTACCCGCTCCAGCGTGCGGTGCAGGCGGCGCTGAACGCGGGCCAGCAGCACCGCCGCGGTGACCGCCAGCCCGAGCACCAGCCCCCACCAGAGCCCGTCGGGTCCCCAGCCCATGCGGAAGCCCAGCAGCAGGCTGACCGGCAGGCCGATGACCCAATAACCGAGCACGCTCAGGATGACCGGTGCGCGGGTATCCCCGATGCCGCGCAGGACGCCGATGCACACCGCCTGAAGGCCGTCGAAGATCGCGAAGAATCCCCCCAGCACGATCAGCGAACCCGCGATGGCGAGCACCCCGGTATCCGGGGTATAAAGCCGCGCGAGGAACCCCGGAGCCAGCACGAAGAGGAGCGCGGAGGCGGTCATGAAGCCTCCCCCGACCAGGACCGCGCTCCACGCCGCCCGCCGCGCGGCGGGGAGATCCCGGGCTCCGACTGCTCGCCCCACCAGGACGGCCGCCGCCGCGCCGATCCCCTGCGGCACCATGAACACCACCGCGGAAAGGTTGAGGGCGATCTGGTGCCCGGCGACCGCCAGGGTTCCGATGCGTCCCATCAGCGCGCCGATCAGGCCGAAGACTCCGTACTCGAAGAACATCTGCACGCCGATGGGAAGCCCGAGCCGCGCCATGCGCCCGAGGGCGGCGAGGTCGGTGGTTTCTCGGCGCCAAGGCCGCAGGCGCGGCGCCAGCTCCACCCATCCCGCGGCGAGCAACGCGGCGGCAAGCGCCCAGCGGCTGACGCTGGTCGCGAGCGCGGAGCCGGCCACCCCGAGGGCCGGTGCCCCGAAGCGGCCATAGATCAGGGCCCAGTCGAGACCGGCATTCAGCAGATTGGCAGCCAGGGTCACCCAGACGATCGGCGCGATGCGGCCCATCGCCTGCAGGGTTTGCCGGAACACGATGAAGAGGAAGAACGGCAGCACGCCTGGAATGATCAGGTAGATGTAGACCGAGGCGCCCGGGATCAGTTCCGCGGGCTGGCCGATGGCCTGGAGCACCGGGCGCACGAAGCAGAAGCCGAGCGCCGTCGGCAGAGTGACCGCGAGAGCCAGTAGGATGCCGCGCTGCAGCCCGCGCGCGATCGCGGGCTCGTCTCCCGCGCCGACGGCTTGCGAGATGATCGGGTCGAGCACCATCAGGGTGCCCATGCCCACCACGGCCACCGCGAAGAAGTACACGTTGCCCAGCGCGACGGCACCCAGGGCCTGCGGCGAGAGGCGGCCCACCATCATCGTATCCACCACGCCCATGAACATGAGGCCGAGCTGCACCACGACCACCGGCCCCGCGAGTCGGGCCAGCTCGCGGAACTCCTGACGCGTCGGCAGCTCGCGCGGCGGCTGGGTCACTCAGAGGCGCCAGAGGTAGGAAAGCTTGGCGATCCCCCCGCGCTGCGAGGTACGCAGCCGTGTGTCCAGATCGCCTTCGGCGAGCTGGCTCCAGCCGACCTGGAGGCTCTGGCCCGGATGAATCAGGTAGGTGGCCAGCAGATCGGCCGAGAGCGTCTGGCGCTGTTTGGCGAGGGCGCCGGTGGTGTGGTAGAACCGCTCCCAACGGTACTCCGCGACAGCGCGGAGGCCCAGTCGCTGCGAGAGCTGCAGCGTGGTCTTGAGCCGGGGGATGAGCGACTCGGCATACTTGCTGTCGCGCTCGGCCGTGGCGCCGCGGCGCCAGATGCGGGCGCCGGAGACCCCCAGCTCCATCCGCAACGGCGACACCGGCCGGAGCGCCGTATTCAACGAGCCCTGGAGGAAGGAGTCGGGCAGCGGCGGCCCTGCGTCCACCTCGTCCTGGAAGATGACCTCTTCCCCGCCCCGGATGAATACGCCAAGGCCAAGTTGCCCCAGCGCCTGACTGTTCGCGGAAAAGAACCAGCGATCCAATCCGGGAAAGTTCACGCCGTCGAACCGGAGGAACGCGCGGGTATAGCCGACGGAAAGGTCGGTGGGACCGGCAATCCGGAGATCGAGGCTGGGCGAGAGGATGAAGTCGGTGCGCTCACCAAGGCTGAACAATCGATCGGTCTTGTGCGCGTACCCGTTCTGGAAGCGCACCGCGGGGCGGAATTCCTGTAGAAAGCCACCGGAGCGGCCGAGGAATTCGAGCTTGGCACCGAACAGCGCGAGGTCGGTCCGCGGGGTAAAGCCGAGGGCGGTCTCGAAGTGCTCGGTGACGTCCGCGTAGCCGGCACCCAGGTTCCAATGCCGGCTGGCGTACTCGACCTGGGCCTGGATCCCGTTGCCCCGGCGCTCGGCCCCGTCCTGGTCCCGCGCCTCGGCGGGGACCGAATCGAGCGCCGCGTCCAGGGCGGAGCCGGTTCCCAGCGCCAAGGCGAGTCGACTGCTAACCCGGCGGAAGAGGGTAGGATCGCGGCTTTCGCTGTGCGCCGCGAGCACATGCACCGTCGTGCCGGCGCCGAAGCGGAGCCGGGTGTCAAGCCCCCCGGTAAGCTGGTGGCCGTCGGCAAACCGGCGCGCAGTGAGGGTGCCGCCGATAAACCCGTCTGCGAGGACATCCAGCTTGGCGCGGGCGACGCCGATCCTGGCGCGGTCTCCGTCGAACGGATCGAGCTGAGACGGATTGAGCCCACCGATCGGCGAATCGAACTGGTAATCATGGGCCGCGTCGAGGGCGGCGATCGCCCCGACGCGCAGGCGGCCGAGCTTCCCGGTCAGCTTGGCGCCGGCATCGGGATCCACGATGCGACGGGTGTACACCAGGTTCATGGGGGCCGGGTTGAAGTCGGCGAATTGTCCCGGCAAGGACACCCGCGATTCAAGGATGTCGGTCGACTCCAGAAAAAACGGACGCTTCTCGGGAAAGAAGAGCGCGAAGCGATTGTTGATCTCGAGTTGCCCGGCGTCGGCTTCGATCTGGGAGAAGTCAGGGTTCCAGGTGGCGTCGAGAGTGAGCCCGGAGGTAAGGCCGATCTTGCCGTTGACGCCGAGCTGCATGCCCGTCGTGCTGGGACCAAAGGGGCTCGCGAGATCGGGACGTCGCGAGGACACGCGGCTGACCAGGGCCGGGTTGAGCTCGACGTTGCGGCTGGCGCCGATGCCCCGAATGCCAGTGAGCGTGATCATCTGGCAGAGGTCGCAGGACAAGTCTCGGTTGCGCTTCCAGGGCGTGTCCTCCATTCCGTCCCGCCCGTAATGCCGCACCAGGGCGAAGCCCCAGCGCTGCTCGGCGCCCGCGGGAAAGCGGAGCGACTTGAAGGGGATGGCGATCTCGATCACGTAGCCGTCGGTGGTCATCCGGCCGCGGGAATCGAAGAGGCCATCCCATTCGGAGAAGCCGCCTCCCTCGATCTGAATTCCGTCTCCCTGGATGCCGAGCGGATTGACGTAGAGCGCGAAGGCGCGGCGGCGATCGTTGAAGGTGTCGATCAGGACGGCGACAAAGTCCTGGCCCTGCATCGCCACATTGTCGCGCTCATGCAGCCGGCCGCGAATCTTGCCGGCGGCATCGCCGGCGCGCACCGCGAGGTAGAGCGCGCGCTCGTCATAGGTGAGAAACGCCACGGTGGGCCCGGCGGGGGCGACATTGTCCCCTGGCCGGGTCTGGACCCAGTGCTCGAGCACCGCCGCGCCACGCCACGCGGGATCGTCCAGCACGCCATCGATGGCCGGCGCCCGCGCCGCCTTGGGAACGGCCAGCTCGGCGCCGGGACCTTGCGCGGCAAGGGCCCGGATCGGGAAGGCAAGCGCGAAGAGCAGGACGGTTCGAAGCATATGGCCCAAACGCGTGGCGGCCCCTCGCCGCGAGGAGGCAGCCGATCGGGATTCTGGAAGGGGCGGGATGCGCCCGGTGCGATTCGAACGCACGACCCTCAGCTTAGAAGGCTGATGCTCTATCCAACTGAGCTACGGGCGCGGATCGGGGCGGCCGGATTTGAACCGACGACTTCCTGCTCCCAAAGCAGGCGCTCTACCGGACTGAGCTACGCCCCGTGGACTGGCTCCTATAAGCTAATATCGGCCCCCTATTCACTCCCCCCCCGTATTGCCGTCACCGCGCTTTGCACTCCCGCCATCAGCAAGCCCACCTCGCTGTTGTTGCTGACCAGGCGCATGCCGCGGCGCGCCCAGGCCGTCGTCATCGCCACGTCGTTGGTGTGGATCGCGGGTACCACCCCGTGCCGGGCGCAGGCGGCCATGGTGCGCTCGATGGCCTCGACCAGTTTCGGATGCTCCATTTGTCCCGCCACGCCGAGCGCGACCGAGAGGTCCGTCGGCCCGATCAGCGCCGCGTCCACCCCGGGTACGGCGAGCAGCTCGTCGAGCCGATTCACCGCCTCGGCGGTCTCGATCTGGACGATCAGGAAGGTCTCCCGATTCATTGCCGCAAGCGTGTCGGCCAGCGGCCCGCCCCGGAACCCGGTGTGGCCGCGCGCGAGCACCGCGCCGCGGCGTCCCTCCGGCAGGTACTTCATGCAGGCGACGCAGAGCTCAACCTGCTCCGGCGCGGTGACGCGGGGGAGCATGATTCCCTGGGCCCCGGCGTCGAGCGGCTGGACGATGTGGGCATAGGTGAGCTCGGGCACCCGCACGATGGGGGTGACCCCGGCGTCGCGCGCGGCCCGGCTGAGATCGGCGATGACATCAATCGAGAAAGGACCGTGCTCGTTGTCGATGAGCACGAAGTCGAGCCCCGCGTTGGCCAGCATCGTCATGATGGAGGGCTGGCGCAGCTCCACCAGCATGGCCCCCACGACGGTCCGCCCTTCGGACAGGCGGGCGCGCAGCCGGTTCGGCGGCACGATCGATTGGGTCACTCGGGTCCTCCAGGCTGAGGAGAAAGCGCGGCCCGCAACGCGGTGAAGGCCCGCCCGCGGTGGCTCACCCGGTCTTTTTCCTCGGGTGTAGCCTCGGCGAGGGTTTTGCCGAGCTCGTCACTGAGGAACAAGGGATCGTAGCCGAAGCCGGCATCCCCCCGCGGCGCTTCCAGAATGCTCCCCGTGCAGGCGCCTTCGAAGGTTTCCGGGAACGCCTTCGGGGTTCGATAGAGCACCAGTACGCAACGATAGCGGGCCCGGCGCTTGGACTCCGGGGCGCCGCGCAGGCGGTGCAACAGATGGGCGTTGTTGGCGGAATCGACCACGCTCTCCGGGCCGTGCGCGCCCGCCCAGCGTTTGGAGCGCACCCCCGGCTCCCCGCCGAGGGAAATCACCTCGAGGCCGCTGTCGTCCGCGACGGTAGGCAAACCTGTCTGCTTGGCGAAGTATTCGGCCTTGGCCCTGGCATTGGCCGCGAAGCTCTCGCCGAGCTCCAGGCGATCCTCCGCCGACGAGGCGAGCACGCCGGCCTCATCCGGAAAAACCACTTCGAGGTCGCTGCCGGCCAGCAGGCGGCGAACCTCGCGCTGCTTCCCCGCGCTGCGGGTGGCAACCAGCAGCTTCACCAGCCGAGCGCCCGGCGCTGCGCCTCGAAGAGGCTGGCGATCCCGCGCTGCGCCGCGTCGACCATCTGATCGAGCTCGGTGCGCGAGAAGGTTCCCTGCTCTCCCGTGCCCTGCACTTCGACGAACTCGCTGGGGGCGCGCATCACCACGTTGGCGTCCACCTCGGCATCGCGGTCCTCCGCGTAGGCCAGATCGAGGCGCACCTCGCCCTCGACCACGCCAACCGAGACCGCCGCGACCAGCGCGCCGAAGGCGGAAGGCCGGCCGGTCTTTCCGGCAAGCCAGGTGCAGGCGTCCGCCAGCGCGACGCAGCCGCCGGTGATGGCCGCGGTGCGGGTGCCGCCGTCCGCCTGGAGCACGTCGCAGTCGATCCGGATGGTGTACTCTCCGAACGCCATGGTGCCCATGGCGGCGCGGAGCGAGCGTCCGATGAGCCGCTGGATCTCGTGACTGCGACCCCCCGGACCGCTGCGCTCCCGCGCAGTGCGCTCAGCGGTGGCTCGCGGCAGCATGGCATACTCGGCGGTGACCCAACCCCCTCCCGAGCCCTTCTTGAATCCCGGCACGCCCTCCTCGACGCTCGCGGTGCAGTGGACCAGGGTTCCGCCGGCCCGGATCAGGCAGGAGCCTTCGGCGTAGGGATTGGCACCCTTCTCGAGCACGAGGGGGCGCAGCTGGTCGGCGGAGCGGCCATCAGGTCGCGGCACGGCAATGCTCCACGAGAGTGGTGCTGGAATATCCGGCGAGCAGCGGGAGGATCACCACCCGCCCGCCCGCCGTCTCGACCAGTTCGCCGCCGACCATGGCGCTGTAGGCGTAGTCGCCCCCTTTTACCAGGACGTCAGGGCCCAACGCTTCGATCAGTTCCCGCGGTGTGGGCTCGTCGAAGAGGACCACCCGGTCCACCGCGGCCAGCCCCGCCACGACGCGGGCGCGCGCCCGCTCGTCGGCGACGGGCCGGCCGGGCCCCTTCTGGAGGCCGCGCGCCGAGCGGTCGGTGTTCACCGCGACGAGAAGGTAATCGCCCAGCGCCCGCGCGGCCTCGAGATACTCGACGTGGCCGGGGTGCAGCAGATCGAATACCCCGTTGGTGAAGACGAGGGTGCCGGGGGTGTCCCGCCGCCAGGCCAGCGCGGCCTCGCGACTCAGCAGCTTGACCGCGGTCGAAGCCATGCGCCGCTATTGCCGGACTTCGGCGTGCGGCTTCAGCTGCAATACCCGATTGTGGAAGGGGAGCTCGAGCGTGACCGAATACTGAGTCCGGATGGTGACCATCGGGGGGATCTGGGTGCGACGAATGCTGAATTTCTGGGCCTCCGGCGGCAGCTCGAGGTCGCGGGCGATTCCGGCCAGATGACGGATGATGTCCACGTCGGTGCGGGTCTGGGCGAAACGCGCGCTGGTGGCCATCTCGTCGGTGAGTCGGTAGTACTTCCAATAGACCTTTCCCACCCCGATCGCGTAGTACAGCACCACGGCGGCGACCAGCAGCGTGAAGAGGCACCCGAGGGTGCTGAATCCGCGCCGGGTGCCCCTTGCAGAGCTCACCATTGGGACTGCGCCCCTTCGACGATGTCGTTGATCAGCTTGTCGAGGGCTTTCTTGCGCCCGTCTGCTTCCTTGCCCCCGCCCGTCGTGTCGTACTCACCCGTCACCACCAGCGTGGTCTTCTCCCAGAGCACCTTGCCGTCGCGCTGGTTGAAGATCCGCACGTTGAGAGTGATCTGGACCATCCGCTTGGTGACCTCGACCTGGTTGCTTCGGTTGGCTTGCGTCTGTCCCGTGAAGGTGAGCGGCAGGTCGGGTTCATAGCGCTGGATGGTACCCTTGACTACCGCGTCCGCCTGCTCCTCTCCCGAGGGGCGCAAGCCCAGCCGGCTCTCGACAGCTTCCCGGACGGCGCGGGTTATTTCCTGGGTCAGAATCGGCTCCGGAGTCAGGTTCTCGAAGGGCAGCACCGCGACCGTCTTGACGTTCGAAGGCAGTCCCCCTCCCGTAAAGCCGTACTTCCAGAAGCAGCCCCCCAGACTGAGGCTACTGCTGAGGAGCAGGAGGGCGAGTCCAGGTATCCGGCGCAAAGGGGCGTGCCATCGCATTCTGGTAAAAGGTCAGCTCCAGCTTGGCCGGCGGATGCGCGACGATCAGGCGGGAACTGGTCGCGAGACCGTCGGGACCGATTTTCGTTTCGACCCGGCCCACCCGCGTCCCGCCCTGGCGTACCTCGGCGATGAGCCGGGGCACAGCGCCGTGTTCCCGCACGTACTCCACAGTATCCTGACCCAGGGCGAATTGCCAAGCAGTGATCGTGCCGTCGCCGAAGTGCTTCACGATGCTGCCGTTCTCCGGAGGGCGCGCAATTCCGAGCATGGCCCAGAACAGCGGATAGTTGGGTACCAGTTTTTGCACGTCCTTTTCGGGGTCCGCCCAGATCGCACTGTCTCCGATTACGAAGGCGGCGGCCTTTCCCGCGCCGAGCGGCCCCGCTGCGTCGAAGCGAATCGAGTCGGGCAGGGCCAGCCGGGCTCGGCCCCGGCCGCCCGCTGAGGCGCCGTGTTGATCCTGGAATTTCCAGCGAAACCGCAGATCCCGGTTCTCCGGCGGCTGGGTCGAGTCGGCCCAGCGAGCCGCTGCCGCCACGGTGGCGGGGGCCATGCCCGTGGGGAGCGGCAGCGGCGCGAGCCCGCCGCCGCACGCGCCGGCCAGCAAGAGCGACGCAAACACCAGGCGGCGCGGGCGAGGCAGCATGATGGAGGGACTCAGAAGAGCCGCACCGGGTCGGCTTCCGCGGGCAACAGTGCGAGCACGTCCGGCGGAAGGCGCGACAACCCGAAATCCTCGCTCAGCGCGAGGAGCGCCGTCTCCGCGGTGGCCACCGGAACGTCGCGCTCCGGAAGATCCAGGGCGTAGCCGAAGATCACGCGGCGCGGCACGCATTCCCGGACCCAGCAACGCACCCGGACCAGGTCGTCGTAGCGCGCGGGCTGGCGATAGCGAATTCTGAGCTCACTGACCGCGAGGCGGAGCCCGCGACCCTCGAGCTCGCGATAGCTCATGCCTTGCCGGCGCAGGTGGTCGCAGCGCGCGACATCGAGCCAGACGAGGTACCGCGCGTGATAGACCACGCCCATCTGGTCGATCTCGCTGTAGTTGACCCGCGCGAACATTTCGGTCATGGTGCCATCCTGAGTGGGCTCCTATCTTCGTCCGATGTCGATCGAGCGCCTCGTCGTCGCGGGGGACGCGCATCTTGGCGCGGCGCCGCCCGTCGTCGAGGAGACGCTGCTCCGCTGGCTTGACGAGGTTCCCCAGCTGGGCGACGGGTTACTTCTCAACGGCGATCTCTTCGCCTTCTGGTTCGGCTACCGCCGCGCGATTCCCCGCGCCGGCGTGCGGGTGCTCGCGCGGCTGGCGGCCCTGGCGCGCGCGATGCCCGTGCTGATGACCGGCGGCAACCACGACCGCTGGGGCGAATCCTTCTGGGAGCCGGAGCTCGGCATCCGGTTCGGCCGCACCGGGCTGCGCTTCGAACTGGAGGACCGGCCCGCGCTGGCTCTCCACGGTGACGGACTGGCCGAGCCCACTTGGCGGGCCGCGCTGAAACAGCGGATCATCAGCCACCCCATCACCTCCGCGGGCTTCCGGGCGCTCCCCGCGGATCTCGCCTTCGGCTTCGCCGACCGGCTTGGCGGGCCCCCCGAGCATGGCGCGCAGGCCGAGCGCCTCGCGGACCAGGCCGCGGCCTTGCAGCGCTCCTGGGCAGAGCAGCGGCTGCGCGAGGCGGCCGAGCTTTCCCTGCTCGTGATGGGCCACACCCATCGCCCGGCCGCGGCGGAGCTCCTGCCGGGCCGGCGCTACCTGAATCCCGGCGCCTGGTCCGACGGTTATCGCTACGCAATCGCCACCGGCTCGGAGCTTTCGCTCAGGCAGTACCCAGGCTGACGACCTCCGCTTCCGCGACGCGTTCACCGAGAAAGCCGGTCCCCACTCGGCGGAACCGCTCCGGATCATCACTCACCACGAAGCGGTGGCGCGGGCCAGCCGGCCCGCCGGCGACTTGCAGTCCTTCGCGCTGCAAGGTCTCCTCCAGGGCCTTCGCAGTTTCGGCCGCGCTGTCGATCAACCGCACGCCGGTGCCGATAACCTCCTGCAGCAACGGCTTGATCAGCGGGTAATGGGTGCACCCCAGTACCAGCGTGGTGACGTTTTTTCCGCGCACCGGCGCGAGATACTCCTCCGCCACCAGCTCCGTCGCGGGATGATTGAGCCAGCCTTCTTCGACCAGGGGCACAAACAACGGGCATGCGCGGGAGACAATTTCCGCCTCCGGCGCGAGCGCGTGGATGGCGCGCTCGTAGGCTCGGCTCTTGATGGTGCCGGCGGTGCCGATCACCCCGATCGGATGACCGCCGGACGCGGCGACCGCGGCCCGCGCACCGGGCTCGATCACTCCCAGCACGGGGACCGGCGACGCGGCGCGCAGAGCGTCGAGCGCGTGCGCCGTACTGGTGTTGCAGGCGATGACGATCGCTTTGACGCCCTCCTTGAGCAGCCATTGCATGATCTCGAGGCTGTAGCGCCGCACCGTCTCCGGTGATTTGGGACCATAAGGCACCCGCGCGGTGTCGCCGAAGTAGAGGGAGGATTCATAGGGAAGCCGCTCGAAGATCGCGTGGGCTACCGTCAAGCCGCCCAGGCCCGAATCGAAAATCCCGATCGGCGCCTGGTTCACGGCAGCCGGAAGGGCACGCTCGCCTGTACCCCGATGCCGCGCGGAGCCGCTCGCAGGCGGACGTCGGCCGGAAAATCCTGCAGGTGGCTGCCGACAAAGGCTTCGAGTCCCGCGAAGAGATGGTTGAACGCGAGCAGGATGAGCCAGTCCTGCCGCTCCTGCTTCTTGCTCTCGACCCGGGCGGAGTCGGCGCCGATGCGGTTGAGATAGCGCACTTCACCCGCGGCCTTGAGCGACATCCCCAGGGTCAGACCCTCCCAGCCCAGGAAGAGCGACGCGGTGAGCTTGCGGTCGAGCTTGGCCTGGGCCCACCCCGGGATCAGCAGCGAATGGAAGAACGCAGGGAGCGGTTTGAGCCGATGCAGCGTGTCGCGCACGACGGGGCGGCTGAGCGGCGGGATTACCGGGCGCGCCGTGGAATCCTGCGCCCACGCGCTCCCGGTGACCAACAGCTGAGCCGTCAGCAGCAACCTCAGACTCTTCAGAGCCCCTCCGAGTGCGGTGGCGCGGCCCGCCGGTGTGCGCGCTGGAAGACTAGAAGGAATTGGAGCGAAGCAAAAGTGGCGGGAGCGTGTAGGAATCGAACCTACCGGAGCTGCCGAAGGCGTCTCCGTCGCGGTTTTGAAGACCGGCCGGACCACCAGGCCCGATCCGCCCCCAGCACTAGAGTGACGCGATGACCTCGATCTCCACCAGCACGTTGCGCGGCAATCCCGCGGCTGCGACCGTGCTCCGCGCCGGCCGGTGCGCGCCGAAGCGGCGGGCGTACACCTCGTTCATGGCGGAGAAGTCCGCCATGCTCTGCAGGAAGACGGTAGTCTTGAGCACCCGCGAGAGCTCGGAGCCCGCGGCGCGCAGCACCGCCTCCAGGTTGCCGAGCACCTGCTCGGTCTGCTCGGTGATGCCGCCGCTCACGATCTGCATCGTCGCCGGATCGAGGGCGATCTGGCCGGCGGTGTAGATCAGTCCGCCGTGCGTCACCGCCTGGCTGTAGGGGCCGATCGCTTTGGGTGCGGCACCGGTGGCCACGAATCCGATTTCCATTTAGAACAACCCCTCGATGCGCCCGTCCGCCAGCACACGGATCGACTCCGCCGCGGGCGTCTTGGACAGGCCGGGCATGGTCATGATGTCACCGGCGAGCGCCACGACAAAGCCGGCGCCGGCGGAAGGATACACGTCGCGGATGGTGATCCGGAACCCGCGCGGCCGGCCCAGCTTGGCCGGGTCGTCGCTAAAGGAATACTGCGTCTTGGCCATGCACACCGGGGTGTTCCCCAAGCCCATCGCCTCGCACTGGGCAATCGAGCGCTCGGCCGCGGCCTGGTAGTCCACCCCGGCTGCGCCGTAGATCTCGGTGCAGATGAGCTCGATCTTCTGTTTGATCGGCAGCGCGACGTCATAGAGCGGCTTGAAGCGCGCCGTTTTCTCCTCGAGGGCGGCGAGCACCTCCTTCGCGACCGCTTCGCCGCCCTCCCCGCCCCTGGCCCACACGTCGGACCGGGCCGCGCGCACCCCCCAGCCGGCGGCGGCGGAGAGCACGGCCGCCTGCTCCGGTTCCGTGTCGGAGACGAAGTGGTTGAGCGCCACGATCACCGGCAGGCCGAACTTGCGCAGATTGGTGACGTGGGCTTCGAGATTGGCCAGGCCCCGGGTCAGCGCGGCGACGTCCGGTTTGTGGAGTGCGTCCTTCTTGACTCCGCCATGCATCTTGAGCGCGCGGACCGTGGCGACCACCACAGCGGCCTCGGGGTTGAGCCCACCCAGCCGGCACTTGATGTCGAAGAACTTCTCCGCACCCAGGTCCGCGCCGAAGCCCGACTCGGTGAGGACGATGTCACCCAGGGAAAGCGCCAGCCTGGTGGCCATCAGCGAGTTGCAGCCGTGCGCGATGTTCCCGAAGGGGCCGCCGTGGACCAGCGCCGGCCCGCCTTCGAGCGTTTGCACCAGATTGGGAAGCAGCGCGTCGCGCAGCAGCAGAGTCATCGCGCCCGACGCCTTGAGGTCGGCGGCCGTGACCGGCTGCTTGTCCCGGGTCAGCCCCACGATGATGCGGCCCAGGCGGGCTTCCAGGTCCTGCAGATCGGCAGACAGGCAGAGAATCGCCATGATCTCGCTCCCCGGCACGATCACGAAGCGTTCTTCGCGGGCCGGACCGCCGGTAAGGCCGCCCAGCCCGACGATGAGCTGCCGCAGCGCGCGGTCGTTCATGTCGATGGTGCGCGGCCAGCTGATCCGCCTGACGTCGAGGCTCAGGGCGTTGCCGTGATGCAGGTGATTGTCCAGCATCGCGGAGAGCAGATTATGCGCCGAGGTGATCGCGTGAAAGTCGCCGGTGAAGTGCAGGTTGATCTCGTCCATCGGGATCACCTGTGCGTAGCCCCCGCCCGCCGCGCCGCCCTTGAGGCCGAATACCGGGCCGAGCGACGGCTCCCGGATACAGACAATGGCTTGCTTCCCCATGCGGCGGAGCGCCTGGCACACGCCCACGGTGACGGTGGACTTCCCTTCCCCCGCGGGAGTCGGGTTGATCCCGGTCACCAGCACCAGGCGGCCGCGCGGGGAGCGGGCGCGGATCGCCGCCATGGTAATCTTGGCCTTGGTGTGACCGTACGGGAGCAGCTCGTCGGGCGTAAGACCGAGCTCGGCCGCGACGTCAGCGATGGGACGCAGGGTCGCGGCCTGGGCGATCTCGATGTCTGACGGAACCGTTCCGCTCACCGCACTCCCCCTTCCCTTCTCGCTTCTCGCTATGCGCTACTCCCTAGTCGGAATCCAAACACCCGCACCGCATTCTCCGTCGTCAGCCGCGCCACCTCGTCCAGCGCGAGCCCGAGCACCTCGCCCAGCCGCTTGGCCACCTCCACCACGAAGGCGGGCTCGTTGCGCTTGCCACGGTGCGGAACCGGCGCCAGGTAGGGCGCATCGGTTTCCACCAGCAGCCGGTCGCGCGGGATGCGGCGCACCGCAGTGTCCCGGCGCCAGTTGCGGAACGTCAGCATCCCGCTGAACGAGAAGTAGTGGCCCAGGGCGATGCCGGCGTCCAGCAGGGCGTCGCCCCCGCTGAACGAGTGCAGGATGGCGACCGCGTCCGGCTGGTTGCGCAGCAACGCCGCCACGTCGTCGTCCGCCTCGCGCGCATGGATGATCGCCGGCTTGCCCGCCCGAGCCGCCAGGGCGAGCTGCGCCGCGAAGGCGCTCCGCTGCTGCTCCCGGGGCGCGTTGCCGTAGTGATAATCGAGGCCCATCTCGCCGGCGGCCACCACCCGGGCCTGGCCCAGCTGCCGCTCGAGCCAGGCCGCCGCTGCGTCGTCCCAGGAGCTCGCGATGTGGGGATGCACTCCGGCGGTCGCGGAGACCCGCGGCTCCCGCCGGGCCAGCTCGAGCGCGCTGGCGGCCGCCTCCGGCGATTCCCCTACCACCACCACGTGCCCCACGCCCGCGGCCGCCGCGCGGTCCAGCGTTTCCGCCCGGTCGCCGGCAAAGCCGGCATCACCGAGGTGACAGTGGGTGTCGACCAGCACGCGGACCCCGCGAGCCGCTAGATCCTGCGTCCCGCCGGAACTGGCGCCGCCGCCGCGTGCCGCAGACCGCGAGCCTGGGCGCCCGGCCACCGGGTCTCGATGTAGAGCAGCACCGGCGAGGCGATGTAGATCGAGGAGAAGGTTCCGGTGAACACCCCGAAGAACATGACCAGGGCGAAGGGCCGGATCACCTCGCCGCCGAAGATGGCCAGCGCGAGCAGGGTCGAGATCGTGGTGCCGTGGGTCAGGATGCTCCGCGGCAGGGTTTCGTTGATGGCGCGGTTGAGCACCTGGACGAAGCTGTCCTTGGGATACTTCTTGAGATCCTCGCGCACCCGGTCGAAGATGATGATAGTGTCGTTGAGCGAGTAACCCACCATGGTGAGCACGCCGGCCACCACCACCAGGCTCACCTCGAGGTGCATCACCGCGATGAATCCGATGGTGGTCAGGATGTCGTGCGCCGTCGCCACGATCGCGGCGAGCCCGAAGCGCCATTCGAACCGGTAGGCCAGGTACGCGAGCACAAAAAGAAAGGACAGCAGGATCGCGAAGAGGGCCTGCTGCCGCAGCTCGCCGCCCACCTTGGGTCCCACCGCCTCGGTGCGCAGCGCGGTGTACTTGCCCGCTCCCAGCACCTTATCGAGCGCGCGGCCCACCTCGGCCGCTGTCGTCTGGGTGTCGTTGGGGTCGCCGCTCGCGGCGCGCGCCCGCACCACGAATTCGCCCGGCGCGCCGAACGGCGTGATCTCGGAGCCGCGCAGCCCTTCGGCATCGAGCCCGGCCCGGATCCGGGCCTCATCCACCTGTGCGGTGGTCTTGATCTGCAACAGCGTGCCGCCGGTGAAGTCGATGCTGTACTTCACCCCGCGCACCGCCATGAAGCCGAACCCGAAGAGCAGCAGCAGCGCGCTGATCCCGTAGGCGTACTTGCGCAGGGCGATGAAATCGTACTTGGCATCCTTAAAGAGCCGCAGAGTGCCCAGGCTGAGCGTGCTCGCATCGAGACGCCGCTTGAGCCACAGCATGTAAAACGTGCGGGTAACGAACACCGCGGTGATCATCGAGGCGAAGATGCCCAGGATCAGGGTGACCGCGAAGCCCTTGACCGGACCGGTGCCGAACTGGAACAGAAAGCCCGCCGTGATCACCGTGGCAAGATTGGAGTCGATGATGGCCGGCATGGCGTGCTTGAAGCCCTCGTCCACCGCCAGCCGCACCGTCTTGCCGCGCGCCAGCTCTTCCCGCATGCGCTCGAAGATCAGCACGTTGGCGTCCACCGCGATGCCCACGGAGAGCACCAGGCCCGCGAGGCCCGGCAGCGTCAGCGTGGCTTCCAGCATCGCCAGCCCGCCCAGGGTCAACAGCACGTAGAACGCCAGCGCGCCCACCGCGAGCAGGCCGCCCAGCGCGTAGTAGCCCAACATGATCAGGACCACCAGAGCGGTTCCGATGATTCCGGCGGTGAGCCCGTGCCGGATCGAATCGGCGCCCAGCGAGGCGCCGACCTGGCGCTCTTCGACGATCTTGAGCGGCACCGGCAGCGCACCGGCTTTGAGCGTCAAGGCCAGATCCTGCGCCTCCTGCAGCGAGCGGTTGCCCAGGGTGATCTGGCCGCTGCGATCGATGCGGCTCTGGATGACGGGCGGGCGGCCCTGCACCCTGCCGTCGAGCACGATCGCCATGAAATCGTTGACGTGCCGAGCGGTCTCGTTGCCGAACTTGCGGCCGCCGGCCCGATCGAGCTCGAAGCGCACGATCGGCCCGTTGGTCAGCGGATCGATCGCCGCGTTGGCGTCCACCAGGTTTTCGCCGGTGATGATGGGGCGCTCCTCGAGCGCGTAGAACAGCCGGTACTGGTTCACGCCGGACGCGACCGGCTGGCCGGACCAGAGGAACTCGATGTTGCGGGGCCACAGCGCGCGGATCTCCGGCAGGTGCAGCAGGCTGTCCACCCGGGGATAGGCCGTCTCGGCCACGGCGAACTCGCCGGGGGAGGCCTGCAGCCCCGCGACCCCGGCCGGCTGGATGAGCGCGCTCAGCACGCCGCCGGTCGGCGCGGTGTCGGCAGCCGCCTTGGCGGAGTCGCCACCGAGCAACTGCTGCACCGCGGTCGGCTTGGTGGGTCCGGCGGGCGCGCTGAGGCCCAGCGAGCGTAGGGCGCGGTCCATCGCGGGGAGCGCCTTGTCGAACGCGGCGGACTTGTCGGTGATGCGGAACTCGAGGAAGGCGCTCTTCTGCACGATGTTCTTGGCGCGTGCGGGGTCGCTGATTCCGGCCAGCTCCACCACGATCCGGTCATTCCCCACCTGCTGGACCAGCGGCTCGGAGACGCCGAACTCGTCCGTCCGCTTCCGCAGCACCTGGATTGCGCGCTCGATGTCGGACTTGGGATTCGCCGACACCTTCTGCGACTGGTCGAGCTCGAGGGCCAGGTGCATGCCGCCCTGGAGATCGAGGCCGTACTTGATGGGAACCCGCTTGACGCGCAGGTCCCGCATCACGCCGTCGGCCCCGCGCTCCCGGACGGTGATCTGGCGCGGGTAGAGGTACAGGACCGCGGTCACCACCAGCACCGCGATGAGGATCAGCCGGTTGCGAATGTTTCCGAACATCGTCCGCTCATCACGCCCGGATCGGGCGCGCCGTTGAAGTCTCCGGGAGGCGGCTCAGCACGCGCAGAGCCGCCTCGCGGTCCAGGGCGAGCTGCGCGCGCAAGGCATCGAGCGACGGAAATCGCTGGATATCGCGCAGCCGCTCCACCCACTCGATCCGCACCATCCGTCCGTGGAGGTTCTCAGTCACGCCGAAGAGGTGTGCCTCCACCGACCGTTTGAGATCTCCCACCGTTGGCCGCGGGCCCTGATTGAGCATCGCGCCCGCCGTACCCCCGCCCCACTCGACCCGCGCCGCGTACACCCCGTCGGGAGGAAGCGCCTTGTCCGGATCGGGTCCTTCCAGGTTGATCGTCGGCACGCCGATGGTGCGTCCCCGCCCGGCTCCCGGCACCACACGACCGCTGAAGCGATAGGGCCGGCCCAGCCAGCGCGCGGCCGGCGCCAGCTCTCCCGCCGCGAGCGCGCTGCGAATGCGGGTGCTCGAGATCGGCTCGCCGCGATCATCCTGGACCGACGCCACCACGCTTACCTCGAAGCCCAGCCGCTGGCCCAGCGCGGGAAGCGTCCGGCTGTCCCCGCCACCGCCATGCCCGAAGCGATGGTCGACGCCGATCACCAGCTCCCGCATTCCGCAGCGCGTCAGCAGCACGTCGCGCACGAATTGCTCGGCGCTCTGCGCAGCCATCGCGGCGTCGAACCGCAGCACCAGCAGATAGGCCAGCCCCAACTCGGCCAGAATCTCCCGGCGCTCCACCTCCAACGTGAGCAGCCGCGGAGCGCGCTCCGGCGCGAGCACCGAGGCGGGATGCGGCTCGAAAGTCACCACCAAGGGGGCCGCTCCGGCGCGGGCAGCGCGACGCTGCACTTCCGCGAGCAGCGCCTGATGCCCCAGATGCACCCCGTCGAACGAGCCGACGGTCACTACACTCCCGCCGGGCAAATGGAGCGGCGTGAGCGTCATCGCACTACGACCGCGGGATGCCAGCCCTCCGGCACCGCCCGCGCCACCGCGACCAGGCGGTCGCCGTCGAGCAGGGCCGCTTCTCCTGCCGTGGGCCCCGCGCGGGGGACATCACGTCCATGCCCCACCAGCGCAACTTCTTCCGGCGAGAGCGCCACGCCGGGCAAGTCGTTCACCAGCTCGCGCGGCGGCAGCAGGGTCTCCTGCCCGGTGAGCTCGCCCAGCCGGTGAGCTGCGCCGACAGGCCAGGGCCCGATCCGCTCCCGCCGGAGCTCCGTGAGGTGCGCCCCCGTACCCAGCAGCTCTC
>CAZYPO010000022.1:0-19653 GCA_964649225.1 uncultured Gemmatimonas sp. | reverse complement strand
CCGATCCGCTCCCGCCGGAGCTCCGTGAGGTGCGCCCCCGTACCCAGCAGCTCTCCCAGGTCCCGGCCCAGCGCGCGAAGGTAGGTCCCCGGCCCTACCTCCGCCGCGATGGTCACCAGCGGCGGCTCGTAGGCGAGGAGCTGGAGGCGATGCACCATCACTGGCGCCGCCGCGAGCGCCGGCTCCGCACCGCGCCGCGCCAACCGATGACTCCTCACCCCACCCACCCGCTTGGCTGAATACGCCGGTGGTCGCTGCTGCTGCGCGCCGGTCAACCGGTCGAGCCCGGCTGCTACCTGGGCCAGCGCGGGCCACTCCAGCGCGCCGCGATCCTCCAGCACCTCGCCGGTGCGATCGTCCGTGCTGGTCGTCACGCCGAGCCGGATCACCGCGCGGTAGCTCTTCCGGTGCCGCTCCGCCCAGCGCGCCAGCCGGGTGGCCCCGCCGAAGACCAACACCAGGAGGCCCGTCGCGAAAGGGTCCAGCGTCCCGGTGTGGCCGATCGCTCGGGTGCCGAACAGCCGGCGGGCGCGCGCCACCACGTCGTGGGAGGTCGGGCCCTCCGGCTTGTCCACCAGCAGGGCGCCGATCAGTCCTCCGCCTCCCGCTTGAGATCGGCCAGCACCGCATTGATCCGGGCAGCGTGCTCGAGGCCGCGGTCGAGCTCGAAGTGCAGCTCGGGGATCGTGCGCGTCGCCAGCGCCTTGGCGATCCGGCCGCGCAAGAACCCCGCGGCGCTGCGCAAGCCTTCGAGGGCGCGGAGGCGAGCTTCCTCATCGCCGGGCGCCATCACGTACACCTGCGCGTGCGAGAGATCGCCGCTCACCGTCACTCGAGTGAGCGTGATCAACCCTACGCGCGGGTCCCGCACCTCCCGCGTGATGGCCTCCGCCAGCACCTGGCGGACAATCTCCGCCACCTGCTCCGGGCGGCGTCTCGAGGTCCCGCGCACGGCGCCCTCCCTCTCATCCCACCGCGCCTGCGGCGGGCTGCAAGGTGCGCTTGACCTCTTCGATCCGGAAGGCTTCGATCCGGTCGCCGACTTTGAGATCGTTGAAATTCTCGACGCCGATGCCGCACTCGAGTCCCTCCCTCACCTCCTTCGCATCGTCTTTGAAGCGCTTGAGGCTGGAGATCCCGCCGGTGTAGACCAGGGTGCCGTCGCGCACCACGCGCACCTTCGCGGTGCGCTGGATGAGCCCGGACCGCACCATGCACCCCGCGATCGTGCCCACCTTGCTGACCTTGAAGAGCTGCAGCACCTCGGCGTCGCCCAGGACCTGCTCGCGCTGCTCCGGCTTGAGGAGTCCTTCGAGCGCGGCGCGCACATCCTCCACCGCCTCGTAGATGATCCGGTAGGTCCGGACATCGACACTCTCCCGCTCCGCGCTGGCCCGCGCGTTGGCGTCGGGCCGGACGTGGAAGCCGAGGACGATGGCGCCAGAAGCCTTGGCGAGCAGCACGTCGCTCTCGGTGATGGCGCCGACGCCACGATGAACGACCTCGACCCGTACCTCGCTGGTGCTGAGCTGTGCCAGCGCGTCCGCGAGGGCCTCGGCGGGACCGCCCTGGTCGGCCTTGATGATGATCTTGAGCTGGGTGACCTGACCTTCCTTGAGGGCCCGGCTGAAGTCCTCCAGGGTTCCGCCCCGCGCGCCGCGGCGGTTCTGGGCTTCGCGCTCCAGCCGCTGGCGCTTCTGCGCGATCTCCCGTGCCTCGTTGGCATCAGCGACCACCAGGAAGGTGTCACCCGCCGCCGGCACCCCTTCGAAGCCGAGGATCTGCACCGGGATCGACGGTCCGGCCTCCTTCACGGGCTTGCCGCGCTCGTCGCTGATCGCGCGAACCCGCCCGGAGAACTTGCCGCAGATGAAGTTGTCGCCCTGATGCAGCGTGCCGCGCTGGACCAGCACGGTGGCCAGCGGTCCCTTTCCAGGGTCGAGCGTCGCCTCGAGCACCGTGCCGTGCGCGGGGCCGCTGGCGTTGGCCTTGAGGTCCAGGATTTCCGCCTGCAGCAGAATCTTTTCCAGCAGTTCGTCCACGCCGGTGCCCTTCTTGGCGGATATCTGGGTGGAGAGCACGTTGCCGCCGAATTCTTCCAGCACCACGTTGTGCTGTAGCAGATCTTGCTTGACCTTGGGGATGTTGGCGGTCGGCAGATCGATCTTGTTGATCGCCACCACGAGCGGGACGCCCGCGTTCCGCGCGTGGCTGATGGCCTCGACGGTCTGCGGCATCACCTGGTCGTCCGCGGCGATGACCAGCACCACGATGTCGGTGACCTGGGCGCCCCGCGCGCGCATGGCCGTGAAGGCCTCATGGCCCGGCGTATCGAGGAAGGTGATCTGCTTCTCACCCGGCAACGAGACGTTGTACGCGCCGATGTGCTGGGTGATGCCGCCCGCCTCGCCCGCCACCACATTGGCTTTCCGGACATGGTCGAGCAGCGAGGTCTTGCCGTGGTCGACGTGGCCCATGATCGTCACGATAGGCGGCCGCGGCACCAGATCTTCCGGCTTGTCCTCGATCGGCGCCGCGGTGAGCTCGGCGGCGTACTCGTCTTCCCGCACCGCCTGGAAGCCGAACTCCGACGCGATCAACTCGATTTGATCGAAGTCGAGCCGCTGGTTGACCGTCACCATCAGGCCCAGCTCCTTGAACGCGAACTGGACGATCTGCGTGGCCGGGATCTTCATCTGCTCGGCCAGCTCGGCCACCGAGATGAACTCGTTCACCCGGATCCGGGTCTTTTCGCGCTCCTTCTCCTCGGCGGTCCGGCTGGCGATCAGATCGCGATAGCTCGGCTCGTCGGAACGCCGTTTGCCCCGCACTCCCCCCTTCATGCCCTGCAGGGTCTTCAGGATGTTGGCCTGCACCGCATCCTGATCGACGTAATTCTTGCGGCTCTTCTTGCCTTTCTTCCGCCCGTCGCCGGTCGACGGCTTGGCGTCGGGGCCGAAGCTGCGGGTCGGCGGCGCCGAGCTCGTGGGTGGTCCGAATCTCCCGGGCGGACGGCCGCCGGGCCCGTCGGAGCGCGGCGGACGGCTGCCGGGACGCGACGGGGCGCCGGGACCTCCCGTGGCGCCAGGAGCGCCCGGGCTGCTGCTGAAGACCGGCCGCGGCCCGCGGCCAGGCGTGCGGCCCGCTTCAGACCCCGGCGAGGGACGCGGGATCCGCGGCGGAATGAATGGCGCGCGATGCACCACCGGTGGCTCCAGCGCGGGACCCGACGTGGTAGGCGGGGTGATCCGCTCCGGCCGAGGTAGCGTCTCACGGGGCGCTTCGACCGTCTCCTGCTCTGCTTCGGCCTCGATCGGCATGGGAGGCAAGTCCTTGAAGAGCGCGCGGGCGCGCTCCTCGATCGTCGGCATAGGACCGCCGCTCGCGTCGGGCAGCTCGGGCCTTTCGAAAGCCGGGCGCTCCAGATCGAACGCCGCCGCTGTGGCTGCGGCCTCGAGTGCACGCTCGGCTTCCTGTTGCGCCTCGACTTCCGCCACCTCGGCGGCGGTGCGCCGGCGTTTGGAAGGCTTGGCCCCCGCCTTCGTCTCGGAGTCGGGTGCCGGCTCGAGGACCGCCGCCTTCTTGGCGACACGCCGCTTGGGCTTGGCCGGCTCTTCGGCGCGCTGCTTCCGCTTCTCGCGCTCCCAGCGCACCCGGACGGCGGCGATCTGATCGACTTCGAGGGATGATTGGGGGCCGCGGGCGAAGACGTGCATGTCCTTGAGCAGCGTCATCAGCTGCTCCGTCGCGACACCCAGCTCGCCGGCGAGGTCCTGCACTTTGGTCTTGACCACTCAATCCTCCGTCAACCCTGCCCGACCGCGCCGGCACGGACTATTCCGTCGGCCAGCGCGGCATCCCGAACCCCGGCCACCATCACCGGGGGCTTGCCCAATCGGGCACCCAGCTCCGCCGCGCCGGGTCCCTCGATCTGCGGTATGCCCAGCGCGGCGGCGAGCCGCAGGACCTTCTCTTTGGCCCGTTGGCTGGCATCCCGCGCGACGACGATGCAGCGAACCTCACGCGCTTGCAGGCTCCGGCGCACGGCGTCCACCCCCACTACTACGCTCCCGGCCCGGATCCCGAGGCCGAGGTATCCCAAGACACTGCTCATGGGGTCGGTTGGGCACCCTCTCCGCTCTCATCGGCGGTCAGATCGGTCAGGAATCCCATCAGCTCATCGGCCGCGGCCGGGGTCATCCCCGGCACCTTGTCGATGTCCTCGCGCTCCAGATCGAGAATGTCGTTGAGCGTGCGGTACCCCGCCGTATCCAGAATTCCGAGCACCTCGGGCGACAGCCCCTTGAGCTCGGAAAGCGCCACTTTGGCCACCGCCGCCTCTTCCTCCTCCAGCGGTGCCAGGGTGAAGAGCGGGCCTTCGCCGCCGCGCTCCAGCCACTCGCGGCTCGAATAGAGGTCGATCTTCCAGCCGGTCAGCTCCGAGGCCAGCCGCACGTTCTGCCCGTTGCGCCCGATGGCCAGCGACAACTGGTCTTCATCGACCACGGCCTGGATGGTCTTGCTCTCCGGATCGGAGAAAACCTTGGCCACCCGCGCCGGCGCCAGAGCCAGCCGCGCGAAGCGCTCGGGATCGGGCGACCAGGGCACGATGTCGATGCGCTCCCCGCCCAGCTCGTTGACTACCGCCTGGACGCGCGAGCCCTTGAGGCCGACACAGGCACCCACCGGATCGATCGCGTCGTCCTTGGAGATGACCGCTACCTTGGTACGGCTGCCGACTTCCCGGGCAATCGCGCGGATCTCGACCACGGCCTGCGCGATCTCGGGGACCTCGAGCTTGAACAGGGCGGCCACGAACAGGGGGTCGCCCCGGGAGAGCACCAGCCGCGGTCCCTTGGGCGTCTCCTCCAGGCGCTTGAGCACCGCGCGGATGGTATCGCCCTGGTGGAAATGCTCACGGTGGTTCTGCTCCCGGTACGGGATAATCGCCTCGGCCTCGCGGAATTTGTTGAGCATGAGCACCAGCTTGCCGCGCTCGATCTGCTGGACTTCCCCGGAGAGCAGCTCGCCCACTTTATCGCCGAATTCTTCGCGAATCTTGGTGCGTTCGCCCTCGCGCACCCGCTGGATGATGCGCTGCTTCGCGGCCTGCACCGCCAGCCGCCCGAACTCGGTGAAGGGGATCTCCTCTTCCAGCACGTCGCCGACCTGGAAATCGGGATCTTCGAAGCGGGCTTCCTCGAGAGAAACCTGCGCGCTGGGATCTTCCACCGTCTCGGCGACGGTGCGCAGCCGCATCACGCGCACGCTGCCCTGCAGCTCGTCCACGTCGAGGTCGAAACGGACATTGGGCCCGAACTTCCGCGCCAGCGCCGCGTGGATGCCGTCACGCAGCAGCTCAAGCAGATCCGAGCGGTCCAGCTGTTTGGTGGTGGTCAGCTCGCGAAACGCGGCCAACATCTCTGCGGATCCAGCCATGCACTCCCCCACTATGAGAAACCGGAACCTTCAGAGCGAGCGAAGGGAACCGGGATCGAGGGCAAAGGGAGTAACGCGAACGCCAAGGCCCGAAAATAAAAATGTGGGGGAGCGCCCCACATCGAGGTCCCGCGGACCACCCATTCCCCACCCGCTCCAGCGGTCGAAAAGATAGTCCGCGCTGCGGCCGGAGTCAATCACGCCCGCCCGGCTAACCCATTGCCCTGCTTGCCACCTGCGCCTGGTTCGGACCTCGTAATACGGTGACCGTGATCTGCTGGGTGCGGAAGTTCTTGGCCACGTCCAGCTTCCACCTTGATGCAACCCCCTCCTTTAAACCGGAGAGCATTTCTAGGGGAGAAGCCCGAGGTAGGCCACCATGCGCCCGTCCCGTCCGCCGGAGCCCCGGTGGCTGAAGAAGAGCGCGGCGTCGTGTTTGGAGCAGAATTGTGATGTGGAAACGTGCTTCACCCCCATGTGGATCGCTTGCTCGGCCACCCGTGCCCGCAGATCCAGGCCCCCTCTTCCTCCCGGCGGCACGGCAAGACCGCACCCCGTGAAGACTTCACTCCCCACTTCATAGCACGCACTGCAAATCCCCACTCCACAATGAACTAACAGATTGTCCACAGTAGACCCCCTACGCACCAATAGCTCCACCCCACGCCCCAGAATGCCGCCTGCTACCCCCCGCCAGCCGGCGTGCACCAAACAAACCATGCGCTGGACGGGGTCGACCAGGTAGACCGGAATGCAGTCCGCGGCGGTGACGGCGAGCAGCAGGCCGGTTCTGTCGGTGGCATGCCCGTCTACCCCTTCATGGATCTGCAGCCCGCCCGCGCACTCATGCCAGAGGATTTCGGTTCCGTGCACCTGGCGGGACACCACCATACCGGAGAATTCGGGAAGGCTCTTCCGCAGGCTCCGCCAGCGGTCCATCACCTGGCCAACCGGGGCTTCAGCGCCCGCCAGCCCGAGATCGAACGGTGGGCCGTCACCCCTGCCGGTGATGCCCGCCGCCACCCCAAACTGTTCGCGCCAGCCGGCCAGCTCGAAGCGAGGGACCGCTCCGCCGACCGGCACTTCAGTCATCGTGTCGCTGGATCGCTGCGCCGAGCGCCTGGAGGCGGGTATCGATGTGCTCGTAGCCGCGCTCGATCTGACCGATGTTGTGGATGACGCTGGACCCCTCGGCTGCGAGCGCGGCGAGCAGCATCGCCATTCCCGCCCGGATGTCCGGCGACTCGACTACCCCGCCCCGCAGCTGCGCCGGCCCCACGATCACCGCGCGGTGCGGATCGCACAGCACGATTTGTCCGCCCATGCCGATCAGCTTGTCCACAAAGAAGAGCCGGGACTCGAACATCTTCTCGAAGATGAGCAGGGTGCCCGCACACTGGGTGGCCGTCACGATCGCGATGGACATGACGTCGGCCGGGAAGGCCGGCCAGGGGCCGTCCTCCAGCTTGGGGATGTGCCCACCCAGGTCGGGCCGGATCCGGCGCTCCTGGTCGCGATCGACGACGAGCGCGGTGCCCTCAATGCGTGGCCGCACTCCGAGTCGGTCGAAGCCGAACAGAATCCCGCGCAGCTCCTCGGGCCGCACCGGATCGACGGTAAGGCTCCCATTGGTCACCGCGGCGAGTCCGATAAAGCTGGCCACCTCGATGTGGTCCGGGCCGATCTCAAACGTTGTGCCGTGCAGCGGCCGGCCGCCCTCGACGGTGTACTGGTTGGAGCCGATGCCCTCAATACTCGCCCCCATCGCCACCAGGCAGTGGGCCAGGTCCTGCACGTGCGGCTCCGCGGCGGCGTTCCGCAGCACCGTGGTGCCCCGCGCCGCGACCGCGGCCATGAGGGCGTTCTCCGTGCCGGTGACGCTCGGCTCATCGAGAAACACGTCGGCGCCGAGCAGGTGACGGGCTTCGAGCTCGAAGTTGGCGCCGAGCGAGACACTCGCGCCGAGCGCTTCCAGCGCGAGGAAGTGGGTGTCCACCCGTCGCCGCCCGATCACGTCCCCACCGGGTGGCGGCAGGGAGACGCGGCCGAAGCGCGCCAGGAGCGGCGCGGCGAGCAGAATCGAGGCGCGGATCCGAGCGCACAGCACGGGGTTGAGCGGCTTGGCCGTGGCGGGACGGGCGTCGATCGCAAGGGTGTTCGGCCCGGTCCAGCTCACCAGCGCGCCGAGATCGGCCAGCAGCGCCACCATCGACTCCACATCGCGGATGCGGGGCACGTTGCCGAGCGTGACCGGCCCGTCGGCCAGCAGCGTCGAGGCCAGGATGGGAAGCGCCGCATTCTTGTTCCCCGCGGGTCGGATCTTGCCGTTCAGCGGCCGTCCGCCCTGGACCTGGAAGCGTGCTGGCATGGCGCAAACCTCGCCCGGCCCGCGTGGGCCCGTCAAGCGGATCGGATTATCTTTTCGGCAGGGAGGCGTCTATGCCCGGATGGGTTGGGCCGACCGTGGCCATCTCGCTCGTCGTTATCGCGTTGGCCTTCGCGGCCATCGCCGCCGGGTCAGTCATGCTGGCCAGGGCGGCGAAAAGGGAGATCTCGGAGGTTTCGGACAAGCTGGAGGGCATTCGCGGTGATCTGCACGATGCGATGCACGCCGTGCGCCGGGTGGCCGAAACGGGTGAGGATCTCTCCCTCAAGCTGAAGGAAGAGATCCAGCACTATCTCGCCACCAGCCGCGCGATCCGGCAGGACGTCGAGCGCGGGGTCCGCCGAGTGAAGACCCGGCTCGCCGACCTGGATGCCCTCTACGAAGTGGTCCACGAAGAAGTGGAGGACACCGCGCTGGACGTGGCGGCCAGGGTCCGTTCGGTGCGCCACGGCGCCAGCGTAGTGGGCCGCCTGCGCCGCTGGCTGGTTCGGGGCCGCCGATGATCCTGCGCCGGGTGGTGGGCGCGATCGTCCTGCTCGCGGCGTGGGGCCTGCTGCATCCCGTCGCGGCACACGCCTGGACGCCGGGGACCCACATCTACCTGGGCGAGGCGGTGCTCGCCAACCTCCGTTTCCTGCCGCCGGGCATCGCGACGCTGCTGCAGGCCTTTCCCTTCGACTACCTGTACGGGACTATCGCGCCGGACACCTCGATCGCGAAGAAGTACGTTCCGGCCGGGCGGCACTCCCATTTCTGGAACGTCGGCCAGGAAACCTTCGATTACGCGCCGAGCGACGCCCTGCGCGCCTTCGGGTTGGGGTATTTGTCCCACCTCGCGGCCGATACCATTGCGCACAACTATTTCGTGCCACGCCAGCTCGTCCTCACGGCCAGCACCCGCTCGATGGGCCACAGCTACTGGGAAAGCCGGGTCGAAACCCACCTCGGTGATCGCTACGCCCGGAAGGCGAGGGAAATCATCCAGCTCGACCAGAGCGCGGCCGACCGCCACCTCGAGCGGATCGTCTCGCCCACCCTGTTCAGCGTCCGCACCAATCGCCGGCTCTTCCGCGGCATGGTGCACCTGGCGCACACCAAGAGCTGGCAGCGCGCCATGCAGGCCGCGCGCGACCGCAGCCGCTGGCTGCTCGACGATCAGGACGTCGAGCGCCATCTGCGCATTGCCTACGATATGACGGTGGAATTGCTCGCCTCGGCCGAGCGGGGCGGCGCAGCGGCCAAGGTTCGCTCGCTCGACCCGAACGGCGCCCAGGCCTTGCGCGCGGCGAAGCGGCTGCGCCGGAAAGAGCTCGGGCATGGCAGCCTGGGCTCGCCCACCCGGCTGCTCGAGCTCGCGGAGGAGCGCTTCGGCGCCCGCTCGCTGGAGCTCGGTTACTGGAACCAGTCCCGCATCGAGCGCCCCTGGGTCGACCGCCCTGGCATCGCCCACGCGCCTGCCACCGGGCCCCTCGCGCTCTCAGCGGGGGAATAGCCGCGCCACCGTGGTGACCAGCCGGTCCACTTCGCTTTCCGTCGTGTAACACGCGCAGCCCGCCCGCACCAGCCCGGTTTCCGTCAGCCCCAGCCGCTCCAGCACAGTCAGCGCATAGAAATCGCCGTGGCTCACGAAGATCCCGGCTTCCGCCAGCCGCCCCGCGACCGCGTCGGCAGCCATGCCCTTTACCGTGAAGGCCAGGGTCGGCGTGCGCGGCGCGTCCGGAGGCGGTCCGTACAGGGCGACGCGCGGGTGCCCAGCCAGGCCATCCCACAGCCTGCGGAACAGCAGGGCGCTCCGGCGGTGCAGCTCGGAATAGGCCGCGGCGAGCGCGGCGCGCCGGGTGGGGCCGCTGCCTAACCCGGCCAGGAAGTCCACTGCCGCGGCCGCACCGATGATCCCCTCGTGGTTCTGCGTCCCCGTTTCCATGCGCTCCGGCGCAGTGTCCGGAGCGGGAATCAGCTTGGGGACATCCAGGGCCTCGAGGCGCTCTTTGCGGCCGAACAGGAAACCCACGTGCGGTCCGTAGAACTTGTAGGCCGAGCCGGCCAGGAAGTCGCAGCCGATGGCCTGCACGTCAAGCAACAGATGGGGCGCGGCGTGCACCGCATCTACGAACGTCATGACGCCGGCCTGGCGCGCCATAGCGCACGCCGCCGCCACATCGACCACCGTACCAAGGCTGTTGGATGCGGCGCCGATGGCCAGCAGCCTGGTGCGGGGGCCGAGCCACTCCCCGAGCGGGGAGAGGTCCAGGGTGCCGTCCTCCACCCGCAGCTTCAGGGTGCGCAGCACCACCCCGCGTTCGCGGGCCAGCGCCTGCCACGGGGCCACGTTGCCATGATGGTCGAGCTCGGTGATGATCACCTCGTCACCCGCGCTCCAGCCCCGCCCCAGCGCGCGGCCCAGGTGATAGGTGAGCGTCGTCATGTTGAGCCCGAACACGATCTCATCGGGGCGGGCGTTGAGAAACTCGGCGAGCGCCGCGCGGGACGCCTCCAGCATCGCGTCGGTCTCGGCGCTGCTCGGGTAGTTCCAGTGGGTGTTGGCGTTGTGGTTGAACAGGTAATCCTGCATTGCCGCGACGACGGCGGTCGGCACCTGGGTGCCGCCCGGTCCGTCGAAGTACGCCACCGGTTGCCCGCGCTGTCGCCGCTCCAGCGCGGGAAACTGGGCGCGGATGCCGTCGACTCCCGTCACGCCGCTGATCCGAAGGCTCACCGTCATGGGCGCTCCAGTTTTCGCTGCAGCACGGGTTGCACTCCCTTGGGGTCGGCTTTGCCCTGACTCCGCTTCATGACCTGGCCGGTGAGGAATCCGAGCAGCTTGACCTCCCCGGCGCGATAGCGTTCCACCTCTTTGGGATGCGCGCTCAGCACTTCGTCCGCCCAGCGTTCGAGCTCGCGCTCGTCGCGCACCTGCAGCAGGCCCAGCCGCGCCGCCACCCCACGCGGCTCGCCCCCGGTCTTCGCGAGCTCGGCGTACACCTTCTTGGCGGCCTGGTGGCTCACGACGCCCTCACTCACCAGCGCGATCAGCTCGGCCAGCCCCGCCGCCGGCACCGCGAACGTGCCGGTATCGTTGTAGCCCGTCATCGCCTCTCCCATGATCCAGTTGGCCGCGGTCTTGGCTGGCGTGCCGGCGCGTACCACCGCCTCGAAATAGTCGGCGGTGACCTGCTCGCTCGCGATCAGCGCAGCATCATGGACCGACAGTGCGAACTCCGCCATCAGCCGCGCGCGCTTCGCCGCCGGCAGCTCGGGCAGCCCGGCGCGCACCGACTCGATCCACTCACGCGACAGCACCAGCGGCGGGAGATCGGGGTCCGGGAAGTAGCGGTAGTCGTGGCTCTCCTCTTTCGAGCGCATCGGGCGCACCTGGCCCGTGGCCGCGTTGAACAGCAGGGTGACCTGCCGGACCGGCTCGCCCCGCTCGAGCAGCGCCTGCTGCCGCGCGCGCTCGGATTCGAGCGCCCGCTCCACATTGGCAAAGCTGTTCAGGTTTTTGATCTCGGTCTTGGTGCCAAGCTGCGAGCTGCCGGCCGGCCGGATCGAGATGTTGGCGTCCACCCGGAGGCTGCCCTTCTCCATGCTGCACTCGCTGACGCCGGCGTAGACCAGCAGCTGCCGCAGCGTCGTGAGATAGGCCCGTGCCTCCGCCGGCGAGCGCAGGTCCGGTCCGCCCACGATCTCGGCGAGAGGCACCCCCGCGCGATTCAGGTCCACCGCGGTCTTGCCGGGAATCCGGTCGTGCAGCGACTTGCCGGCGTCCTCTTCGACGTGCAGCCGCTCGATGCCGGCCATCACCGTGCCCCGCTCCGGCGATTCCACGGCGACCGCTCCGCCGGTGGAAAGCGGCTGGTCGAACTGGGAGATCTGGTAGCCCTTGGGAAGGTCCGGATAGAAATAGTTCTTGCGGGCAAAGCTGCTGCGCTCGGCGATGCGGCCTCCGAGCGCGAGCGCGCCCCGCACCGCCAGCCGGATGGCTTCCGCGTTGGGCACCGGCAGCGCGCCCGGCAGCCCCAGGCACACCGGGCAGACGTTGGTGTTGGGCGGAGCGCCGAACGTCGTGGAGCAGGCGCAGAACATCTTGGAGCGCGTGCCGAGCTGCACGTGCACCTCGAGCCCGATGACCGTTTCCCAAGCCATCAGCGCACCTCGGCCGTGGCGTTGAGCTGCCGCTCGAGCGTCCGCGCCACGGCCAGCATCCGCGCCTCCTCGAAGGGTGGCGCGATCAGCTGCCCCCCGAGCGGCAGTCCCTCGCTTCGTCCCACGGGGAGGCTCATCGCCGGCAGCCCGGCCAGGTTGGCGGGGCAGACGAAGATGTCCGCGAGATACATCGCCACCGGGTCGGCGGTCTTCTCGCCAGCCTTGAACGCCGGGGTCGGCGTGGTGGGCGTGAACAGCAGATCGACGCCCGAAGCAAAGGCGCGGCTGAAGTCTTCCACGATCCGCGCGCGGGCCGCCTGGGCGCGTCCGTAATAGGCGCCATAGTAACCCGCGCTCAGCACGTACGTCCCGATCAGGATGCGGCGGCGCACCTCCGGGCCGAACCCCTTCCCGCGCGTCGCGCGATACAGCGCGCGCACGTCCCCGTCCGCCGGAAAGCGGCGGCCGTACCGCGCGCCGTCGAACCGCGCCAGGTTCGCCGCCGCTTCCGCCGGCGCGATGATGTAATAGGTCGGCACCGCATAGCGCGTGTGCGGCAGTGATACCTCCACGATCCGCGCGCCCAGCTCGCGGAGCCGCGCGATCGCCGCGTCGCAGCCCGCCCGGACCCCGGCGTCGAGGTCGGGCGGGAAATACTCCGAGGGCAGGCCGATCGTCAGCCCGGCCAGCGACTCCGGCGCGGGCGCCGGCTGCAGGGGAGGACGGTTCAGCGTGGTGGCGTCGCGCGGATCGTGCCCCGAGATGACGGCTAACACGCGCTCCGCTTCCGCCACGGTGCGTCCGAAGGTCGAGATGCAGTCGAGCGAGGAGCCGAACGCCACCAGGCCGTAGCGGCTCACCCGGCCGTAGCCGGGCTTCACCCCCACCACGCCGCAGAAGCTCGCCGGCTGCCGCACCGAGCCGCCGGTCTCCGAGCCGAGCGCGGCGGGCACCGCGCCCGCCGCCACCAGCGTCGCCGAGCCGCCCGAGGAGCCCCCGGGCACCAGCTCGGGATTGAGCGGGTGGCGCACCCGCCCGTATGCCGAGTGCTCGGTCGAGGAGCCCATCGCGAACTCGTCAAGGTTGGCCTTGCACGCGATCAGCGCCCCGGCCGCCCGCAGCCGGTTCACCACCGTCGCGTTGTAGGGCGAGACGTAGCCCTCGAGGATCCTGGAGCCGCAGGTGGTCGGCTGCTCGACGGTGACGATGTTGTCCTTGAGCGCGACCGGCATCCCGTGGAGCGCACCGGTCCCCGGTAGCCCGTCCACCCGCGCGGCCTCGGCTTCGAGCGCCGCCAGGGACCAGGAAAGCGTCGCGTTGAGCCCGCGCGCGGAGACCTCCGCGAGCCGGCCCTCCACCTCGAGCGCGACCGCGCGGGCGCTCAGGGCTCCTCCATCGCGCCGAGCTTCGGAACCACGAAAAAGCCGTCCACGAATTCCGGGGCCAGCTCGGCCAGCGGCCGGGCCAGGTCGGCGGCCTCCACAACGTCGGCTCGCAGCGGCGTCGCCTCCGGACCGGCCACGTAGCTGCCGGCCCCCTCCAGGTCGCCCAGCTCCGCTAGCTGCGCCACGAAGCCCACGATGCGGTTGAGCTGCTCGGTAAGCGCCGGCAGCTCCGCCTCCTCCACCGCAAGTTCCGCCAGCGTGGCCACGTGCTGCACTTCTTTCGGTGTAACGCTCACGCGCCTTCCCCCCAATCTCGCTCGAGGCCGGCAAAGCCCACCAGCAATTGCTTTAGGCCGACGTTTTCGTCGTCGAACAGCACGCTCACTTTCAGGTCCTTCCCCACCCCGGACAGCCCCTGCACCGTGCCGCTGCCAAAGCGGCGGTGGCGGACGCGCTCCCCCTTGACCAGCCGCGGCGCGTCCTGATTCTGCTGGTCCTCGTCGATCGCGTAAAGCCGCCTGGGCGTGGCGCGCGGCACCGTGGTCACTTCCCAGGGCGCCAGCCAGCCGCCCGAGGTGCGCCGGGGTGCCCACAGCGAAGCGGTGCTCTTTTCCTCCAGCAGCTCGGCCGGGATCGACTCGAGAAAGCGTGAAACCATGGCGGGCCGCAGCTCACCTCCCCGCCGGCGCGCCCTCGCCCAGCTGAGATACAGCTTGTCCTTGGCACGCGTCAGCCCTACGTAGAACAGCCGGCGCTCTTCCTCCAACCCTTCCTGGGTTTCCATCGCGCGGCCCAGCGGAAACAGCCCGTCCTCCAGGCCGGCCAACACCACGACCGGCCACTCGAGTCCCTTGGCGGTATGCAGGGTCATCAGCGTAACCCCGTCATTGCCTTCGGACGTGTCGGCTGCGGACACCAGCGCGGCTTCGGCCAGGAACCGCTCCAGCGGAGTGCTGCCGTCGTCCTCGGACACGATCTCCGACCATTCGGCGGTGGCGGCCACCAGCTCGCGCACGTTCTCCCAGCGATCCGCGCCTTCGGCGCCCTCGGCGAGCAGCACCGTTTCGTAGTCGAGCGCGCGAATCAGCTCTTCCAGAATCAGCACCGGCGCGGATTCCATGCTGCGGGCCCGCAGGTCGTCGAGCAGCGCGGCAAAGCGCTGCAGCCCCTCGCGCACGTTGGGACGCAGTCCGGTGATGCGGTCGGCGATCCGCGCGGCTTCGAGCAACGGCTTCCCCCAGGCCGCGGCCGCGGCGCGGAAGGTCTCGAGGCTGGCCTCGCCGATCCCGCGGCGGGGAACTCCCACTGCGCGCAGGAAGGCCTCGTCGTCGGCCGGATTGGCCGCCACGCGCAGGTAGGCCAGCAAATCCTTCACCTCACGGCGCTCGTAAAAACTGATCGCGCCGACCACCCGGTACGCCACCCCGAAACGGCGCAGCGCCTCTTCATGCGCGCGTGACTGGGAATTGGTGCGGTAGAGGATCGCCATGTCCTCGAGGGACCATTCACCGCTCGCGCTTCGCTTGGCCAGCTCCCGCGCGATCCATTCGGCTTCGTCGCGTTCATCGGCCGCGGCCACTACCGTCACCGATTCTCCGCCCTCGCGCCGGGTGCGCAGCGTCTTGCCCAGCCGGCCCAGGTTGCGCGCGATCGCCGCGTTGGCCGCGTTGAGGATGAGCTGGCTGGAGCGATAATTCTCCTCCAGCCGGACCAGCCGGCAGTTGGCAAAATCGCTCTGGAACTGGCGCATGTTGCGCACCTCGGCCCCGCGCCAGCCGTAGATCGACTGGTCGTCATCTCCCACGGCGAAGACGTTGCCGTGCGCGCCGAGCTGGCGGATCAGCTCGTATTGGGCCCGATTGGTGTCCTGGAATTCATCGACCAGCACGAAGGAGAACCGGTCGCGCCACCAGGCCAGCCGGTCCGGGTGCTCCCGGAACAGCGTGAGCGGGTGGAGCATCAGATCGTCGAAATCCATCGCGTTCTGCCGCTTGAGCGCGGCCGCGAGCGGGTCCATCAGCTCGGCCGCGATCTGCGTCAGCCGGTCAAAGCCCGCCGACGCGGCGAGCTGCTCGCCGCTCAGCATCCGGTTCTTGGCACTGGAAATGACGGCCTGCACCGCGCGCGCCGGGAAGAGCTTGGAGGAGATGTTGCGCTCTTCGAGCAGGCG
This sequence comes from uncultured Gemmatimonas sp., assembly GCA_964649225.1. Classification (GTDB taxonomy): domain Bacteria; phylum Gemmatimonadota; class Gemmatimonadetes; order Gemmatimonadales; family GWC2-71-9; genus JABFSM01. The sequence continues at coordinate 4,130 of CAZYPO010000022.1, read as the reverse complement.
CCGGATCAGGACGATCCGATCGTCTTCGTCGAAAATGGTGAATTGGCGGGAGAAGCCGAGCCGCTCGGCTTCGCGCCGCAACAGCCGGGCGGAAAGACTGTGGAAGGTGCCGATCCAAAGCCCCCTCGGGTCGCGATCGAGCAGCAGCGCCACCCGCTGCTTCATCTCCGCCGCAGCCTTGTTGGTAAAGGTCACCGCGAAGATCCGCTCGGGCGGCACGCCGTGCTCGTCGAGCAGCACCGCGATGCGCGTCGTGAGCACCCGGGTCTTGCCGGAGCCCGCGCCCGCCAGCACCAGCAGCGGCCCGCTCAGGTGCGCCACCGCCTCGCGCTGCTCGGCGTTCAGTGCCCGCGCCCATTCGCGGCCGGTGGGTCCCGCCGTCATATCAGCCGGGAAGGAGCCGGTCCGCTCCGAGGTAAGGGATCAGCGCCTGGGGCAGTCGAACGGTGCCGTCCGCCTCCTGTCCGTTCTCCAGCAGCGCCGCGATCGTGCGCGCAAACGCCACCCCCGAGGCGTTGAGCGTGTGGACCAGCTCGGGCTTCGCGCCGGGAGCGGGGCGGAAGCGGATGTTGGCGCGTCGCGCCTGAAAATCGGTGAAGGTGCTGGAGCTCGAGCACTCCAGCCAGGCCCCGACGCCGGCCGCCCAGACTTCGAGATCGTAGGTCCGCGCCGCGCTGAAGCCGGTATCGCCCGTGGCAAGCTCGGCCACCCGATAGGGCAGCTCGAGCCGTTGCAGCACCGCCTCGGCGTGTCCGGTGAGGAGTTCGTGCTCCGCGTCGCCCGCGTCCGGACGGCACAGCCGCACCAGCTCGACCTTATCGAATTGGTGCACCCGCAGCAGCCCGCGGGTGTCTTTCCCCGCCGCGCCCGCCTCCCGGCGAAAACAGGGCGTGAACGCGACGAACGCCGCGGGCAGCGCACCCGCGTCGAGGATTTCGTCGCGATGCAGGTTGGTCAACGGCACTTCGGCGGTCGGGATCAGGAACAGGTCATCCTTGGGCGAAGCGTAGAGATCTTCCTCGAACTTGGGCAATTGCCCGGTGCCCGTGAGCGTGGCGCGATTGACCAGGTACGGCGGCGCGACCTCGCGATAGCCGTGCTCCCGGGTGTGGAGATCGAGCATGAAGTTCTGCAGCCCGCGGACCAGTCGCGCCCCCTGCCCAAGGAACACCGGGAACCCCGATCCGGTCAGCTTGCTACCCCGGGCCAGATCGAGGATCCCGAGCGCTTCCGCGATCTCCCAGTGCGGCTTCGGTGTGAAGGCGAATTCCCGCGGCGTGCCCCAGCTGCGCACGATGCGATTGGCTTCGGGGCCTCCGGTCGGCGCCTTGGGATGGGGCAGGTTGGGCAGGCCGAGCAGCGCGCTCTGCAGCTGCTCCTCGAGGGCGCGAGTCTCCGCGTCGAGCAACTTCACGCGCTCGGAGGAGGCTTTGAGCGCGGTGAGCAATTCGTCGGCGGGCTGCTTGGCCCGTTTGCGCTTGGCCACTTCCTCGTTCTGGGCGTTGCGTAGCGCCTTGAGCTGCTCCGCTTCCGCTACGCCCGCGCGCCAGCGCCGATCCCGTTCGAGCAGCGCGTCGAGCGCCGTACCGAGCGCCGGATCCCCGCGCCGGAGCAGCGCGGCGCGGGTGCCGGCCGGATCCTGCCGGAGCAGCCGGACGTCGATCACTTCTTGGGGAGACCGACCTCGAGGCCGCGATACCCGCAGTTCACATTCGCGAGAATGCGGAACGACACCTTGCGCGTGCTGTCATCGAAGCCCAGCACCTGGAGCTTGGCATAGTATGGAATGCCGATACCGCAGTTGGGATCCACGGCGGAGCGGGCGTAGTACACCTGGCCCGCCGAGAGCCGCACGGTGTCGGCGGACACGTAGCCTTGCTGCAATCCCACCGTGATGGAATCGAAGGCGCTGGTGGTGAGCTGGAAACCCGGATTCCCCGTGGTCCGCCCCGTATTCACCAGCGCGGCGAAGGGCAGGAAGAGATGCTCCCCGCCCGGGGTCACCTCATAGAGGAAATCGAAGCTGCTGACCTGATCCAACCGGACGGCCGACCGCGCGCTGATCAGAAAGCCGCTGGGAAGCGTCACGGCGGTGCCGCTCGCGGAGTACATAGCCAGCGTGTCCACACGGTTCTCGAAAACCGCCGGCAGGAGGCTCAGAGGGTCGCCGCATCCGGCCCAGGCAACCGCGCCAAGCAGGAGGAGGAGAGCGGAACGGAACACGATCGGACGCATGGCAGGACGCGAAGGTTAAAGGTGCGCGCGAATGGGGTCAACCCACGGTGTTTTCTTGACTTCGGTCCGTTTGCCCTACTACGTTCGCCAATCACCTCCTGACCCCGATCCGGCGAGGCGCGATGGGAGGCTTGCGGGAGATCATCCAGGGCCTCGACGCCCGCGAGTCCGTCCGCGGCGCCGCCATCATCGGCGAGGATGGGCTGGTGATCCATGATGCCCTAAGCGCCGATGCCGATGGCGAAGCGGTCGCCGCGCTGGCCGTCACCACCCTGCGCCACGCCGAACAGTTTGGCGGCGCCTGTCGCTCCGGTCCGCTGCAAACCGCCGTGCTCCAATTCGGCGAGGGGCCCGCGATTCTCTCCGCGCTCACTCCCGAAGCCGTGCTCGTGGTGCTGGCACATCCCGATCACGACATCGGTCCGCTGCTCTATGAGCTTCGCATCCGGCAGGACGTGCTGACCGGTTTGCTCTGACGATGGATTGGGCCGTCATCCTCGCGGGTGGATCGGGACTGCGCTTCTGGCCGCTCTCCTCCCCCACCCGCCCCAAGCAGCTGCTGCCGTTGGCCGGCGCCCGCTCCACCGCGGAAGACACCCTCGACCGGCTGGCCGGCTTCATCCCGTCCGCACGCACCCTCATCGTCACGGGCGCGGGCCTCGCCGCCCTGCTCAGCGATCGCCTGGGGATCGATCCCCGGAATGTGCTGGTCGAGCCGCGGGCCGCCTCGACGGGTCCTGCGCTGCTCTGGGCCACCTGGGAAATCCGCCGCCGCGATCCCGCCGCCGCAATTCTCTCGCTGCACGCCGACTGGGTCGTCGGGGATCCCGCGGCGTTCGTAAGCACCGCAGCCTCCGCGCTCGCGGCCGCGCGAGCCCACGATCGGCTGGTGACGGTCGGCATCGTCCCGTCCCGTCCGGAGACGGGCTACGGCTACATCGTGCCCGGCCAGCCGCTCGATCGCGGCGCGCGCACGGTGCTGCGCTTCGCCGAAAAACCCGACGCCAGCACCGCGCTCGACCTCATGGCGGAAGGCGCGCTCTGGAACAGCGGACTCTTTGCCTGGACCGCCGATCGCCTGCTCGCCGAGATCCAAGCCCATACGCCGGAGCTCGCCCGCGAGCTGCCCCGGCTCGAGGCCGATGACGTCGCCGGGTTTTTCGCGGCGGTTCCCTCCACCTCCATCGACGTCGCCCTGCTGGAACGCAGCGAGCGGGTGGCGGTGGTGCCGGGACATTTCGACTGGGACGACGTCGGAACCTGGGAGGCACTCGCCCGGGTGCGCCCGCGCGACCGGCAAGGCAACATCGCGGTGGGTCAGGTCGTGCTGCACGACGCCAGCGATTGCATCGTGTGGAGCGACGCCATCCCGATCGTGGTCAGCGGCGTGCACGACGTCGTGGTGGTGGAGGCCAACGGCCGCGTCCTCGTGATGGACCGCTCCCAGGCCGGGGAGCTCAAGCGGTTGCTCGAAACCCTGCCCGCCGAGATCCGGGACTTGCCGGCATGACCCGGCTCGTGTGCCTCGAGCCCGGCGATCCCGGCGACGCCTGGCAGCCCTACACCGGCGCCAGGCCCCTCGCCGAGCTCCGCGCCGGCGCCTGGCGTATTCGCGAGCGCTGGGCCGGCGTGCTCGGCCTTGAGGCCACCACGATCATGGGAGACCATGTCGCCCACTTCACCGACGTGGACTCCGCCGCGGTCGAACCGCGCGGACCGGTGCAGGGCCCCGCCATGGTGGCCCGTTCGGATTTCGCGCCCTCGGGGCCACAGCTCGAGCTCGAGCCCGGAGTGCGCCGACTCACCCATGAAACCGCCACCGTCGCGTGGATCGTGCCCGCGGGCCAGACCTGGAGGCAGGAGGACGACGAGGGCCCCGACCTCGCGATCGATGG
>CAZYPO010000021.1:4812-42771 GCA_964649225.1 uncultured Gemmatimonas sp. | reverse complement strand
CACCAGCGCCGCCTTCACCATCAGAAACCCGCTTGCCTTCGCGGTGGTGACCGCGGGGTACTTCCACTCGTGCGGTGTAGCTACCGGCGGCGGTGCCTACTGTTGGGGCTACAACGCCAACGGCCAACTCGGCGACGGGACGCCGGTTCTGCGCACCAGCCCGGTCCCGGTTTCAGGTCAACTCACCTTCGCCAAGGTAGGCGCGGGCCGCACCCACACCTGCGGCGTGACTACGAGCGGCATCGCGTACTGCTGGGGCGACAACTCGCTCGGCAACGGCACGACGACCGCCAGCCCCACCCCGGTCGCTGTCGCGGGCGGACTTACCTTTGCCAGTGTCATCGCCGGGTACGCCCACTCCTGCGGCGTGACCGCCGGCGGCGCGGGATATTGTTGGGGATATAACGGGACCGGCGGGCTCGGCAACGGTACGCTGACTCAGAGCAACGTCCCCGCCTCGGTGTCCGGCGGGCTGACCTTCGCGAGCATCAGCCCGGGGCGCTACTTCAGCTGCGGCCTGACCACGGCCGGCGCTGCTTACTGCTGGGGAGACAACTCCAACGGCGAGCTCGGCGACGGGACGACGATTCAGCGCACCAGCCCGGTGCCGGTTTCAGGTCAACTCAACTTCGCCATGGTAAGCGCCGGGGGCTTTCACGCCTGTGGACTGACTACCGGCGGCCTTGCGTACTGCTGGGGCTGGAATGCCTACGGCGAACTGGGCAACGGCACGGGGACCTCGAGTAGCACACCTGTGGCAGTCTCCGGCGGCCTTACCTTCGCCATGCTTAGTGCAGGAAACCGTCACACCTGCGGCGTGACGACGGGCGGCGTCGCATACTGCTGGGGTGACAACTCCTCCGGTCTTCTGGGCAACGGCAGCACGACCACCAGCTTCACCCCGGTGGCTGTCGCAGGCGGGCTCACCTTTGCCAGTGTCAGCGCCGGGCGCTTCCACAGCTGCGGTGTGACCACGGGCGGAGCGGCGTACTGTTGGGGCGAGAACGGGACCGGCGAGCTCGGCGACGGCACGACGGTCGGCAGTCTCGTGCCCGTGCCAGCCCGCTGATATCGGCTAGGCGCTCAGGAGATCAGCTCGCGGATCACCGCGCGGGTAGTCCTAGCGTTTGAGTGAACGCGACACACGGCCTACCTCGAGGTCCGGATGCGGAAACCTCGAATCCGCCAGGGCCAATGACCCCGCCTTGAACGCTATCACCTTTCATGCGCCCGGCGACCTTCGGGTCGAGCGGGTTCCGGATCCTGCGCTGCTGGCGCCGACGGATGCGCTGATCGCGGTGGAGCTGGCCGCCATCTGCGGCTCCGACCTGCACGTGTGGCACGGGCGGGAAACGGGGCTCGATGCCGGCACGGTGATGGGTCACGAATTCGTCGGCGAGGTCGTGGCGACCGGCACTGAGGTCACCCGCTTTCGTCCAGGCCAGCGCGTGGTGAGCCCCTTCACCACCAGCTGCGGCGACTGCTACTACTGCCGGAGCGGCCTCACCGCGCGCTGTACCCGCGGTCAATTATTCGGCTGGGTCGAGCGGGGAATCGGCCTCCAGGGCGGACAAGCCGAGCTGGTGCGGGTCCCGCTCGCGGATTCCACGCTGCTCGCGCTGCCGTCGGAGCTGCCTGCGGAGGCGGGCATCCTGCTCGGTGATGTGCTCTCGACCGGCTATCACTGCGCCCGACTCGCGGCCGCCGGGCCCGAAACCATCTGTGCGGTTGTCGGCTGTGGTCCCGTGGGCCTCATGGCCATTCTCGCCGCGCGCGAGCTCGGGGCAGAGCGTGTCTTTGCGCTCGACGCCGTTCCCGAGCGGCTCGCCCGGGCCGAGCTTCTGGGCGCGGTGCCGATTTCGATCGCAGCCGGGGACGCACTCGAGCGCATTCGGGACGCCACCGAGGGCCGGGGTGTCGATGCGGTCCTCGAAGCGGTGGGCTCCGCGGAGGCGGGCCGCCTGGCCTTCGAACTGGTCCGCTCCGGCGGGACGATTGCGGTGGTTGGAGTGCATCACGAGGCCGGCTTTTCGTTCTCGCCTGGCCAGGCCTACGAGAAGAACCTGACCTACCGGATCGGCCGCTGCCCTGCGCGAGCCTACATGGAGGAGCTGCTTCCACTCGCGGTTCGCCGGCAGCACGATCTCGCCGCGCTGTTCACCGACCGGGTTCCCCTGGATAAGGGCCCGGAAGTGTACCGCAAGTTTGCCGAGAAGCGGGACGGCTGCATCAAAGTGGGAATCACCTTTCCCACCGGGAGGAAGTCTACAGCAGTGGACCTTCGATCTTGAATTCGATCTCCGCCCCGTGCGGACTCAGCTGGATGATGTCACTGGGGCGGAGCAACACGGCATCAACGACCCGCTTGTGATTCACATAGATCCCCTCGGGGCTCTCCAGATCCACCAGCACGAAGCGCCGCCCGTTTCCCTCCACCGGGATCAGTCGCGCGTGCCAGCGCCCGCCGGGCTCACCCGGCGGCTCAGCTAGTCAAAGTGTACCAGTGCCGGCAAGCCGTAACGTTTGACCTTAAACGCCTCTCCAGACTATACTTAAGGGCTATGGCCCTGCCGAACGAGTCGATCGCTCGGAATCCGATGCTCCTCCTCAGCGGCACGGCCAACCGGCCGCTCGCCGAGGAGGTGGCGACCGAGTTAAACGCCTCGCTCTGCAAGGCGACGATCAGGCGCTTCTCGGACGGCGAGATCTTCGTCAAGATCGACGAGAACGTGCGCGGCCGGGATGTCTACATCATCCAGCCGACCAACCCGCCGGCCGAAAACCTGATGGAGCTGCTGATTCTGATGGACGCGGCCCGGCGCGCCAGTGCGGCACGGGTCACCCCGGTGATTCCGTACTACGGCTACGCGCGGCAGGACCGCAAGGACCAGCCGCGCGTCGCCATCAGCGCCAAGCTGATCGCCAACATGATCTCGCACGCGGGAGCGGATCGCGTGCTGGCGATGGATTTCCATCAGCACCAGTTGCAGGGGTTCTTCGACCTGCCGGTCGATCACCTCTACGCCGCGCCGGTGTTTACGGCGCATTACCGGCAGAAGGGGCTGAAGAATCTCGCGGTCGTGGCCTCCGACGTCGGCGGCGCCAAGATGGCGCGGGGCTACGCCAAGCGGCTGGATGCGACCTTCGCGATCATCGACAAGCGGCGCACCGCCGCGAACGTAGCTGAGGCGGTGAACGTGGTGGGCGATGTCGAGGGCCGGGATTGCATCATCCCGGACGACATGATCGATACCGCGGGGACGATGGTCGAAGCGGCGCATGCGCTGAAGCGGCTGGGGGCCGGGGACATTTACCTCTGCGCCACGCACGCGGTGTTCTCGGGTCCCGCGGTGCAGCGACTCAGCGAGGCGCCGGTGGCCGAGGTGGCGGTGACCAACACCATCCATCTCCCGCCGGAGAAGCAGTTTGACAAGCTCAAGGTGCTCTCCATCGCCGGCATCCTCGCCAAGGCGATCGGCTATACCCACAGCGACCAGTCGGTCAGCTCGCTGTTCGATTGAGGAAGGAACCAGGGCCATGGCACGACAAGCGACGATCGAAGCAACCACCCGCGGCGGCGCCGGCAAGGGCGTCGCGCGCTCACTGCGCCGCGAGGGCAAGGTCCCCGCGGTCATCTACGGCCGCGGCCGCGAGCCCGAGCCGCTCGCGGTCGACACCACCGCGCTCACCCGTCTGCTCACGGAAATCTCGGCGGCCACCACGCTGGTGGACGTCACCGTCGAAGGCCGCGCGCCGGTCAAGGCGCTGATCCGCGAGATCCAGCGCAACCCGGTGCGCCCCGCCGACATCATCCACCTCGATCTGTATGAGGTGCACGCCGACGAGAAGATCACCGTCGAGGTGCCGGTGCACTTCGTGGGCATCCCTGAGGGCGTGCGCAACTTCGGCGGAGTACTCGACCAGACCACCCACGCCCTGCAGGTGCGCGTGCTCCCCGCCGACATCCCGGAACACTTAGAAGTAGATGTCACGGCGCTCAACATCGGGCAGTCGATTCACGTCGGCGAGCTCCAGTTCGCCGACCTGGAGATCATGACCGACGCGCGGGTGACGGTCTGCACCGTGGTGGCCCCGCGCGCCGAAGAAGTTGTCGCACCGACGCCCGAAGCAGCGGTCGTGGAGGAGCCCGAGCTCATCCGGAAGCCGAAGGAAGAGGAAGCGGGCGAGGCCGAACCCGAAGCCGCGCCCAAGGGCAAGGGGAAGGAGTAGGCGCTGCGCACCATTCTGGGCCTGGGGAATCCAGGCCCCGAATACGAGGACACGCGGCACAACGCGGGATTCCTCCTGGCCGATCGGCTGGCGCAGCGCTGGAAGCTCGGGGCCTTTCGCCGTCGCGGTTTCGCCCGGGTGGCCGGGGGCGACCGCGGCGGCAGTTCCGTCCAGATCATCAAACCCCAGACCTACATGAATCGCAGCGGCGCGGTAATCGCCCCGCTGTGCTCCCAGCCGGAGTTCGACCCCGCGCGCGATCTGCTCGTGCTGGTCGATGACGTGGCCCTGGACTTCGGGCGCTTCCGGCTCCGGGGGGCAGGCAGCGCCGGCGGACACAACGGACTCAAGAGCGTCGAAGGCGCACTGCTCCGGCAGGACTACGCCCGGCTGCGCATCGGGGTGGGCCCGCGCCCGATGGACTACGATGACCTGGCCGACTACGTGCTCGACCGCTTTACTCTGGAAGAACGCAGCCAACTCGAGGCGTTGCTCGACCCGATGTGCGAAGCAGTCGAATGCTGGTTGGATGAAGGGATCGAGCTAGCAATGAGCCGCTTCAACAAGAGCGGTCCTTCCTAGATGCTACGCCTCGGCATCGTGGGCCTCCCCAACGTCGGCAAGTCCACCCTGTTCAACGCGCTCACCTCGGCGAAGGCCGCGGTGGCGAGCTACCCTTTTGCCACGATCGAGGCCAATTCCGGGATCGTGCCAGTGGTGGATGCGAGGCTCGATGCCATCTCGGCTCTGGTTCGCCCCAAAAAGACCGTGCCCGCCACGGTCGAATTCATGGACATCGCCGGGTTGGCTCAGGGAGCCAGCCGCGGCGAAGGGCTAGGCAATCAGTTTCTCAACAATATCCGCGAAGTCGACGCGATCGTTCACGTGATTCGTTGCTTCGAGGACCCCGACGTTCCGCACGCGATGGGTGACCTCGATCCAGTCCGCGACCGCGAGATCATCAACCTGGAGCTGGGCCTCGCCGATCTCGCGCTCGTCGAGAAGCGCCTCGAGAAGACTTCCCGGGCCGCAAAGGGGGGCGAGGCGCGGCTGAAAATGGAGGCCCGGCTGCTCGAGCGGCTGCGTGACGCGCTCTCCGCCGGAAAACCGGCCCGCGCCATCATTCCCACCGAGGAGGAGCACGGCATTTTTCGCGGCTTCAATCTGCTGACCTCCAAACCGGTGCTCTACGCCGCCAACATCGGTGAGGGCGAGATTGCCTCCGGCGAAGTCTTTGCCAAGGCGCTCCGTGACTCGATTGCCAAGGACGGTGAAGCGGCCGAGGTCGTCACCTTCTCCGCCAAAATCGAAATGGAGTTGGCCGAGCTCTCACCCGGGGAGCGTCGGCCCTTCCTGGAAGCGCTGGGCCTCTCCGAGTCCGGGCTGGTCCGGCTGGTCAATGCCGCCTATCATCTCCTCGGGTTGATGAGCTACTTCACCGCGGGAGAGAAGGAGGTCCGCGCCTGGACCATCCACCGGGGCGACAAGGCGCCCATTGCCGCGGGAGTGATCCACAGCGACTTCGAGAAGGGCTTCATCCGGGCCGAGACGGTCAGCTACGAAGACTTCGCAAGAGTGGGCGGATGGAAGAACGCGCGCGAGCAAGGCCTCGCCCGCGCCGAGGGCAAGGAGTACGTTGTCCAGGACGGAGACGTCATGCTGTTTCGCTTTAACGTGTAGACGCCAGCTTTTGCCTCCATTCCGACTGCAGAGCCGGACAAGCCGCCAGCAGCCTGGCGTCCTCAAGAAGATCGGCCCGCAATCGCTTCACGTTTGCGGCGCGCCGAATGGTCCATTGGGGGAAGGGCCGGTCGGCCAGCTCGAGCTCCATGCCCGCCTCGAGCCAGCCCTCCTGCAGCACCCTCAGGTACCAGCCGGAGCGATGATTCTGCACGATCGTCTTGACCAAGTCCGGGATGCCATGGCGACGGGACAGATTGGCACAGGGGGAGCGGGGTGAGGACACTTCCACGCGGACCTCGCCGATCCGGTAGATGTCGCCGATGCACGCGCTGTCCTCGGTCAGCCCGCTGACGGTGAGGTTTTCGCCGAACCCGCCTGGCCCTACGTCCCTGCGTGCCCATTCCTGGCGCCAGCGGGGGTAATGCTCGGCGGCGTACATGAGCAGCGCGCGATCGGGGCCGCCGTGCCCGGTGCGATCGTACTGCTGGTCTCCGGACAGACCTTCCCGGCCCGCCCACACTTGTCCCTCGACCGGCTCCTTGCGAATGGCGCTGGTCCAGGGGCGTTCCAGTGGGTTGGTGGCACCCGGGGTGCCATAGGTGCGCGTGTGGCCTACTTGGACGGATTCAAGCCGCATCGCTAAAAAATAAACGATTCTCTGGAGGGGTGTCCCCTACCAGGGACGCCCGGTCCCCGCTAGGTTCCCGCTTCACAATTCTCCTCCCCGGCACCCGCACCAGGGCCGGGGCGCTCAAGACCAAAGGACGGTGTCATGGCCCATCCGTATGAGGTGGTCTACATCTTCGATCCTTCCCTGGACGAAGAAACCATCAAGCAAAAGCTCGCCCACTTCCAGACGCTGGTTCAGGTCCCGGGCAACGAAGCCCAGTTCAATCACTGGGGCAAGCGCACGCTCGCCTACCCGGTCCGCAAGCACGACACCGGCTATTACGTCGTCGCCAATTTCGACGCGGAGCCGACGGCGCTGCCCGAGTTCGAACGGGCGGTAAAGCTGGACGAAGGGGTGATCCGTCACCTCTTGGTTCTCAACGACGAGCCGCCGACACCCGCGCAGGCCGCTCCGATCCGGGCCGATTACGAGGAGGAAGAGTGAGCCGCCAGAAGAAGGGCGACCCGATCGCCGAGCTCCGCATCCGGATCGTGGACTACAAGGACGAGAAGCTGCTGTCCCGCTTCCTGACCGAACGGGGCAAGATCCTGCCGCGTCGCCTGTCCGGCGTGTCGGCCCGCCACCAGCGGCAGCTCGCGGTGGCCATCAAGCGCGCCAGGTATCTCGCGCTGTTGCCCTACATCAAGGGTTATCACGACTGATGGACATTGCGGCTTCCCGGCCGGGACGCCGCGTCAGCTTCGGTGCCGCGGCGGTGCTGGCGGGCTATCTCCTGCTGGCTCCGCTGCTCTTCGTGCTGGTGCCGTACGTCCTGCTCACGGTGCTTTCCCGGCCGCGAACGCTGCGGGAGCTATTCTGGCTGGTGGCGGCAGGGGTGGGCCTCGGACTGACGCTGGCGGGCCCGCGCGAGGTGGGGCTCGAGCTGCTGTGGGCGAGCGGCCTGGTGCTGGGGGTGGCCTTCACGCTCCTCTGCTTCCGTTCCCGGGCGCCGGTTTTCGGCCGCGCCCTACTGGCGGTGCTGCTCAGCGGACTCGCCATCTTTCTTTGGGAATGGGCGCGCGGAGTCAGCTGGCCGGACCTCCACCAGGCGTTCACAACCATGCTGCGCGAGGGGTATCAGGCGATGGCGGGGCAGTCGGGGGCCGGGCCGGCACCCAAGCCCGAAGTGCAAAACCTGCTGCAGTCCTTCATCGACGCCGCACCGGATCTAGCCAGAGCCTTGCCCGGCGTGCTGGCGCTCGAGGGCCTGGCCGGGGTGCTGCTGGCCTGGGACTGGCACCATCGTATTGCGGCCCAGCCGCTGGGTGCCGCCCCCGGGCCGCTCCGCGGGTTTCGCTTCAATGACCATCTCATTTGGGGTGCTATCTTTACGCTGGCACTGCTGATCGCTCCGTTGCCAGCCGAAGTGGCGGTCATTGCCGAGAATCTACTGATCCTGTGGGGTGGTTTGTACGCCATGCGGGGACTCGCGGTTGCGGCGGCCATCCTGGGCCCCGCTCCGGTCCCGCTTCGCGTGCTCACGGTAGCGGTGGGGATTCTGCTGCTCCCGCTGGCGCTCGGCGTTTGCCTGGCACTGGGCCTGGCGGATACCTGGCTGGACATTCGGGCGCGGCTCGCGCCCCGCGCACCGGGAGGAGTCTGAAAATGATGGAAGTGATTCTGCGTGAGGATGTGCAGTCACTCGGCAAGGCCGGTGCCCTGGTGCGGGTCAAGCCCGGCTACGCCCGCAACTTTCTGTTGCCGCGCGGTCTTGCCTATGAAGCCACCGAAGGCAACAAGAAACGGATCGCCGCGGAAACCCGGGCCCGCGACAGCCGCGCCGTCGAAGAGCGCGCCAAGGCCCAGAGCGCGGCCGATCGGCTGGCCGCGGTTGCCGTCACCATTCCGGCCAAGGCCGGAGAGGGCGACCGGCTATTCGGGTCGGTCACCGCACAGGACATCGCCGATGCGCTGGAGAGCGCCGGCCATCCGGTCGACAAGCGAAAGATCGAACTATCCCACCCGATCAAGCAACTGGGCGAGCACACGGTGCCGGTGCGTCTGCACTCGGAGGTCCAGGCGGCCGTTCGCGTGACCGTCGTCCCCGAGTAAGACCGTCGATGGCGATCGCCATCGCCTACGTTGACGGCCCCCGGCTCGCGCGCTCGGTCTATGCCGCAGCCGACTGGGTCACCGCGGGGCGCGAAGAAATCAACCGCCTGAACGTCTTTCCGGTCCCCGACGGCGACACCGGCACCAACTTCAGCCTCACCCTCCGCTCCGTGGCGGATGCCTGCCGCGCGCTGGGCAATGCGTCCCTGGGCGACACCGCGCGCACCATGGCGCGTGGGGCTGTGCTGGGCGCGCGCGGCAACTCCGGGATGATGCTGGCACATTTTCTCCTCGGCTTTGCCGAGTCCATTGGCGATCGGCCGAGCGCCACGGCTCGCGATATCGCGGCGGCGATGCGGCGGGGCTCCGACATGCTTTACGCCTCGTTGGACGAGCCGCGCGAAGGCACCATCCTGACGGTGGCCCGCGAAGCCGTCGCGGCCGCCGAGCGCGCCGCGGCCGATTCCCCCGATATCTCGGAGTTCATGCAGCGCATGCTCAAGGAGGGCGAGCGCTCGCTGGCGCGGACTCCGGAACTGCTGGCGGTATTGCGGGAGGCCGGCGTAGTCGACGCCGGGGGCAAGGGCTTCGTCCGGATGCTCGAGGGGGTGGTCCGCTTCATCGAGGGCGACCCCATCCTGGCCGCCCCTCCGGGTGCCTCGGGGGAGCTCGACATTCCCGCGGCCGCGGTGAGCGTCGCTGCCGAGCGGGACTATCAGTTCTGCACCGAGTTCATGGTCCGGGGTTTGCCGCTCCCCGCCGCCAATGAGGTGCGGGCCGCCATGCACCAGTTCGGGGGGTCGGTGGTCGTGGCGGCGGTCACGGATATCCTGAAGGTGCATGTGCATACCGATACCCCGGAGGCCGTCTTTACCTTTGCCGGCCGCTGGGGCAATCTCACCTTCACGAAGGCCGACGACATGCGGGCGCAGCACCGGGCGCTAGCGCACCCGGAACGCCGCCCCGTGGCCGTCGTCACCGATACTTCGGCCGACCTGCCCGACGCCGTATTGGACCGCCACCATATCGCGTTGGTGCCGCTCCAAATCCTTTTTGGTGACGCGGCGTATCAAGATCGGGTGGGGATCAGGCCGGAAGAGTTCTATCGGCGGTTGCGCGTGGCAAAGCAACTGCCGACCACGTCGCAGCCGACGCCGGCGGACTTCGTGCGGGTCTTTCGCTCGGCCCTCGCAGAAGCGGACGAGGTGGTCGCGGTCCTGCTCGGATCGGCGCTTTCGGGAACGTACCAGGCAGCACAGGCGGCGATCAGGGCGGCGGGTCTCTCGCGCGTGAGATTGGTGGACAGCCGGGCGGCCTCGTTCAGCCTGGGGTTGCTCGCCTTGCGAGCCGCGGAGCTGGCCGAATCGGGCTGGGGAGCAGAAGCAATCGCAACGGAGCTGGAGCGGGTCCGTAGTCAGTCGGGCTTGCTGCTCACGGTGGACACCTACGACAATCTGATCCGCTCGGGACGAGTTTCCCGCGGCAAGGCATGGCTGGCCGGCATGCTGGACGTGAAGCCCATCCTGAGTCTCGACGCCGCAGGCCGGGTGGTGCCGGTGGACCGGGTGCGGGGCAGCGAGGCGGTCGTCAGCCGGATGCTGGCCCTGGTCGAGCGACAGCTTACCCCGCGTCCCAGGTCGGTGCGATTCGGAGTGACCCACGTTGAGGCGCCCGAGGTCGCGGAACGGGTCCGCACCGCACTGCTCGCGGCGTACCAGCCACGTGACTGTTTCGTGGCTCTGGCGACCGGCGTGCTGGGCGCCCACCTCGGGCGGGGCGCCTGGGGCATCTGCTGGCAGGTTGAGGACGGGACGCCGACGCGTCCCGCTCAGGGGGAGGCGGCGCCTACGACCGCCCGAGCCGGGTGACCCGACGTCCGCAGAAGGCGTCACCGCTCGTGGACATGGTGTTGCGGGCCGCGGACGATTTGAATGCGCGGGAGCTGATCGCCCTCGATCTGCGCGGCCTGAACGACGCCACGGACTGGTTTATCATCGCCTCGGGCACCTCGGACGCCCATGTTCGCGGCATAGCCAATGCAGTGCTCCGCCAGCTTGAGGCAGCGGGGGCGCGGGTCCATCATGTGGAAGGTCTCCCGTCGGGCCGCTGGGTATTGCTGGATTTCGTAGATGTAGTAGTCCACCTGTTTCACCCCGAGGCGCGGGCGTTTTACCAACTCGAGCGGCTGTGGAACGACGCGCCGAGGCTCGCAGCGGCGGCCGAAAGGAAGTCACCATGATGCGCCGGTTTGCGTTCGCGGCCCTGCTTATGGCGGCCGCTCCCGCCGCCCTGCCCGCCCAGTACTTCGGGCGCAACAAAGTCCAGTACGGGCGCTTCGATTTCAAGATCATCTCGACGGAGCATTTCGACGTCTACTATTATCCGGCCGAGCGGGAGGCCGCCCTCGACATCGCTCGCATGGCGGAGCGCTCCTACGCCCGGCTCTCGAAGGTGCTGAACCACAACTTCGAGGAGCGCAAGCCGATTATCGCCTACGCTTCCCATTCCGATTTCCAGCAGACCAACACCTCGGGTGGGGAAATCGACGAGAGCACCGGCGGCTTCACCGACTTCCTGCGGCATCGCAACATCTTCCCACTGGCTGGCTCGTACGAGGAGAATCAGCACGTCCTGCAGCACGAGATGACCCACCAGTTCCAGTTCGACATCTGGTCGCGCGGGAAGGTGGGGGGGGGGGTACAGGGCATCATCTCGGCGAACGCGCCGCTCTGGTTCGGAGAGGGCATGGCGGAGTATTTCTCGCTGGGCCCGATCGATCCCAACACCGCCATGTGGCTGCGGGACGCCGCCCTGGAAGGGAAGCTGCCGACTCCGGAGGATTTCTACCAGATCTTCCCCTACCGCTTCGGGCATGCGCTGCTCGCCTACATCGGGGGGCGCTGGGGGGACGAGGCCATTGCCCAGATCACCAAGCTGGGCGCGGGCGGCGGCATCGAGAACGCGCTGCCGCGAGTGCTGGGGCTTTCCTTCGAGCAGCTGGTGGCGCAGTGGCATGACGCGGTGCAGAAGCAGTACCTGCCCGAGATCGGCAACCGGACCAAGGGCCGCGCGGTGGCGCAGGAACTGCTCACTCGCAAGCGAACCGGCGGCGGCTGGCACCTGGCACCCGCCCTTTCGCCCGACGGCAACAAGATCGCCTATCTCAGCGAGCGGGACTTCTACTTCGTCGATCTCTGGTTGGCCGACGCGCATACCGGCAAGACCGAGAAGCGGCTGCTCAAGTCCACCTACAGCGGTAATTACGAGACCTTCCGCTTCATCAACTCCACGGCGAGCTGGTCACCGGACGGGAAATACCTGGCCCTCGCGGCGCAGCGCAGCGGCAAGGACGACATCGTCATCGTCGATGTGGCGCGCAACAAGCAGGTGCGCGCCATCCGGGTCCCCATTTCCGGGATCACCACGCCGACCTGGAGTCCCGACGGCAGCAAGCTCGTCTTCAGCGGGCTGGACGGAGGCATTTCGGACCTGTACACCGTCAACGCCGACGGCAGCGATTTCACCCGGCTCACCAACGACAAGGAAGCCGATCTCCACCCCGTGTGGTCGCCGGACGGGAAAACCATCGCCTTCGCGACGGATCGCGGCCCCGGTACGGATTTCAAAGCGTTGCGCTGGGGCAGCCTGCGCATCGGGCTGTATCACGTGGAGACCGGCCGGGTCGAATTGCCCGAGGGGCTGGAAGTCGGCCGCAACGTCGACCCGCAGTGGTCGCCCGACGGGCGCACCATCGCCTTCGTGTCCGACCGCAACGGCGTGGCCAACATCTACCTCTACGAACTCGAGGACCGCCAGGTCTACCAGATCACCGATTTCTACACGGGTGTCCAGGGCATCACGGCGCTTTCACCGGTGTTGTCCTGGGCCCACGGCGCGGATCGGCTGGCATTCGTCTACTTCGAGCAGGGGCGTTACGACATCTACGCGCTCGATGCGCCGCGTTCGCTCAAGAAGCAGCCCTGGAGCCGTCAACAGATGATCGCCGGGCGCTCGCTCGCGGCGATCGCCCCGCCGGTCCAGGCCAGCGGGGCGCGGGCGGCGGTGCAGCCCCCGGCGGGCCCGCAGATTCTGGGCGGTGGAGCAATCTACCGGACCCCGCGCGGGTTTCGCCGGGCCGACTCGCTGCCGGCGCTGTCCGACAGCGCCCGCGCCGCCGAGCCGGTGTCCATCGCGCGGGTTCTCGATTCGATGGCGTTCACGCCACCCGACACCAGCGAGTTCACCTTCAAGTCCTACAAGGCCAAGCTGGAGCCGGAGTTCGTCACCCGGCCTACCATCGGGTATACCCGGGACACCTTCGGCCAGGGCCTCTCGGGATCCACAGCGATCGTGCTGGGGGACATGCTGGGCAACCATCAGCTGGGCGTCGTGGCCTCGCTCAACGGCCGCATCAACGAGACGTTTTTCATGGCGCAGTACGTGAACCTGGCCCGCCGGCTCAACTGGGCCGTGGGGTTCACCCAGCAGCCGTATTTCTACTACGAGGGAGCCTCGGTCGAGCAGGGCCCCGGCGGCGAAGGGCTCTACATCGAGAACATCCGGCGCCTGGTGATCCGCCAGGCGCAGGCCATGGCGGCCTATCCGTTCAGCCGCTTCCGGCGGATCGAGCTGGGCGCGAGCCTGGTCAACGTCGAGGACGATCGCCGCCGCTTCGTCACCCTGTTCGATCCGAGCACCAATCAGCAGATCGGGGACCCGTTTATCGACAATCAGAGCCTCGGGTCCTTCTCGTTCGTGCAGCCCTCGATCGCGCTGGTGTTCGACAACAGCCTGTTCGGCGGGGTCGGGCCCGTCCTGGGGCGCCGCTCGCGCTTCGAGGTGTCGCAGCGCCTGGGCCAGTGGCGCTTCACCACGATCAATGCCGACTATCGCCGCTACGACCACCTGGCCGGGCCATTCATGCTGGCCACCCGGCTACAGTACTACGGCCAGCACGGGCGGGACGAGCAACAGTTCCGCCTCTTCGCCGGCATCCCCGATTTTATTCGCGGCTACACCTCGGGCTCGTTCCAACGTAACGAATGCCTGACCGATGCCGGCACCAGCAGCTTCACCGGCTGCGCTGCGCTCGATCAGCTCATCGGGACCCGCATCGCGATGGGGAGCGCAGAGCTCCGCTGGCCGCTGTTCCTCGGGGCCCGAGTGCTGCCGATGGCCTTCCCGGCGATCGAAGGCGTGGCGTTCTACGACGGCCTGATCGCGTGGGAAAAGGGCATGAAGGTGAGGCTCAAGCGGGATGAGAACGATCCGGATCAGACGGTCGACAAGGTCCGCACGCCGCTGACCTCTCTGGGCGTCGGGGTGCGCGCCAACATCCTCAACTTCCTGATCCTGCGGGCCGATTACGCGTTCCCGCTGCAGCGCCCCGGTATCAAGGGGTACTGGACGATCAGCCTGGGACCGACGTTCTGATCCGACGGGCGGCCGTCCTGCTCGCCGCCACAGCGTGTGGCAGGAGCGGCGTCGCTCCTCCTCCCGACCTGCCTGCCGTTGGCGGGCAGGTCTCGTTGTTCCGGTTTCCGCGAGCCGGCGGCACAGTCCAGGCCTACCATCCCGACAGCCTCCGGCCGGCCGGTTGGACCTCGCTCCAGAAGGTCCCGCCGCTCCACCGGCTGCTGGGCGCCGACATCGACGAGCGGGTGGTCTGGGCGCTCGACGGTGGGGGGAATCTGATCTCCCTGGACCTGGAGAGCCGCGCCGTCCGCACGGTCGTTTCCGGGGTGACCGCTGGCAGCCTCGGCCCGGATGGCTCCATCTACCTCAGCGACGCCGAGCACCGGATCGTGCGGGTGGTGCGCCGGCAACCGGTTCACTTTCACGATTCGCTGCCGGCACCGCCGCGAGCCTTGTTCGGCGCGGTCAACGAGCAACTGGTGGCGCTTACGGCCGGCCCGCCCTTCCGGCTGATTACCGCGAACGCCGACCAGACGCTCCACTCGGTTGCGATTCCCGCTGGAGAGACCGTGGCGACGGCTTGGGGAGACCTCGTCGCGGTGGCCACCGATACGGCCGTGCTGCTCTATGAGACGAGCGGCCAGCGGACTCAGAGCTCGCTTTCCTCGGTGCGGCATGCCCGGCGAGTCGGCTTCAGCCCCTCGGGTCATCGCCTGTTCGTCAGCGGCGACAACCCGGAAATCCGGGTCTACGACCGGTTTTCCCGGGAAAAACTCTCGCCCATCCGGCTGCCGGGTCTGCCCCGGGAGTTCCGGGTGGATCCTTCCGGGCGCTGGCTGCTGGCCCATCCGGTGGCGGGAGATTCCGTCTGGGTGGTGGACCTGGCGACGAGCAGCCTGACTGCCACCTTGCCGGGCGACTGGTCCACGGACCTGCCCCTGATCGCCGGCGCGGCCACCCTGATCGTTCGGAACGGGGAGGACCTCGTGGCGTACGATCTGCGACAGGTACCCCCAGCCCGGATCGCCGCGCTGACGGGTGGCGGAAGCGATCTCTGGCTGGCTGCCGCATGGGTGCCGGCGGAGCGGCTTCCCGCCGCGGTGGCGGCGGCCGAATCCGCGACCGTGGTCCAGGACAGCGCTCTCCAGGCGGATTCCTTGCGGATTCTCGTCGACTCGACGGCGCTCTACCTGCAGGTGAGCCGGACGCAGAATCCCGAATGGGCCGAGCTGCTCACCAAGCAGCTCAAGGGAGATGGGTATCCCGCGCTGGTGATGAAGCCGAAGGAGCCGGAAGAAGGCTATCGCGTGTTGGTGGGACCCTATCTGAGCCGGGAATCCGCCGAATCGACCGGTAAGCGGCTGGGCCGGGCCTACTTCATCCTCAAGTTGCCCGCCAAAACCCCCTGACCCGCGGGGCGGAAGTGCTTATTTTGTGAGGGACCCGGCGGCGATCCCGCTTCGCCACCTCCCCTTCCCGTTCCTGGCCCATACATGAAGCTGACCCGGCTGGAGCTTTCCGGCTTTAAGTCCTTCGCCGATACGGTTACCCTCGATTTCGGCGAGGGTGTCACCGCCATCGTGGGCCCCAACGGCTGTGGCAAGTCGAATGTCTCCGACGCGGTCCGCTGGGTGCTGGGCGAGCAATCGGCCCGGCTGCTGCGGGGCGGGAAGATGGAAGACGTGATCTTCCAGGGCTCCTCCGGACGGCGGCCCGTCAACCTCACGGAAGTTTCGCTCCACCTCGACAACAGCGCCGGCAAGCTCCCGATCGCCTATCAGGAAGTCGTGATTACCCGTAGGCTTTCCCGCTCGGGCCAGAGCGAGTATCTGCTGAACGCCACGCCGGTGCGGCTCCGCGACATCCAGGACCTGCTGCGCGGCACCGGACTGGGCAGCGATGCGGGCGTCGTCATCGAAGCGAAGATGATCGATCTGCTGCTGTCCGACCGCGCCGAGGAGCGCCGCTCGCTCTTCGAGGAGGCGGCAGGTATCGGGCTCTACCGCGACCGCAAACACAGCACCGAGCGCCGGCTGGAAGAAACCAGCGTGGATCTCCAGCGGCTCGAGGACCTGATCACGGAGGTGCAGTCGCAGATTCGCTCGCTGGCGCGGCAAAAGGGCAAGACCGAGCGCCATGCGCGCTTGATGGAGGAGAAGTTCGCGGTCACGCTGACTCTCGCGCGGCGCCGGCTCGACGAATTGAGCGGGCGGGTGGCCGGCGCGGAAGCGCGGCATGGGATGCTCTCCCAGCGGCTGCCCGCGTTGCGCGAGGACCTGACCCGTGCGCTCTCGAGTCAGGAGGTGGCCGCCCGGGAGCGTTTGCGCACCGAGGCCCATCGCACCGAGATCGCCCGGCAGCTGGCCGAGGTGCAGGTGGCGCTTTCGCGGCTCGATGGCGACCTCGCGGTGGCCGGCGAGCGACTGGCCCACGTCGCGGAGCGGCGCCAGCGCGACGAAGAGGAGCGCTCGCTCGCGGCGCGGCGGACCGCGGAGGCGGAACAAGAGCGGAAGGCGGCGGCCGCGGAGCTGGCCGTGGGTCAGCAGGAACAGGGTACGATCCAGGTGCAGCTCAGTGCGCGCGCCGCCGCCGAGGAGGAAGTGCGCGCCCGGCTCTCCGCACAGCGGGGAGCGGTCCGTCAGGCCGAAGCGCTGCTGGCGCAGCGGGCCCAGACCCTGCGGTCGCTCGAAGGCGAGCGCGCGGCGCTGGAACAGGAGCTGGGTGCGCTGCGCGAGCGTGTGGCGGAGTCGGACTCCCGGCTCGCGGCCCTGCGCGCCGAGCTTTCCCAAGCCGAGACGCGCGCCCGGAGGTTGGCCGAAGCAGCGGATCGCACCACCACCACCGCCCTGGCCGCTGCGGAACGGGGCGAACGCAGCCGACACGAGCTGGCGGCCACCCGCGAGCAGGAAGCCAGCGAGCGCAACCGCAAGCGGCTGGTGGAGGAGGCGCTGGTGCAGCTGACCACTCGGCGCGCCGCGCTCGAAGAGTTGGAGCGCGATCGGGTGGGCCTGGCCCCCGGAGCGGCCGCCCTTCTCTCCGAGCGGCAGCGCTTCAACGGCGCGGTGCTGGGACCCTTGAGCGACTACGTCAGCACCGACCAGGACGCGGCGGAGCTGGCCGAGCGGCTGCTGGGCGAGTGGATGCACGCGATTCTGGTGCGGGATAACGATTCGGTCGAGGCGATCCGCCGATGGCACTCGGAGGCCCAGCCGGGAGCGGTGGTGCTGCTGCCGGTGGATAGCGGCCCCCGCCCCCATTCGAACGGCCCGAGCCCCCTGGAATCCCGGCTGCGCGCGGAAGGCCCGGCAGCGCTCTGGGTGGAAGCGCTGCTAAGCGGCTCCGAGGTGCTGGATCACCGGGGGCACGCGCTCCGCCGGGCGAGCGGGGCTATCCTGCTGGCCGGAGCCGCGGGCTCCGGCGGTCCGCTGCGGCGCCGGGCCGAGATTGGCGCATTGGAGACGGAGATCGGGCAACAGGAGTCTACTAGGGATTCGGTGAGCACCTCCCTTACTGCCACCGAAACCCGACTCGGGGAGCAGGAGCGCGCGGCCGCCGCCGCCGCGGCGGCGACGGACCAAGCGCGTGAATCCCAGCGCGGCGCGGCCGCAGAGCGGGAGGATGCCGCGCGCCTCGTGGAGAATCTGACCCGCGAGCTGGCCGATCAGCAGACCAATCTGGCGCGGTTGCACGAACGGCTGGACCGGGCCGAAGCGCGCCGGGGCGAGATCGAGGCCGCGCTCGCGCAGGGTCAGGCGACCCGGGCCTCGGAGGAGCAGGGCCTCGAGCAGGAGCGGGCCGGCCTGGTAGCGCTCGAGACGGAGCAGGAGGTGGCGCGCGAGAGTCGCGTGCAGTGGCAAGTCCAGGATGCGCACGTGGGAGCGAGGCTGCGCGCCACGGAAGAGCGACAGGCCCGCGCGGCACAGACCATCACGAGCGCCGACGAGGCGGCCCATTCGCTCCAGGGGGAGATCGCCCGGCTCGACCAGGAGGGCTCCGCTCTGCTGGCACAGCAAGCCCAATGGAAAACGTTGCGGGACGAACGGACCCGCTCGCTGGAAGGACTGGAGCGGGCCACCGCGGAGGCGGAGGCCACGCTGGCAGGCGCGCAAGCCGCGCTCGCCGAAGCCGAATCGGTGGTGCTGGCCCTGCGAGCCGAAGTGGACGGGACCAGCGAGGAAGCCCACCGCCTCCAGGTCGAGCTGACCGAGAGCTCGGGGCTGCGCCGCAGCATCGTGGACCGGGTCGAAACCGAATGGAAGCAGCCGTTCGAGCTGCTGCTGGAAACGGCCCAGCTGCTGGATCTGGATCTCGCCACGCTGGAGGGCGAAGCGACCCGGATCGCCGAATCCCTGGAAAGCCTTGGCCCGGTCAATCCGCTGGCGGTCGAGGAGCACGCCGAGGAGACGAAGCGGCTGAGCTTCCTCACCTCGCAGCGGGACGACCTGGTCGCCGCGCGGCAGTCCCTGCTCCAGGCCATCAAGGAGATCGACGGCACCGCCCGCGCGATGTTCCTGGATACCTTCACCGCCGTGCAGGGCAGCTTCCAGCACGTGTTTCAGACCCTCTTCGGCGGCGGCGAGTGCCAGCTCAAGCTGGCCAACCCCGACGATCCGCTCGAAAGCGAGATCGACATTCACGCGGCGCCTCGCGGCAAGCGGACGCAGCGGATTCACCTGCTTTCCTCCGGCGAGCGGACCCTGGTCGCGGTCTCACTGCTGTTCAGCATCTACCTGAGCAAGCCGAGCCCGTTCTGCCTGCTCGATGAAGTGGATGCCCCCCTCGACGATTCCAACGTCGGGCGTTTCACGACGCTGCTGGAGGAGTTCAAGGCGGACACACAGTTCGTGGTCATCACCCATAACCCGCGCACGATGCAGGCCGCAGATGCGGTGTACGGGGTGACCATGCAGGAGCCCGGCGTCTCCACGATCGTGGGGGTTCGGCTGGCTGAAACGCGGGAGGTCGGAGTCAGCGAGTAGCCATGCTCATCCTGCTCCGCTCCGACGCGTCGCCCGCTGACGCCGCGCGCGTCGTATCCCTGATCGAATCCCTCGGGTTCCAGGCTCAGACCATTGCCGGGGCGCAGCGCACCGCCATCGCCGTGGTGGGCAACGACGGCCGGGTCGACGGCGCCCGCTTCAGCGCCCTGCCCGGGGTCGAAGAGGTCATTCACGTCACCCGCCCGTACCGTATGGTGGCGCGCGAATGGCGGCCCGAGCCGACCATCGTGCGCTTGCCGGGCGGATGGTCGGTGGGCGGCGACGAGATTCTCGTCGTGGCGGGACCCTGCTCGGTGGAGAGCGAGGAGCAGATCTTCTCCACTGCGCGCGCCGTCAAGGCCGCCGGCGCCGTTGCCCTGCGCGCCGGCGCGTTCAAACCGCGCAGTTCTCCCTATGCGTTCCAGGGCCTCGGCGTGCCGGGGCTCGAACTCCTGGCCGCGGTCCGGCGGGAGACCGGCCTGCTGATCGTGACCGAAGCGCTGGATGAGCCGGGTCTCGATCGGGTCGCGGAGCTGGCGGATATCGTCCAGATCGGGGCGCGCAACATGCAGAACTTCGCCCTGCTGAAGCGCGCCGGCCGCGCGGGCAAGCCGGTGCTGCTCAAGCGCGGAATGGCCGCGAGCCTGACCGACCTGCTGCTTTCCGCCGAATATGTGCTTTCCGAAGGGAACCCCGACGTCATCCTCTGCGAGCGCGGCATCCGGGGGTCCGACGGGGCCGGGCGCAACCTCTTCGACCTGAATGCCATTCCCGTGGTGAAATCGCTGTCCCACCTTCCCATCATGGCCGATCCCAGCCACGCGACCGGCAAACGCGCGTTGGTGCCGGCCGCGGCGCGCGCGGCGGTGGCCGCGGGAGCGGATGGTCTGCTCATTGAGGTGCACGCGCACCCCGACGAGGCGCTGTCCGACGGCGCGCAAAGCCTCTATCCCGAGCAGCTGGCACTGCTGCTCGGGGAGCTCAAGGGGATCGCGGCGGTGATCGGGCGGACCCTGGCGGGCCCACGATGAGGCTCGCGCTCCTCGCTCTCCTGGCAGCGCCGCTGCACGCCCAGGATCCCGCCGCAATCGTTCGGCGGGCGGGCGCGGCCTATCGCACCCTCACCTCGCTGCAAGCGGATTTTGTGCAGATCATCGAGGACCCCGGCCTCGGCGACACCTTGCGGACCGGCGGCCGGCTCTACCAGGCGGGGGTCAACTCGTTCGCCATGCGCTTCAGCGATCCGCCGGATGAAGCGATCGTGATCGACGGCAAGTACGTGTGGCTCTACACCCCGAGCACTACCCCGGGCCAGGTCATCCGCACGAGGATGGAGACCGATCCGGTCTACGGAGCGAATCTGCTGGCCAGAATTCTCGACCGGCCCTCCGAGCGCTATAGCAGCACCTGGCTGCGCGCCGACACGCTCGGCGGGCGGCACGTGGATGTGGTGTCAATCATCCCGCGTGCCGGGAGTCTGAGTTTTTCGAAGGCGGTGCTGTGGCTGGATAGCGAAGCGGCGCTGCCGCGGCGGATCGAGCTGGAAGAGTCGCAGGGAGTGC
Organism: uncultured Gemmatimonas sp.; assembly: GCA_964649225.1. Classification (GTDB taxonomy): domain Bacteria; phylum Gemmatimonadota; class Gemmatimonadetes; order Gemmatimonadales; family GWC2-71-9; genus JABFSM01. The sequence goes on along the minus strand of CAZYPO010000021.1, from coordinate 22,180 downwards.
GAAGGATCCTCATCCTTTCGCACCTCCGTCCCAACGCCACGATCGATCGCGGGGTATTCGAATTCAAGGTGCCGAAGGGCGTCCGGGTCGTCGATCAGTAGGACTTCCGGCCGTTAGTGCACCAGGGCCAGCCGGTGCAGTACCATCTGATGGATCCGCACCTCCATCCTGCCCGTGCTCTCACACGGCATCGGCTGACGGGAACCTTCCGTCAGGTTCACCGCGCCCGCGAGAAAGGCCGTTCGCAGCGTGGCCTTGTCTCCTTCGGCCGTCCCGACAGTGGACCAGATACTCATGTAGACGCGGTAGGAATCGGCGTTGGGCCCCGTCATGCCATCGCCGCAGCTCAAGTAGGTGGACATCTGCTTGCCGCCCAGCGTGCCCTGGCGGTAAAAGACCTCGCTGTCGACCACCTGGCTCACCGAATCCCTGCCGGCGCTCGGAATCTTGAGCTCGGCGTACACTGCCAACAGCGCCTGGTAGACCTGGGCCGGGGGAAAGGGAACCGGGTACGGCGTTCCCACGGTGTCGGTGACGACCCGGGTCAGCTGGCCCGGGACGACCACCACCGAGCGGGTCCGCTGGGCCGAGGCGGGCACGGCCAGCACCAAGCCGAGCCACCAGCCGGCAGATCGTGTCATGGAGACGGTTCGCCCTTGAGGAGGCCCAGCACTTCCTGGGGCGAACTCGCCCGCATCAGCACGCGGCGGGCCTCAGCCAAGGCGAGGTCGCTATGGTCGGTCTCCGCGATCCGGCGATCCGGCACAATGCCGCCGCCGCCCACCAGCACGCGGCCGCCGTCGCTTCTTACCGTCGGTCGCGCCACCGTATCACCAGTCGCCGGCCGCGGCGGACGCTGGATTTGCCGGCCATTCGGAGTGATCCACAGCGACGTAGTCAGACTGAGCGAGGCTCCCGCCCCCAAGCGGAACTTGCTCTGGGTGACACCGCGCCCGAACGAGTTATTACCCAGCACAGCCGCCCGGTCGTGATCCTGCAAGGCCCCCGCGACCACCTCGGCCGCTCCCGCGGTGCCCTCATCGATGAGCACGGCGAGGGGCATGTCGGAAAAGGCCGAGGCGGCGGAATCCATGAAACTGGCGGAGGCGGTCGCGGGGCGCGCCCGGCTCACCACGATGGTCTTACCTGGCTCAAGAAACAGATCCGCCACAGAAACGCCCTCGTCCAGACCGCCGCCGACGGTCGACCGCAAATCGATCACCAGGGACTTGGCGCCCTGGGCCCGAAGGGCCTCCAGCCGACTGCGCACGCTGTCGGCGATACCCGCCACGAAGCGAGTCACTCTGATGCGCGCCACGCCGCCTCCGAGGAGGGCCGCCTCCAGCGCGGCAGCGCGGGGCGCTTGCCCGCGCACCAGCGACAGTGCCAAGGGGGCCCGGACTCCGCTCCGGCGAACCCGGAGCACGACGCCGGTGCCCGGCTTACCCGTGAGCAGTGCCACGAGGCGATCGAGTCGGGACGCGTCTATCGCGGTGCTGTCGACGCCGAGGAGCCGGTCGCCGGCGCGCACCCCGGCGGAGTCCGCCGGAGAACCTGGCACCGTGGCGACGATCACGACCTGTCCATCGCGCCGATCGAGGAAAAGCCCCTGAACCGGCACGTCCTCCGGCGGGGGCGGGTGTTCCCCGGGAAGTAGCAGCACGGCGTAGGGATCATCCAGTTCCTCGATGACTCCAGCGGCCGCGCGCCGATACAGCTCCTGCTCGTCCACGGGATCGACCGCGGCGGTGCGTACCTTGGCGAAGACCTGCTCGAACAACCGGGTGCCCACCACGGTAGGTTCGCGGGGCATGACTCGGGGCCGGCGCGTCAGCCACACACCGGCCACGAGGGCCAGCAAGGCAAAGGGTAGGACCAGCCAGCGCGGGCGCATCGTGGCTTACCTTGCCCCCGCCGGGAGCAATGCGGGACGCGCGGCCAGAATGGCCGCCCAGGCTTGCGCCATGAGCTCGGCCGGAGGAAGCGTAGCGTCGAGGTGGAGAATCCCCGGGCCGGTCTCCTCGCGGTAGCGTGCCGCCACGCGGCGATGGAATTCGAGCGGCTCCCGCTCGAGCCGGTCACGCTGCATGCCGGCGGCGAGCTGCCTCGCGGAGCCCACTTCCGATGGGAGATCGAGAATGAGGGTGAGATCGGGGCGCAGCCCGCCCGTCGCGGCGGTGTTGACCCAGGAGACCATGGGCAAAGGCAGACCGCGCCCGGCGGCCTGATACGCCAGGGTGGACAAATCGTAGCGGTCACTGAGGACCACGCGTCCCGCCATGAGCGCGGGTCGAATGATCTGACCGACCAGATCAGCCCGGGCCGTGGCGAGATAGAGCAGCTCGCGCTCCGGGGTCCAGCTGCGATCAGCATGGAGCAACTCCTGCCGCAGCGCCTCGGCCGCCGGGGTGCCGCCCGGCTCACGTACGGTAACGGGATCCTGACCCGCCGCACGGAATCGGTCGGCAAGCTCGCGGGCTAGGGTTGTCTTCCCCGCCCCTTCGGGGCCCTCGAGGACGACGAAGAACCCTTTGCTCATGCGAGGCTGATGATGGTGCTGGCGGCGCCCCGCTCGATCCCGGCGCTCATCTGCTGGTTCACCTTCGTCATCAACTTCTCATAGTTGGCCCGCGCGATGACGTATGCCTGCCCCTGGGAGCTCACTTCGAGATCGCGCACCGCGGCTTCGTACGCCGTGACCGTGGCCTCGTCAGGAATTTTCTTGACTGTGACCTGCTCGTCGATCAGCCGGGCCAGCTGGTCGATCTTCTCGAGCCGGCTCCGCGTCTCGGCATCTTCCTGCAGCGTCTTCTCGGCGCGCCGGAGTGTCTGGTATTCGGACGATTGCCCGATCAGCCGACCGAGCTCCTGAGCTTTTTCCTCGATCATCGCATACTCCTGAATCCTGACTCCTCTTCGCGGCGCGCGGTGAGATACCGCGGACGCCCGAAGAGGTCATCCCACACGTCGACTTCCACGAAACCGGCCTCGCGCGCCAGCGCCGCCACTGCCGGACTGCGAGTGGAATCTAGCTCGATCACCAACCAGCCTCCTGGAAGCAGCAGTCCGATTCCTTCGCGGAGGATTCGGCGCGTCATCACGAGCCCGTCGGGCCCGCTGGCCAGTGCAAGCCCGGGCTCCCAGCGACGCACCGACTCGTCCAGCGCCGCGTACTCGGCTTCGGTCAAGTACGGGGGATTGGCCACGATCAGATGGAAGCGCTCGCCCCGGAGCGCGGCGCCGAGATCACTGTGGAGGAGCCTGATCTGCTTCCCGGTGAGGGCGGCGTTCACGGCGGCGAGCTCGAGCGCGGCCTCGGAAAGATCGACCGCGACCACCGCTTCGAACCCGCCCTCATCCGCCAGCGCGAGCGCCAGACAACCAGTGCCGGTGCCGAGGTCGAGCGCTCGACCGGATTGCACGCGTCGCAGGGCGTGCTCGATCACGCCTTCAGATTCGGGGCGCGGAATCAACGCGCGCCGGTCACAGCGGATTTCGAGATTCCGGAAACCGGTGTGACCGAGCACATAGGCCATCGGCTCGCCGGCAACGCGCCGCTCCACGGCCGCGTCGAAGGCCTGAATCTGCTCCGACCCAACCCCCCGTTCGCGTGAGAAGTAGCCCTCACCAGGGGAGACCCGGTTAAGCCAGGCCCAGAGCCGGTTGGCTTCGCGCCGCGGCTTTACGACGCCCGCAGCCCGCAGCCGGGCGGCGGCGCCCTCGATCAGCTCCGCGACGCTCATTCCTCCGCGCGGCTGGCCAGCCGGAGCGCCTTGACGATTGCGTCGAGATCGCCGTCCAGGATGGCGGGGAGATTGTGCACCGAGAGCCCGATGCGATGATCGGTCACCCGGCTCTGCGGATAGTTGTAGGTGCGAATCTTGGCGGAGCGGTCGCCGGTACCCACCATGGCCTTGCGGTCGCGCGCCCGAGCGGCCTCCTGGTCCGCGATCATTTTGTCGAGGATGCGGGAGCGCAGCACCGACATCGCCTTGATCTTGTTCTGCAGCTGGGATTTCTGGTCCTGCTGCTGGACCACTGTGTTGGTGGGAAGGTGAGTGATCCGGACGGCGCTGTCCGTCGTATTGACGCTCTGGCCACCCGGCCCACCGGACCGGAAGACGTCGATGCGAAGGTCCTGCGGCTCGATCTTGACGTCCACTTCCCGCGCTTCGGGCAGCACGGCGACCGTGGCGGCGGAGGTGTGAATTCTCCCCTGCGATTCGGTCGCGGGCACGCGCTGCACGCGGTGCACGCCGGACTCACGGCGGAAAAGTCCGTAGGAGTCCGGCCCCCTGATAGCGAGGATGGCCTCCTTGAGCCCACCGAGCGTGCCCTCGCTGATCGAAATCGGCTCGACCTTGAGGCCGTTGCGCTCGGCGAACCGGGTGTACATGCGGGCGAGATCGGCGGCGAACAAGGCCGCTTCATCACCGCCGGTACCGGCGCGGATCTCGACGATCGCGTCGCGATCTTCGAGCGGATCGCGGGGCACCAGGAGCTCCTCCAGCTGAGTTTCCAGGAGCGTGATCTCGTTGGGCAGCCGGTCGAGATCGACTTGGACCAGGGCCGCGAGCTCCGGATCGGCCTCACCCGCCATTGCTTGAGCTTGGCGCAGATCATCTTTGATTCGGAAGAGCCGCTCGGTGAGGCGGACGATGGGGGCGAGCCGGGCGCGCTCGCGGCCCAGCTCGGACAGGCGGGCCGAATCCTTGGCGACGGCGGGGTCCGCCAACGCCGCGGAGACCTCCTCCGCCCGCGCGAGCGCCTGGCGGAGTCTGGCCTCCACGGCTTACTGCGCGGCGGTGGGAGCCGCCTGCTCCGAGCCGTACTTGCGACGGAACCGGTCGACCCGGCCGGCGGTGTCCATCAGGCGCTGCTTCCCGGTGTAATAGGGATGGCAGGCGTTACAGACCTCGACATGGATCGCCGCGGCGGTGGTCCGGGTCTGGAACTTGTTGCCACACGCACAGACGACGTCGATGGTGTGGTACTTGGGGTGCAGGTTCGGCTTCACGGTGGTGCTCCGTAACTCGTTGTAAGCCATAGAACTTAGTCGGTAAGTCGGTAAGACGGTAGGTCGGGAGGTGGGAACGTCGGGAAGTCGGGAGGTCGGGAGGTAGGCGAATCGGCGGAGAGTCGGTGAGCCCGGCTAGGTTGCTGCCGAATTCCCGACTTCCCGACCTCCCACCTATCCTCCAGTCGTCCCTCCGGGAGAGCCCATGCCGGTCGATCCGCTCGAGGTGCTGCGCGGCGTTCCGCTTTTTCGCCAGGTTTCGGAGCCGGACCTGCGGGCGCTGGCCCAGTTGGTCCGGGAGCACAAGCATCCCAAGGGCAGCGTCATCGTCTTGCACGGGGATGCCGGCGAGGCGCTCTTTCTGATCCAGAGCGGTCAGGTCAAAGTGACTGTGGCATCCGAAGACGGCCGGGAGGTGATTCTCTCTGTGCTCGGCTCGGGCAGCTTCTTCGGTGAGATGGCACTGCTGGACGACGAGCCCCGCTCGGCTCACGTGATCGCCATGGAAGACACCACGATCCTGCAGCTCCGCCGGGAAGACTTCCGCAGCCGGCTGAAGGCGGCTCCCGAGCTGGCGGTCTCCCTGCTGCGCGAACTGTCGCGCCGCCTGCGGCGGGCCGATGACACCATAGCGAGCCTCATGCTGCTGGACGTGAATGGGCGGGTGGCCCATCTACTCCTAGAGCTGGCGCGGGAAGAGGGCGGCGACGGCGGGACCCGCATCACACGGCGGCTCACCCATGCTTCCATCGGCCAAATGGTGGGAGCCAGCCGGGAGACCGTCTCGCGCACCATGCGCAATCTGGTCCTGCGCAGCGTGATCGGGGTGACCCGGCGCGAAATCCTGCTGCTCGATCCTGCGGCACTGCGGCTGGCCGCACAGCAGGCGGGGTGACTGGGATCACTGCGGCTCGTCGCTCAAACGGGATATGCTTCGTCACCGTGGCGGGACAGTATCCTCGCGGCAGTGGCGCTAGCGCTGCAACGGGTTGCCTAACCGCTTGATTTACAGTCTGTTAGCGTGTGGAACCAAAGCAAGAATGGCAGGTGGAGCTGGTCGACTTCTTGCGATAGGGGTCTGCGCTTGCCTCACGTCTTGAGGAGATCGAAATGAAGCTCGAGAGGATCGTCCTGGCCGGGCTGGCCCTGAGTCTGTTCTCTGGACCGTTGTCCGCGCAGGACCGTCGCCCGGGAATCGCGGTGCTGCCCTTCGAGAATGGCGGCAGCTACGGCAAAGACAAGGAGGACTTCGACGCGCTGCGCAAAGGGCTCGCTGCGATGCTGATCAGCGAAATGGCGCAGAATCCGGAGGTGCGGCTGGTCGACCGCTTCGAGACCCAACGGGTGCTGGATGAGCAGGGGCTGGCCGTCGCGGAGCGGGTGGACAAGGAAACCGCCGCGAAGATCGGCAAGCTGGTGGGAGCCCGGTACATGGTGACCGGCTCCTTCATCGACCTGTACGGCGACTTCCGTATCGACGCGCGAATGATCAATGTCGAGACGGGCGAGATCATGAAGGTGGTGCGGAGCGATCCCAAGTATCACGATCGCCGCGACATGTTCCGGATGATTCAGTCCGTCGCGGAGCGGGTCATGGCGGACAACCGGCTGCCACAGCTACCCGCCGCAAGCGCGCAACGCGCGCCGCGGCAGGTGCCCACAGAGGCGCTGGCCCTGTTCAGCAGGGCATTGCTCTATCAGGATCGCGGCGATCGTGCCAAGGCGGTGGAGTATTACCAGAAGGCGCTCGATGTGTTCCCGGAATACACGGAGGCCAGCGAGGGGCTCAAGAAGGCGCGGACGCCGTAATTCTCCGCTCCAGCCCGAGCCAGACGCCGGCGTGAAGCGGGAGCGCGAGCGCGAGGACTTCGAGGTTGTGCTGGCGGAACCAGGGCAGCAGTTTGAGCAGCAATCCCAGCGCACCCAACAGGGTCAGCAAGAGCGCGAGCCGGCGCGCGACACGCAGCGCCCGCGCCCGCTGGAACGCGACGCCGGGCAGCGCCACCGCCAGCGCCAGGGCAACGAGGTTGAGCGGCAGCAGATTCTCGTTGCGGTAGGTGGCACCGTGATGGCTAAAAACCCAGAACCAGGCGAGCAGGCCGCCTAACACGCCCGCCAGCAGGGCCCACAGCATCGCCAGCGGAACGAAGGCGCGGGTGCGTCCGAGCGCAACGAGCACGCCCCCGAACAGCAATCCCGTCACCAGGTACCCCCAGAGCCAGTTGGATGGCCGCTCGGGTACGGGCCAGCTCCCGCCGGCCGCGATTACCTGCTCCGATTTCACCACCGGCCGGGTGACCCCGGCGGGACCGGGGATCCGGACGCTGTCCAGATGCTCCCGCAGCCGCATGGGGAGAAACATCTGCTCCCAGCGCGACATCTCGGCGTCGACCGGCTGTCCCAGCGCGACAAGCAGTCCGGAGTAGAGGGCGACGTTGTGCTGGTTGAGTCTGCGGGTCTCGTCCCGCCAGCTCATCCCCGAGCCCTGCTCGGCGTAGCGGCGGATCGCTCCCCCTAGCACGCTATCGATGGCGTCGCGGATCCGAGTGGAGCAGTTGTCGCGGTAATAATCGTAGTAGTACTCGGCGTGCTCGGGCTGGATGTTCCATTCCAGGAAAGTGCGGAGCCCGACTCGCTGCGTGGGGGTGAGGTCCAGCTCCTGGGCCCAGATCTTCCGCCCCTGCCCATGGTAGGCCGCCACCATTCCAGCCACATTGCTTTCGTATCCCATCGAGTACCACATGCGGCCCTGGATGAACCGCAAGGTGAAATGCGGCCGCTGGAAGCTGAAGCGCCCGTAGTCGTAGAGCGCATCGCTTCCGGTGGCCACGTCATGGAGCCAGAGCGCATTGTGTCCGAAGCGCTCCCAGACCCGGCCGCCGGGCTCGAACGTGAGGAGAGTGACGGTGAGCTCGGAGCCGGAGCTAGGAATCAGGAGTGAGGATTGAGGGGTGAGGGGGCGTTGCGCGGCGAGCGTGGGAGCGAGGAGAGCGCCGATAGCCAGGAGCCAACAGCCGGTAGCCCTCACAACACCACTTCTTTTCCGTCCGCGGCCGACTTATAAATGGCTTCGATGACCTTGAGCAGGGTGATATGCTCGGAGAGCTTGGGGACGCTGGCCTCGCCGGACACGGCCGCGAGAAAGTGGGCCCACTCTGCCCGGAAGGACGCGGTGAAGGCGCTCTCGCGCGAAAGGCTCCCAGTCGGCGAGACGTCCTGCGCGACCCCGTTGAGCTCCTTCCACACGTGCAGCGGGTTGATTCCGGCCGTCCCTTTGCTGCCGCGGATGCCCACACCAAACCGCTCGCGCTCCCCGATGTGCCGCCAGGTCACATCCACGAAGATCGCGAGTCCTTCCTCGCACACCACGAATGCGCTTCCCGACTGCTCGACGCCACGCTCCCCTTTGGGCTTGCTGAGGTTGGCGCTGACGCGGGTGGGCGTCGGATTGCCCGCTAGCCAGAGGCAGAGATCCACCATGGTGAGGCCGAGATCCAGGACCGCACCACCGCCCGCCTCATCCTTGCGGGTTCGCCAGCCGAGCTGGGCGCGCGCCGGCCGGGAGACGTGCCAGCTGGCCCGAATGGAGTCGATCTCCCCCAGCTCGCCGCTCTGCACGAAACTGCGAACCGCAAGGGCGTCGGGCCGGTAACGGTGGGTCATCCCGATCATCACCGAACGGCCCTTTTTCTCCGCCAACCGGCCGATGCGGGCCTCACCCGCCGCGGTGAGCGACCCGGGCTTCTCGACCAGCACGTGGCACCCTGCCGCCAGGCCGGCGAGCACGTGGGGCTCGTGCAGGTGGTTCGGCGTCGCCACGAGGATGGCATCGATCTGCTCGTGATCCAGCAAGTCCTCGATGTCGTCGAAGACGTCCTTGATCTGGAAGCGTTCGGCCAGGGCGCGGGCCTTGGGAAGGTCGACATCGCAGATCGCGACGACTTCCACCGTCTTCAGCTTCTTGAGCACCGGAAGATGGGCCACCTGCACGATCGCGCCGGCGCCGATCAAGCCGATCCGGATGGGCTCGCTCATGGGAAGGCCCCTGCTCAGTAGGTGCGGGTAATCTCGGTGCCCGGAAAATAAGCCGAGAGGATGTCCCGATACGAGAAGCCGGCGCGGGAGCGCGCCAGTGCGCCCCATTGGCACATCCCCACTCCGTGCCCGGCACCCGATCCCTCGGCGACGAGCTGCACAATGCGTCCTCCGCTGCGGGTGAGTTGCAGATTGAAATTGGCGCTGCGGAGACTGCTGCCGTCGGCGCTGCGGAGCAGCCAACGCGCGACCGGCCCCGTCACGGTGAGCACGCCCCGCTCACCCTTGAGGTGGAGATGGGCTACCCGGCCGGTTGCGGTGCGATCGATCACTCGCAGGTCCTGCAGTGTCCGAGCCAGCTCGGCCGAGCCGCCAGCCCCGGGGAGCGTTTCGGCGAGGGTTCGTCGCAGCGCGTCGCCGCTCCAGCTCTCCTGCCAGTGAAAACGCGGGGAGGTGGAGCACCAGGCGCGGCCGGTCGCGTCCACGTCGCGAATGGAGCGGAGGTAGGGCCGATCGGCGCCCACGAACACCTCGGTGCCGTCGGCGGTGCGGCCGCCGCAGGTGGAATGGAAGAAGCCGTCGATCACCTGACCCTGCCAGGTCAGCAGCTCTCCCCGGGTTTCCTCTACCGCCCGATCGGAGACCGGGGTCTCGAAGCCAACGCCCGCGTAGGCCTGGTCCGCCACCGTCGCGACCAGATCATACCCGCGGACGCGCCAGCGCCCCAGCGCCTTGAGCGCGATGCTGCGCGAAATGACGGCCTGGGCCCTGAGTGCCTCGAGGTCGAGCTCGGTCCGGCGGCCCATCTCAGCGCCCACTACGCCGCCGAGGTACTGCTCGATGTCGAGCAGGTTCACCGCACTCACTCCGCCGGCTAGGGCCGAGAGGACGAAGCGGCCGCGGTAGTCACGGCCGTTCACGCGGACCGCACCGCCGCTGTCGGCGGGGGCGAGGGTGAGCTGCGAGCCTCCGCTCACGGTTGCCCCGCCCAACCGGATCCGCAGGCCTGACGGGCCGCCCGACACGGTGGCCGTGGTGCCGACGGAGAGCTCGGAGCTGGAGGTGCCATTCGGCGCGGTGAGGATGAGGGCAGCGCCACCGCCCAGCGCAACCGAAGCGGCGCTCACCACCACCCCGATCCGGATCTCGGGTACCTGGGTCTCGGGAGCCGCAACGGTACCGACCTCGGGGCGGGCGCAGGCGGCCAAGAGCACAGCGGCCGCGAGCGCTCCGCTCCTCCGGTCAGCCACGATAATTGCCGAATTTGAGCTCGAGACCGAAGTCCTGCGACTTGATGAAGGCAATGACGGCCTGGAGCTCATCCTTGGAGGGACTGGTGACCCGGAGCTCGTCGCCCTGGATCGAGGTCTGCACTTTCTTGAAGCCCTGCTCCTTGATGGCCTTCTGGATCTTCTTGGCGGTGTCCTGAGGAATTCCCTGCGTGAGCGTCACCGTGCAGCGCACCGAGGTGCCGGCCGAAGGCTCGAAGTCCCCGGTCTTCAGGTTCTTGAGCGGCACGCCGCGCTTGGCGCACTTCTGGGTGAGCACCTCGAGGACCTGCTTCATGCGGAACTCGTCGTCGGCGTGGAGCTTGATTTCGCCCTTGGCACGCTCGAATTCGATGGTCACATGGGTGCCCTTAAAGTCGTAGCGCTGCCCGATCTCCTTGAGCGTCTGGTTGACCGCGTTGTCTACTTCCTGGAGATCCGCGCCGGTCGAGATGTCGAACGAGGCAGCGCCGGCCATGCTAGGAGAGGAAGGATTCGAGGGCTTTGGAGCGGCTCACGTGGCGAAGCCGGGACAGGGCCTTTTCCTTGATCTGGCGCACCCGCTCGCGGGTGATGCCCAGCTGCGCGCCGATCTCCTCGAGGGTCATCGGCTCCGGGCTGTCGAGGCCGAAGTACAGCCGGAGGATCTTCGATTCGCGCTCTTTGAGGCCCTTGAGCACCTCTTCGATACACTGATTGAGCGCGTGCTCGAACGTTTCCGCGTCCGGGCCGGGATTCTGATTGTCGGGGAGGTAGTCGAGCAGCCGGTTGTCCTCGCCCGGCGTCATCGGGGCGTCCAGCGAAAGGTGGTTCTGCGAGATGGAGAGGGTCTTCTGCACCTCCTCCATGTCGATGTCCATACCCTCGGCGATCTCGGCGGGGGTCGGCTCGCGGCCCAGTTCCTGGAGCAGGAGTGAGGAGCGGCGGGTGATCCGGTGCAGCGTCCCCGCCCGGTTGAGCGGGACCCGCACGATCCGGCTCTGCTCGGCCAGCGCCTGTAGGATGGCCTGGCGGATCCACCACACCGCGTAGGAAATGAACTTGATCCCCTTGGTCTCGTCGAACTTGTGCGCGGCGCGGATGAGGCCGAGGTTGCCCTCATTGATCAGGTCGGAGAGGGAGACGCCCTGGTTCTGATATTTCTTGGCGACGGAGACCACGAAGCGAAGGTTGCTGCGAACCAGCTTGTCGAGCGCCTCCTCGTCCTTCAGGCGGATGCGCTGAGCGAGCCTGACCTCTTCGTCCTGGGTGATGAGCGGGTAGCGGCTGATTTCCCTGAGATACTGGTCGAGCGAGCCCTCGTCGGAGCTGCTGGATCCCGACTTGCTGCTCGATCCAACTTGCAATGGCTTCATGCGGGTCCCGAAGGAGAGATCAGAGGTCCCAGCACTCTAACGAATAACGGATCAGTCAGCGGAGTCAATCGTAGTTGTCGATCTGTGCCCGCTGCAGCACGCCCGAGTAATCCACATAACAGACCTTGGTCTCCGAATAGAACTCGTAAACCTCCCAACCGCCTTCCCGGTGGCCGTTCCCGGTCTGTTTGACACCGCCGAAGGGCAGATGGGCCTCCGCGCCAATAGTTGGGGCGTTGATGTAGGTGATGCCGTTGTCCAGCTCCTGCATGGCACGGAATGCAAGATTGGTATTCCGAGTGTAGAGCGAGCTCGACAGACCGTATTTCACCCCGTTGTTGATCCGCACTGCCTGGTCGAAGGAATTGAAGCGGAGCACGGTGAGCACGGGGCCGAAGATCTCTTCCTGAGCCAGCCGGCTGCCGGGGCGGCCGCCCGCGAAAATCGTGGGCCGGTAGAACCAGCCGCACCCCAGGCGGGGACTGCGCGGCCGCTTGCCTCCGGTCACCAACTCGAGACCCTCTTCCTGGCCGATCGCGACGTATTGCTCGACCTTATCCCGGGCCGCCTCATGGATCAGCGGACCCACCTCGCTCCCGGGCTTTCTGCCGTCGCCGAGGACGAGGCTCTCGGCGGCCTCGGCAAGCCGGCGCAGGAACTGGTCGTGGATTCGCCGATGCAACAGCAGGCGGCTGGTGGCGGTACAGCGTTGGCCGGTGGTGCCGAACGCACCCCAGAGCACGCCCTCGAGGGCGAGCTCGAGATCGGCATCGTCCATCACGATCATGGCGTTCTTGCCGCCCATCTCGAGCGAGAGCCGCTTGTGCATGCGTCCACAGGTCTCGCCGATCATGGCGCCCGTGGCCGTGGAGCCGGTGAAGGAGATCACCGGGACGCCCGAGTGCTCGACGAGGGCCTTCCCCGCCACCTCACCGCGGCCGTGCACCAGCTGGATCACCTCGGGCGGGAGGCCCGCATCGAGCAGGATCTCCACCAGCAGATGCACCGTGTGAGGGACATCCTCGGAGGGCTTGATGACGACGCTGTTTCCGCAGGCGAGCGCGGGGAACATCTTCCAGGTCGGGATGGCCATCGGGAAATTAAAGGGCGTAATCAGCCCGACGACGCCGATGGGTCGCCGGTAGCTCATCGCCCACTTGTTGCGCAGCTCGCTCGGCACGGTGTGACCGAAGAGGCGCCGGCCTTCGGAACCAGCGTAGTAGGCGGTGTCAATTCCCTCCTGCACGTCGCCCCGCGTTTCGGCGAGCACCTTGCCCATCTCGCGCGTCATGGCGCGCGCGATCGCTTCCTTCCGCTCGCTGAGGAGATCCCCGACCCGGCGCAGCACATCGCCGCGCGCGGGCGCGGGCACCCGGGACCAGAGCCGGAATCCCGCCTCCGCCGAGCGGACCGCGTTGGCGACGTCGGCGCCGCCGGAATCGGGGAAGCGCCCGATCAGGTCGCGAGTGTTGGCGGGGTTACGGTTCTCGAAGTAGGTGCGGGTCGTCGGCGCGACCCAGCGGCCGGCGATGAAGTTCTTGAAGGTGGTGGGCATTTCAGGGGCCGGTGCAGGACCAGGTGGAGGGATGCCTGGGATAGGTCGTACGATCGAGGATCACGCGGGCAACCAGTACCGCCCCGGTGAGGGTGACAAGAAGGGAAATCACGTGGGCGACAGCCATCCTGCGTTTCCAGCTGGCCAGCGCGCCCCACAGTCCGGCTAGGAACACCCCGGCGGAGGCGGCGAGGTATCCGTAGAGCTGAATACCGCAGCTGTGGGAGTAAGGCCAAGCCAAGGCCACCCCTACGGCGACCGCCACACCAAGCAGGACGCGGACCCAACCGCTGAGCGCCTCGCGACCGCGTGCGACCGGCCGGCCAGCGAGCGCGGAACGGGGCGCGGGCAAGGCGGGCGCGCCGGCGGCCGCGAGTTTGGGCCCCCCGATCGGCTGCTTCGCGATGACCTTGTCGATCTCGGCGAGCTCTTTATCCCAATCCCGAGGCGGGCCGGTCACGTTTCCTCCCGAGTCAACTGGTACTTCTCGATCTTCTTATAGAGGTTGGAGCGCGGCATGTCCAGCACGCGCGCCGTCTCCGCCACGTTCCAGGCGTGTTCGCGCAGCTTGGAGAGCAGGAAGGCGCGCTCGGCGTCCTGACGGAAGGTCTCAAAACTAGGGGCCCGCGGCTGGTCGGGCGCGACGCCACCGGCCGCCGAGGCTTCGGGCGAGGGCAGCAGCCGCTCCACGTCTGCCGCGGTGATCTGTTTCCCGGGAGCCAGGATCAGCAGGCGCTCGACCGCGTTGCGGAGCTCCCGCACGTTGCCGGGCCAGTTCCGGCGCTGCAGGGCCCGCACCGCTTCGGTGGTGAAGGAACGCGGCGCCACGCCAGCTCCCTGGCTCAGGGTGGCCACGAAGTGATCGATCAGGGCCGGCACATCCTCCAAGCGCTCGCGGAGCGGCGGCACTTCGATCGGGATCACGTTGAGGCGGTGATAGAGGTCCTCACGGAAATGGGCTTCGGCGATCTCTTCCTCGAGGTGCTTGTTCGTGGCCGCGAGCACGCGGACGTCAACCTGGACCGACTTGGCCGCGCCGATCCGGGTGACCATCCCCTCCTGCAGCACCCGCAGCACCTTGGCCTGGGCCGACAGCGACATGTCACCGATCTCGTCGAGGAAGAGGGTGCCGCCATCGGCCAGCTCGAACTTGCCCGCGCGGTCGGCGAAGGCGCCGGTAAAACTCCCTTTCATGTGGCCGAAGAGCTCGCTCTCGATCAGCTCGGAGGGGATGGCCGCGCAATTCACTTCCACAAACGCGCGTTCCCGCCGCGGTGAGGCCTCGTGCAGCGCGCGGGCCACCAGCTCCTTGCCGCTGCCGTTCTCACCGCGGATCAGCACGCGCGCGTTGGTGGGTCCCACCCGGGCGATGAGCGCGCGCACCTCCTCGAGCGCCGCGCTGCTTCCCACCATGGGGTATCGGGTGTCGAGCACCCGCCGCAGCTCGCGATTCTCGCTGTCGAGCGCGGATTGCTGCAGCGCGTTCCTCAGGGTGACGAGCAGGCGGTCGGTGTCGAGCGGCTTTTCGAGGAAATCGAAGGCGCCCCGCTGGGTGGCCTGCACCGCGGTGGCGATAGTGCCGTGCCCGGAGATCATCACAACGGTGGCCGGGGGATCCAAGTCCCGCAGTCTGCTCAAGGTGTCGAGCCCGTCGAGCCCGGCCATCTTCACATCCAGCAGAACTACCTGGGGGCGGAACTCCGCGCACAGCGTGAGGGCTTCTCCCCCGGAGGATGCGGTTTTGACCTGCCAATCCTCGTACTCCAGCACCTGACGCAGCGCTTCGCGAATGCCGCCCTCATCGTCGACGACCAGGACCCGATTGCTCATGGCGTCCGCCGGGTCGGCGACACGCCGTAGAGCACGAGTCCGGCGGGTGATACCCGCAGCCCGCCGACGGAGGCAGGAATAGGCAGCGGCAGGACATTTTCCTCAGTGGCGCTGAATTGCCGCAGCAGGCGTCCGACCACGTCCCTGGGCAGCGGGATCCCGCGGACTCGCGCCCACGCCACCTGCCATTCCGCGAGACCGCTGCGGCGGAACACCAGCGGCCCGCCGATCTCCACATGCTCGTGATCGCGGATCACCCCGGACAACGGGCCAAACGAGAGCGGCAGCTGGCGGGTATCCACGCGGCCACGCACCTCGATGTCATCCTGGACCAGGCGCACCTCGATGGAATCGAGCGCCCCGCGCGCCCGCTCTGCGGCGGCCGCCGCGATCAGGCTCGCCACGTCACCCGCGCTCAGCAGCAGGCTGTCCACCCGTCCTGCCCGGAGCGCCTCGAGCGTTCGGAGCACGGCGGGAGCCCGTGCCGCTTGGCCCAAGCCGGGGGATTCCGGCGAACTCGGCTCGGCGGTCCAGGCATGAATACGGCGGCGAATGAGATCGCGGTAGGACCAGGCGACAAACCCGCCAAGGATCAGCAGGGCCAGGAAGAACAGGCGAAACGGCAGACTAAGACAGCCTCTCATCGGGAAAGCGACTGCGTAAGTCGGGCATTATAGGTGGGTCCCGCCGCGGTCTGCCGGCTCTCGAAGAGCACGACTTGATCGGCCAGAAAGGGAGTGCCGGTGGGCAGCGTTTCGACCTGCCGCATCGCGCCGGGGGGCAAGCGATCCCCTTCGCGCACCCGCCCGAGGGTGATGTGCGGGCGGAAGGGACGGCCTTCGGGCGCGAAACCGATCTGCTCGCAGCCCCGCTCAAGCCGGTCCTGCAGCAATTCGAGATCCGCCCCGGCGGTGACTTCCAAACGGAGCACCCGGGGATGCCGGGACGAAGGGAACGCGCCGCCGCCCGAGAGCACCAGCTCCAGCGGGCCCATGCCGGCGGTGGCGAACTGCAGCATCTCCTCGATCGCCTCGAGGCGATCGGAGGTCACCTCGCCGAAGAATTTGAGGGTGATGTGCAGCCCATCATCGCGAACCCACCGCACCGGCCACTCCAGACCGCGCAGCGTGCGCAACAGGGCCCCGGCCTCCTCGAGCGCGGGAGGGGGAAGCGGCACCGCGACGAAAAGGCGCATGCCCGGAAACGTAACGCCGTCGCGGGGTCGCGCCAGGCGATTTAGCTTTTCCCTATGCCCGACGCGGCCTGGCTCGAAGTAGGCAAATCGCTGCGCATTCCGCGCGCAGACCTCAGCTATCACGCCACCCGCTCGGGTGGCCCGGGCGGGCAGCACGTCAACACCTCCTCTACCCGGATCGAGCTGTGGTGGAATCTCGTAGCGAGCGGCGCTCCCACCGAAACCCAACGCGCGCTGCTGCGCGAGCGGCTGGGATCCCGCTTGGACGGCGAAGGCTGGCTGCGCCTGGTGGAATCAGGGAGCCGGAGCCAGCATCGCAACCGCGAGACGGTCACCGAGCGATTTGCCGCGCTGCTGGCGCGGGCGCTGCGGCCTCGGAAGGCGCGCAAGCCGACCCGGGTTCCCGCAGTCGAGAAGCGGCGCCGCCTGGAGGGCAAGCGGCAGCGGGCCGCGGTGAAGCGGCTGCGCGGCAAGGTGGCGGATGAAGAGTAGATGGATCGAGGATGCCGGGGAGCGGCTGCAGCTCTACCACGCCGCCCTCTGGGCGTTCATCGCCTGCACGGCCTTCGCCATCATGGTTTCGTATTACCTCATGTCCACCAGGCAGCTCGGCTGGCTGGGCGGTGCCGGGATCCTGCTGCTCGGCTGGCTGCTCGCGGCCGCGATCACCTACGCGGTCTGGACCGCGAGCGGGGTGGCCGGGCGGGCCCTGGTGCACACCATAACCGGGGCCGGCAACCTGACGCCCGCCCCGAGCTTCTCCTACCAGGAATCCCTGATTGCGCGGGGGAGTTTCTCCGAGGCGGCGCAGGCGTTTCAGGAACACCTCGACGCAAAACCGCGCGACTTGCATGCCCGGCTCGCGCTCGCCGCCCTGTGGCGCGACCACCTGCGCGATCCCGGAATGGCTGAGCGGTTGCTGCTCGAGACCCGCCGGCTGGATCCCCCGGCACACATCGAGTTCGCGATCGGCAACGCGCTCATCGATCTCTACCGCGCGAGTGGTCAGCTCGGCCGCGAAATGGCGGAGCTGGCCCGGTTTGGCGAGCGCTTCGCCGGCACCGAAGCGGGAGCTCGCGCCCGGGCGGCGCTGTTGCGGCTTAAGGCGCGCGA
>CAZYPO010000021.1:0-4712 GCA_964649225.1 uncultured Gemmatimonas sp. | reverse complement strand
GCCACCTCCCGCCGGCCGCCGTTCAGCCGGAGATCGAGATCGCGGAGGAAACGGGTGATCCCGGCGCGGGGCGGGTACAGCCGGTAGAACACACGCCGCAGCGGGTTCACGACTCTGGTCCGCTCGGTCACGGTAACGCGGGTGCCGCCGGTGATGGCGGCCAGCGCGAAGGTGCGCATCGGAAGCGTGGGAACCCCGTCACGGGCTCGGCGGAGGACTAGGCGGCTGGGCGCTTCCGCCACCGCGAGCTCGACGACGCGGATGCCGCCACGCCCGATCTCGCGCCACGCGGGACGGCCCTCCCGATCGGGCAGCCGCTCCAGGGCGGTGAGGTCCGAGCGCCAGAGCGGCATCCCGTCGAAATCCATCAGCACCCGCCACACCGTCTCGGGAGGCCGCTGGAACAGGGCCTGGCCGGACACGGTTTGTTCGGCGCTCAGGAAAAGGCCAGCGAGGGAAAGGGCGCTGATTCCGCCCGCGAGTGCCGCCAGCGCTCGCAGGGCCAGGCGGCGCCGCGCCTTTCGCTTCCTTTGTTCATTCCAATTCATCGCTGGGCAGTCCTCCGGAAAGGATCGGGGAGCTCGGGCAGCTCTTGGGCGGCGCGAGCCAGGAGGCGGACCCCGGCTACTGCCGCGTCGCGCTCGGGTACCGGCAGCCGGACGAGCGCCGCCCGGACCCGCTCCGGATCGAGCAAGGAGCGCTGCGCGCGCAGGCGGGCGCCACTCTCGGTGAGGCGGAGTTGCACGCGACGCGCATCGCGCTCGTCACGGGCGCGGGTTACCAGGCGCAGGCGGGCAAGCCGGGCAACCTGGAGCGAGATGGTGGCCGGGGTGACCCGCATGCGGGTGGCGAGCTCGCCCACGGCCAGCGGCTCGACCGGATCGAGCTGCTCGAGCAACCCGGCCAGGTGCTGGCTCAACCGCACCCCGCTGCGCGGGAGCCGCTCGTGGCGGCGGCGGCAGGCGGCGTGGATGGTTGGATAGGCGGCGAGGATGGCGTGCACGGCATCGTCGAGCACGGCCCAAGCTACCGAAGATATTTTGATTTGTCAAATCAAAATAGCTTCATCCCTTGCTGTCCCCCGGGTTCCGCGCCAAAGTTCACCCAGGTTGCCATGATTCGCCTCTTCGCCGCAGCGACCTCCGACCCGGTGATCCGCCGCAACGCCGCCACGGCCGCGAGCCTGGCTCTGCACGGCCTCGTGCTCGCTCTGCTGCTGGTGCCGGTGGGCGTGGCGGTCAAGCAGGGTCTCTTTGAGCACCTGGTGGTCTATCTCGTCCCGCCCGACAAGCCGGCAGGCGACGAGCACTCCCTGGGCGACGCCCCCTTCGCCGCGGTGGCCAGCGACGCCGGAGCCGGGGGACAGCAAGGCGCTCCGGCAGCGCGCGAGGCGACCGATCCCGACGTCATCGTGACGCGGGGCGACGTGCCGCTCATGGGCGCCTTGGAGCTGGTCGCCGCGAGCCGGCCGAGGGCCGAGGACAACGCGATGACCGAGCTCGAGGTAGACAGCGCGGTGGTGCGGGACCCCACGAGCGCGGCGCCCGACTACCCGCCCGCCCTGCTCCGGCGGGGATTCGAAGGCTCCGCCGCGGTGCTCTACGTGGTGGATACGCTCGGCGGGGTCGATACCCTGACCTATCGGGTGATCGCCGCCTCGCATCCCGACTTCGCCGTCGCGGTACGACGGGCGCTACCGGAGATGCGCTTCCGTCCCGCGATCCAGCGCGGCCATCGGGTGCGCCAGCTGGTGCAGCAGACCTTCCGCTTCCGGATCGTCCCGCGCGACACGCTGCGAGCTCCCCAACCGCAGCACCCCACCGCGTGACCAGCATCGATCTCAACGCCGACCTGGGCGAGAGCTTCGGTCGCTACGAGCTGCCCGGCGAGGAGGAGCTGCTGGCCCTGGTGACCTCGGCGAACGTGGCCTGCGGCTTTCACGCGGGCGACCCGATGGTCATGCAGCGGACCGTGTCGGCAGCGACGGGGCGCGGCGTGACGATAGGGGCACACCCGGGTTATCGCGATCTGAGCGGCTTTGGCCGCCGCGATCTGGCCGCCACGCCGGCGGAGATCGCCGCGGACGTCATCTATCAGATCGGGGCGCTGGATGCCTTCTGCCGAGCCGCCGGCGCCCGAGTACGCTACGCCAAGCTGCACGGCGCGATGTATCACCGGGCTTCCCGCGACCGCGAGGTGGCCAAGACGGTGGCGTTCGCGCTGCGGCAGCTGGACAGCGAGCTGGTGGTGCTGGGCCCCGAGGGCAGCGCCCTGCTCCAGGCCGCGGTGGAAACCGGGCTGGACGTCGCGCGGGAGGCCTTCGTGGACCGGGCCTACCTGCCGGACGGGCAGCTGGTGCCGCGCGGGACGGCGGGGGCGGTGCTCGACGACGTCGACGCGATCGCCGAGCGGGCGCTGCGGATGGTGCAAGATCACTACGTCGTGGCGATCGACGGTACGCGCTGCATCATCCGGGCGGATTCCATCTGCGTGCACGGGGATGGCCCCAAGGCGGTGGCCATCGTGCGCGCGGTGCGGCGGCGCTTCGACGAAGAGGGCATTACGCTCGCGCCGTTCGTGAAGTGAGCCGGCCGCCGGCGGCGATCTATCCGCTCGGCGAAGCGGCCTGGACCATCGAGCTGGGTGACCGGGTCGACCGCGCGACGAATGCGCGCGTCCTGGCGCTCAGCGCGGCGATCGCCGCGGCAGGAATCCGGGGGGTGCAGGAGATCGTGCCGGCCTACGCCGCGGTCACGCTGTTCTTCGATCCGGCGGCGGGCGATGCGGATGGCATTCGCGAGCGACTCGAGCGGCTCACCCGACAGGAACGTGAGCCTCCGACCTCCCGCCTTCCCGACCTCCCGACCTCCCGACTCCTCAGAATCCCGACGCGCTACGACGGCCCCGACCTGGACGAGGTGGCCGAGCGCAAGGGCCTAACCCGCGATCAGGTCATCCAACTCCACCACGCCCGCGAATACCGGGTCTACCTGCTGGGCTTCGCGCCGGGGTTTGCCTACCTGGGCGACCTCGATCCCGCGCTGGCGCTGCCGCGCCGGAACGTGCCGCGCCTCCGCGTGCCGGCGGGTTCGGTGGCGATCGCGGGGGCGCAGACCGCGGTGTACCCCCTGGCCACGCCGGGCGGCTGGCACCTGCTCGGCACGACCGAGCTCCGTTTGTTCGATCCGGGGCGGGAGCCGCCGGTGCTGCTGCAACCGGGCGACCGAGTCCGCTTCGAGGCGATCCGGTGATCGAAATGGTGAAGGCGCCGCCATTCGCGACGGTGCAGGATTTCGGCTTTCCGGCCGGGAGAGCGTGGGGGCTTCCGCCCGGTGGAGCGATGGATCCGGTGCTGCTGGGCCTGGCCAACGGACTGGTGGGCAATCCGCCCGGGGCAGCGGCGATCGAGTGGGCGCTGGGCCCCGGCGCGGTTCGCTCCGACAGCCCGACCCGGATCGCGGTGCTCGGTGTGGCCACGATTACCGTGGATGGTGCGGTCTACGATCCTCCGGAGCTGGTGTTCGCGGTGGCTGCCGGGACGACGATCTCCATCGATCCGGGACCACAGCATCGCTACAGCTACGTGGCGGTGGCCGGCGGCATCGCGGTGCCGCTGGCACTGGGCAGCCGCTCGACCTATTTGCCCGCTGGGCTCGGCGGACATGAAGGGAGGCGGCTCCACACCGGGGACCGGCTGGAGGTCGGCAAGCTCGCGAGCGCGCCCGGCGCGGAATTCGAGGTCGTGGTTCCGGAGCTCCGGGAGAACGCGCTGCAGAGCGAGCTGGTAATCCGCGTGGTTCGCGGGCCGCAGTGGGAGCACTTCGCGGAGAGCGCGCGGCAGAGGTTTTTCAGCGAGCGCTACAGCGTCGACACCGCTTCCGACCGGCTCGGTTATCGGCTGCTGGGTCCCCCCGTCCGGCCGAGGGAGAAGGCGACACTACCGTCGGAAGCGGCGTGTCCCGGCGCGGTGCAACTCCCGGACGGCGGCCAGCCGATCGTGCTGATGCCGGATGGACCAACGGTCGGGGGCTATCCGAAACTGGCGGTAGTGATTCGCGCGGACCTCCGCAAGCTCGCGCAATGCTGGCCGGGCCAGGTGATCCGGTTTCGTGAGGTCTCGCTCGAAGCGGCCCGCGCATGTTATTCTGAGGGCCGATGACTACTCCCATCTCCCAATACCTGCGCCATCATTTCCGGCATTTCAACGCCGCCGCGCTGATCGACGCCGCCGACGGCTGGCGCCGGCACTTGGAGCAGGGCGGCGAGATGCTGCTCACGGTGGCCGGCGCGATGAGCACCGCCGAGCTGGGGCTGTCGATCGCGGAACTGATCCGGCACGAGAAGGTGCACGCGATCAGCTGCACCGGAGCCAATCTCGAGGAAGACGTATTCAACCTGGTGGCGCACGACCACTACGTGCGGCTGCCGAACTACCGCGATCTCACACCCGATGAAGAAGGCGGCCTGCTGGCGCGGCATCTCAATCGCGTCACCGATACCTGCATCCCCGAAATGGAGGCGATGCGGCGGATCGAGAGCGCGGTGCTGGACGAGTGGGTGGCGGCGGACCGGCGCGGCGAGCCGCTCTTCCCCCACCAGTTCATGTACCGTATCCTGCAGAGCGGGCTGCTGGCCGCCAGCTATCAGATCGATCCCAAGGACAGCTGGATGATCGCGGCGGCGGAGCGCAACCTGCCGATGTTCGTGCCGGG
>CAZYPO010000020.1:0-43630 GCA_964649225.1 uncultured Gemmatimonas sp. | reverse complement strand
CTCAAAGAGATCCGTCAGCTGGGTAAGGGTCAGCAGGTAGCGGAATTCGTCGCTGGCGTGCCGCAGGACAACTCGCTGTCCATGCTCGGCGGCACGCCGTTGGATCAGCATGAGGGCCGAGAGGCCCGCCGAATCCACCCGTTCGGTTCCGGCCAGATCCACGCTCAGCGTCCCGCCGTCGGAAAGACCTTCCAGCTCGGCAATCGCCGCCTCGCGAAACGACACTCGCGTCTCCAACCCCAGCTCGCTGGGAGCGGTGATTGAGCGCGCGGTGCGCTGGGTGGCGGCCATGGCGATTTGCCACGGCCAGTCCGGTGCCACTGCCATCAACTCGCACGGGTGGAATCACTTACCCCTAGCCGCTTGACGTCGTTCGACGGCATTTGACACCGCACTCCGCGACAGGTCGTGGGGATCTGCAAACGCGAACGCGTGACTTATCCCACACGCTCGCAATCGGTTGCGTCATCGGTTTGCCCTTGCAGTAAAGCCGCCAGCGTGTTCATTAGGGGGCGATTCCCGACTCCCGACTCCCGATTCCCGGGTGCCAATGACCGACCAACTCTCCACCTTGCTTTCCGAGCAGCGCCGCTTTCCCCCTCCTGCCGGTTTTGCGGCCAAGGCGGCGGGTACCGCCGAGTTGTATCGACGCGCGGCGGCCGACCGGCTGGGCTTCTGGGAGGAGCAGGCGCGGGCTCTCGACTGGAGCACACCCTGGTCGAAGGTGCTCGAATGGAAGCCGCCGCACGCCAAGTGGTTCGTGGGAGGCCGGCTCAACGTCTCGGTGAATTGCCTCGATCGGCACCTGGCGGGACCCCGGCGCAACAAGGCCGCGCTGATCTGGGAAGGCGAGCCCGGCGACCGGCGGACCCTGACCTACTGGGAGCTGGCGCACGAGGTCAATCGCGCAGCGGGGGCTCTGCGGACGCTCGGCGTGCGTCGGGGTGACCGAGTGGCCATCTACCTCCCGATGATCCCCGAGGCCGCCATTGCGATGCTGGCCTGTGCCCGGATCGGTGCGGTGCACTCGGTGGTGTTCGGGGGCTTTTCCGCCGAGTCGCTGCGCGATCGCATCAACGACGCCAAGGCGGAGGTCCTGATCACGGCGGACGGCGGCTACCGACGCGGCCAGGTCGTCCCGCTCAAGCGCTTTGCCGACGAAGCACTCTCCGGCTGCCCCAGCATCCGGCACGTCGTGGTGGTGCGCCGCCGCGCCGGTGCCGAGGGTGAGGAGGCTTTCGCCGCCATGCAGGAAGGGCGCGATCACTGGTGGCATCGCCTGCTCGAGGCCGCTCCGCTCCACGCCGAGCCGGAGGCCATGGACGCGGAAGACCTGCTCTTCATCCTGTACACCTCGGGGACGACCGGGAAGCCCAAGGGGATCGTGCACACCACCGGCGGTTACCTGGTGCAGGCCACCGCGACCACCAAGTACGTGTTCGACCTTCGCGAAGAGGATGTGTTCTGGTGCACCGCGGACATCGGCTGGGTGACGGGACACTCCTACGTGGTGTACGGGCCGCTTGCCAACGGCGCCACGGTCCTGATGTACGAGGGCGCCCCGGACTGGCCCGAGCGCGACCGCTTCTGGAGCCTGGTGGAGCGCTACGGGGTTACCGTCTTCTACACCGCTCCGACCGCCATTCGCGCCTTCATGAAGTGGGGCGCCGAGCACCCCGACCGGCACGAGCTCGGCACCATCCGCCTGCTCGGATCCGTGGGCGAACCGATCAACCCCGAGGCCTGGATCTGGTACCACGAGCACATCGGCCACAGGCGGTGTCCCATCGTGGACACCTGGTGGCAAACCGAGACGGGCGGAATCATGATCACGCCGCTCCCGGGCGTGGTAACCACGAAACCGGGCTCGGCCACCATCCCGTTTCCCGGCATCAGCGCCGAGCTGGTGGATACCCAGGGCAAGCGGCTCGAGACGGGCGGCGGCTTCCTGACGCTCACCGAGCCGTGGCCGGGGATGCTCCGAACCATCTACGGCGATGACGAGCGTTACCAGGAGACCTACTGGAGCCGGTTTCCCGGCAAGTATTTCGCGGGCGATGGCGCCAAGGTGGACGAGGAGGGCTACTGGTGGATCCTGGGACGCGTGGACGACGTGCTCAACGTGGCCGGCCACCGGATCGGTACGATGGAAGTCGAGAGCGCGCTGGTGGACCACCCGCTGGTCGCGGAGGCCGCCGTCGTCGGCAAGACCCACGAGCTCAAGGGTCAGGCCCTCGCCGCGTTCGTGACCCTCAAGGACGGCAATGTGGCCACCAGCGAGCTCAGGGACGAACTGAAGGAGCACGTCACCAAAAAGATCGGGGCCATCGCGCGCCCCGATGACATTTACTTCAGCGCCGACCTCCCCAAGACCCGCAGCGGGAAGATCATGCGGCGCCTGCTCAAGGACATCGCGGAGGGAAGAGCGCTCGGCGACACCACGACCCTCGCCGATCCGAACGTGGTGGCACGGTTGAAGGATCAGTATGAGAGTGAGGAAGGCTAGGTTTGGTTACCCTCAACCGCTTCGAGGTCAAGTACCTCGTCCCTACCCGCGCCCTTCCGGAGCTGTCCGCCGAGCTGGGTGATTACGTCGTCCCTGACCCGCACTCGGGAGGGACGCAGGGATACGGGGTGTTCTCCATCTACTGGGACTCGCCCCAATTCACCTTCTTCTGGGAGAAGGTCGAGGGCCTCAAGAGCCGGAGAAAGCTCCGCTTCCGACGCTACCTCGGCAGCGGCGAAGTCTTCATCGAGATCAAGCAGCGGCAGGACCGCACCGTGCAGAAGCGCCGGACCGTCTGGTCGGTGGAGCGGACGGCGCGGGCGTTCGGTGAAGGAGGACGGCTGGACTGGGAACTGGCCGCCGATGACCCGGTGGCCGCGGAGGCGATGGCGCTGACGCAGCGGCTTCGGCTGTTTCCCCGGGTCGGCATACTGTATCGCCGACGCGCGCTGTTCGGCGCGTTCGACCGCGAGCTCCGCGTCACCTTTGACAGCCGGCTGCAGTACCGCACCGCCGGGCTCGACATCGCTCGCCCGTTCGATACCGGTAAATACCTTCTGGACCCGCGCGCGACGGTCATGGAAGTGAAGTACGACCACCGCGCACCGGTCTGGCTGACCAAACTGGCGCGCCGTCACGAACTTCACATCATTCGCCTGTCGAAGTTTTGCAGTGCGATCGATCGCGAGTACTACGAGCACCAGCTCACCTGAGCAGTCCGACCAACAGGGGGGACGAGTGGACGAATTCATCAAGCAGATCACGGCGGGTTCCGCGACCGGCACCGGGTTCGGGGTCTGGGAGACCTTCGCGGCGCTGTTCCTGAGCTTCCTGCTCTGCCTCATCGTCGCGTACTTCTATCGCCAGACGCACCGCGGGCTGTCGTACTCCGTGTCTTTCGTGCACGCGATGATCCTCATGGGGGTCACGGTCGCGGTGATCATGCTGGTGATCGGGAGCAACATCGCCCGGGCGTTCACGCTGGTGGGCGCGCTCTCGATCATCCGCTTCCGCAACGCGGTCAAAGACTCGCGCGACGTCGCCTTCATCTTCCTGACCATGGCCATCGGCATGGCGGTGGGGACGGGTTTCTACCTCACCGCCTTGATCTTCACGGTCTCGATCTCGTTTATCATCTATTTCCTCTCGCGCTTCCAGATCGGCGCGACCGCTTCGCGCGAGATGCTGCTCAAGCTTTTCGCCCCCACCGCACTCGATTATCACACGGCCTTCACGAACATTTTCCTGCGAAACCTGCGCGATCACTCGTTGCTGAGCGTCGAGACGGTGGAAGACGGCGGCGCGGTCGAGCTGATCTATTCGGTCGAGTTCAAGCCGGGGACGGATGAGGCGGGCTTCCTGGGCGAGCTTCGCGCCGCCACCGGCGGCCGCAAAGTCGCGCTGCTCACCGGGCAGGAGAACATCGACGTATGAGGCCGCAGCCAGACCGCCCACGCTGGCTGCAGGCTGTCCGGCGTCACGAGCGTGTGCTCGCGCTGGGCTATCTCGGCGGCGTCGCGCTCCTGCTGCTCGCCTTCGCCCTGCCTCCCCTACGGCACCGCGGGCTCAACCTCGCAGAGCGGGCCATCCGGGTCTGGGAGCATCGCTGGATTCGCCGGGTCGAGCTGGGAGAGGGCCTGGTCCGCGCCGGCAGGTATGAGGAGGCCGCGGCGTATCTGGCCCGCCTGGATCGGCAGTTTCCCGCGCGGGACGTGCGCCATGCGCTGGACAAGGAGCGCGAGCGACTGCTGGTGGCGCTGGGCCGGAGCTATGCCGAGCTCGGCTCGAAGCAGCGCGCGCTCGAGACCTATCAGCGGCTGGTGGCGTTCGACCCCCGCGACTATCGCAGCCACTTCGCGCTGGCGGTGATGTCGAACCGGCTGCTGGCGGGGTGGGCGCCCGCCCCGGAAGCGCGCGACGCGTTTCTGCAGGCGCTGCGGATCAACCCCAGCCATCTGCCCTCGGTGCGCGGAGCCATCGCGTTCTATTCCGCCCGGGGCGAGTTCGCCGAAGTCGTGCGGCTCTACCAGAACTACCTCGACGCCTACCTGCTGCTGGAGATCACAGTCCGGCTGGGCGACGTCTTCACCGTGGTGAGCGCCCCGGCGGACGGCGAATTCCATGACTACGAGCTGCGGCTCGCCCAGCCCGCGGGCCGAGCCGTCATGCTCAGCATCGAGACCGGTGGCTTTTCGCTGGGAGTCGAGCGGGCGACGGTATTCGCTCCGCTGCGGGTGGGAGTCCCCGGCGCGCAAGGCCCGGCGGAACTTCCGCTCGCCGAGGCGCAGAGCAGGGCGCTGACCCGCGTGGCGGACGGTATCTGGCGGGCGGACGCGGGCAACGCAACGCTGGCGCTGCCGGTCCTGGCGCAGCGCGACGGAATCGCCCGGGTGCGCTTGCGCCTGCGGCTTTTCAAGCCGACGGACCCCACCACGTGGCAGATGGTGGCCCCCGCCTATCACAACCGGCTCGACGAGGCCGGTCTTGCCGCGGCTCAGGCACGAACCCTCGTGCTGCCCAGCCTCGCGGCCGCCGACAGCGTTCTGCTGCGGCCCTGGTGGGCCACCGAGGGACTCGGCGCCGGCGCCGACGACACCCGGTACTGATGAGACCTCGCCTGAGCCTGCGCGATGTCGTGCTGCTGACGGCGCCCGTGGTGTTCGTGGTCGTCTACCTGGCGGTCGCGGCAATGCTCGACTTCCGCCGCGCGGTCCAATTCGGCGACTTCTGGGCTGAGTCCGTCACCGTCGACCAGCAGTTCGCCGCACGCGCGGGGGCGCTGCTCGCGCTCCTGCCCGAGCTGAATCTCAAGCGGCATATCCGCCTGGAGGGCGACGATCCCGGCCAGATCCGGCTCCAGGTCAGCCCCGCGCTGCTGGACAATGCCTATCGCGATCCTCAGCTCAACTGGGCCGACTGGATGGAAGGCGATCTGGTGGAAGCCGGGAACCGGCTGCTACCCGTTCACGTGCACAAGCGAGGCGACAACAGCGTTCACTGGCTCACTGAGAAAAGGACCCTGACGGTCCGGACCCGGCGGGAGGAGTTCTACAAACGCTATCGCAGTTTCGGGCTTTCAGCCAAGGACGTATTGCCTGCCTATGTCGCGAACCGGCTGGCGCAGGAATTCGACTTGCTGGCACCCACCACCACCGTGGTGCCTGTGGTGCTCAACCATCAATACGCGGGCATGTTCCGGTTCGTGGAGGTAGTCGACGAGTCGTTCCTCCGTCCGTTCGATCGCATGCCGGGAAATATTTTCCGCGGCGACGCCGCCGAGCGGGGCGAGTATTTCAAGGGGTTGCCGCGGGATCTGTTTGCCAATCCGTACATCTGGGACCGGGTGGCGGTGAGCGAGCGGCCAACCGGACCGGACTCAGGCCAGCTCCTGCTGCTGCTCGAAGACGTCAACGGCACCGACTTCGCCTCGCATCAGCGCCTGATAAACCGGCTGGATCGCGCTGAGCTTGCCCGCCTGGTGGCCTACCTGCTGCTGGTGGGCGACCCCTACCACATGGACGGGGTCCACAACCAGCTCTGGTACGAGGATCCTTCCACGGCGCTGCTGCATCCGATCCCCTGGGACATCCGGCTGTTGCCGCTGGTGTCCGCGACGAAGCAGCCACTTAATCAGTTCCTGCGCGCGGCGCTGCGTGATCCGTGGCTGGTCGATGGCATCCTCAGCGAATTGAACCGGAAGCTGGGCGACAGCAGCTGGGTCCGCCTGGGCGACAGCCTCGCATCGGCCGCCTGGACCCGCTACCACAACGAGTTTGCGTACGACAGCCTTCGCGACGGGCTGATCCCGCCCCTGGGAAACCCCGGCGAGGTCCATCGAGTCCTGCAGGAGAACGCGGGAGTGTTGCGCGGCTGGCTCACGAGCGCGCGAGTGGCCTTTGCCGGAGGCAACGTCCTCGATTTCGAAACCCGGGGCTACACCGGAGCCGAATTGTCCGGACTCGAAGTGAGCGGTACCGGACCGGCCGAGCGGCTGGCGCTGCGGATGGATCGCAATCTGAACGGCGCGCTCGACGCGGAAGACCCGGTCGTCCCCGGCCGCTGGGAAGGGCAGGCCCCACGCCGCTTCATTCCGTCCACGCCGATACCGCTGCTCGCCGCCTGGAGCACCGCGCAGCCGGGATTGGCTCCAGGGACCCAACACTATCGGTTCTTTCTGGTCGGCGCCCCGAGTGCGGCAAGCGTGCGCCCACTCCTGGTCAACCGCTACAGTCACCAACCGGTCGCGGTCGAGCCCTGGACGCCCGGTGGTTCGATCGCCGCCTCCGGGGCGTTCTCCCCGTGGCAGTACCCCACGATCTCCGGGCGGCTGCAGCGGCTCTCCGGCGCGGTCCACCTGACCGCGGACCTGAAGCTCTCGGCCAGCGACACCCTGATCATCGAGCCCGGCAGCGTCATCCGCCTCGATCCCGACGTCTCCATCATCTCACGTGGTCGAATCGTCGCGACCGGCACCGCGGCCCGGCCAATCCGGCTCACCCGCGCCGACGCGACTCGACCGTGGGGCGCGCTGGCATTGCAGGGGTCGGGCGCCGACAGCAGCCGCTTCAGCTACGTGACGTTCGAATGGGGCGGCGGCGCGCTGGTGGACCGGATCGAGTACAGCGGCATGGTGAACGTCCACCGTGCGCGCGGTGTCGTGGTCGAGCATGCGGTGTTCCAGGACAACCTGCGCAGCGACGACACATTTCATGCGCTGCATGCGGACATAACTCTTCGCGATTCGCGGTTCCTGCGCGCGAACTCCGACGCGGTAGACCTGGACATTTCGAGCGGCCTTATCGCCAACAACAGCTTCGATGCAACCGGAGGCGACGCGATCGACCTCATGACTTCGACCCCGGTCATCCGCGGCAACCTCATCCGGAATTCGGGAGACAAGGGCATCTCCATCGGCGAGGCGAGCAGCCCCTTGGTCTTCGACAACCAGATCGAGGGATGCCAGCGCGGCATCGAGGTAAAGGACCGCTCCGATCCGATCGTGCTGAACAACCGGCTGGCGCGGAATGGCGTGGGCATCTACGAGGATCGCAAGAACTGGCGTTACGGCGGCGGCGGCTGGGCCACGGTCATCAATACCAGCCTCCGCGACAACACCGAGCCGCTGCGGCTCGATTCCTATTCTCGCATTACCATCTCGGACGACACCGTGGCGGGGTCGCTCCGCGGGCTGGGAGCCCGGCCGCTCGCCTCCGAACGCTTCGAGGAGAACTTTGCCTCGGCGACCGACGGCTGGAGCGCCGCGGGGGGCGTGACGCTGCTGGAAAAGGCGGATGCCGCGCTGGAGGCGGCGGCGGAGCGTCGGCCGGGCATGATCGGCAAGCGCGTCGAATGGGAGGTGCGCGGCGAACCGGCTACCCTGGTCCTCGAGCTGGCTTCGCACCAGTTGGATTCCGCCGAGGTCATCCTCGTCTCCCCCGGCGGAAACCTGCGCCGCGCGCTTCCGGTGAGCGAGGATCCCGCGGTCTTTCAACTGGCGAGAATCGAGGTTCCTCCGGGACGCTACACGGCCATCCTGATCGCGCTGACCCCGCGCCCCAGAATCGAGAAACGCGTGCGAGACCCCGGATGGACCGAGCTCAAGCCGGGACGGTTCTGGCTCCGGGGCTACGACCTGTACGGCGCGCCGCGGAGACCGGCCTCGTGACACGATCCGCGGCCTGGCTGACCCTGGCCCTGAGCCTGATGAGCGTGGGAGGCGCCCGTGCGCAATCCGATTCGGCAGTGCGGCGCCCGTTCAGTTTTGCCGTGCTCGGCCACATCCGCGGGGATGCTTCCGGCAGCCTCAACCCCAAGCTGGCCGAGTTGCTCGACCGGGTGCGCGCCCTGCGGCCGGACTTCGTGGTGCTCACCGGCGACATCATCTTCGGCGACCTGGTCGGCTCGACCCCCGACACGGTGAAGGTCCGGCGGCAGTGGGAACAAGTCGATTCGGCCCTGGCCACCTTGAGCACGCCGGTCTATCGCGTGCCGGGCAATCACGACATCAGCGACCTGGGCACCAAACGAGTTTGGTGGCAGCGCTATGGCCCCGTGCCGCGGGTTCTGCACCGCTATGGCGCCCGCTTCATCCTGCTGAGCAGCGCCTGGATTCCCGCCGATGACGATACCGTGCGCCAGATCGTCACCCGCCCGGTGGGGCTGGATTCGGCGCAGGCCGCCTGGCTGCGCAGCGAGCTGACCCGCGGGGAGACCGAGCCCACCTTCGTGCTGATGCATCACCTGCTATGGTGGAGTCCGGATGCACCCTGGTGGAAGGAGATTCACCCGCTGCTCCACCCGGCCGGTGTGCGGATTGTTTTTGGGGGTGACTACGGTCCGCTCAAGTTCAGCCAGGTGACCCGCGACAGCGTGCAGTACGTACAGGGCTCCATCGAAGGCACTCCGTCGCTCGCAATCCTGCAGAGCCTCGAGACCAGCCGCATCCTCTCCGCCCAGTTCGACAACTTCCTCTTCGTCCAGGTGAATGGACCGAAGCTTGATCTCCAGGTAAAGCTCCTGGGCGAGTTCAGCTCTCCGATGTACGCGCCAGCGTTCTATCAGGCGATGATGAACCCTCCCCAGCCCTCCCCGTGGCAGCAAGCGCGGGAGTTGCTCGGATTGCGGCGCGTGCTGGCCGTGCTGGGCGCCCTTGGACTCGCCGGCTTCATCGTCGGATGGCTGCTCGGGAGGCGGGCGGCAATCCGAAGGAAATGAGCGGCCCGGGGTATGCGTGCAGGAAGCCGGCCGAGGATCGTCCACGATCTTGACGCGCAGGTTCACCCTGACAAGCCAGACCACTGATGCGAAGGTTGTCCACCATGGCTCTTTCGACGAACCGCCCGGTCAGATTATGTGCCGCAGTCGCGGCCTGCCTGTTTTCCGCTGCATGCGGAGAACCGGCCACTGCCCGCAACACT
This sequence comes from uncultured Gemmatimonas sp., assembly GCA_964649225.1. Classification (GTDB taxonomy): domain Bacteria; phylum Gemmatimonadota; class Gemmatimonadetes; order Gemmatimonadales; family GWC2-71-9; genus JABFSM01. Next base: position 34,207 of record CAZYPO010000020.1, on the reverse strand, counting down.
ATTCCCCAGGATTCCTTGTCGCTGTCTTTCACTCCGAGCTTCAGCACATATCTGGGTGGTAGCGGCACGGAATCGATCCGGGACGCGGCGGTCGACGCTCAGGGCAATGTCTACGTTACTGGTGCGACGCAGTCGGCAAATTTCCTCGCCACACCGGGGGTATTCGGGACCAGCTTCCATACCAGCGGCGTAATGCTGAGCGACGCTTTCGTCACCAAGTTTGATCCGAGCGGGCATGTCCTCTGGTCCACCTTTCTGGGCGGACCCGAGTACGACCGAGCCTATGCCATCGAGGTGGATGAGCTGGGCTACGTGTACGTCGCTGGCCGGGCGGGCCCCGGCTTCCCAGTGACTCCCGGCGCCCTGCAGACCACCTTCGCCGGCGGGACGCTGCCCGACGGGGCCTACGGCCCCCAGGATGGCTTTGTCTGCAAGCTCAAGCCGGACGGATCCGGGGTCGTCTTCTGCACCTACTTCGGGAACTCGAGCGCCGAGATAGTCCGCGATATCGCAATCGACGCCAATCACAACATCTATGTCGCGACCGCTACGACCGCCGCCGATCCCTTCCCTGCCGCGTGGTTTACGAATGCCTACCAAAAAACCGTTCGGGGAGGAACGGATGCGTTGATCGTCAAGCTTCGCAGCGACGGGAATGCAGTGGAGTGGGCCACTCTGCTCGGGGGCTCCGGAGACGAGCCGAACGGCAATAGCGTTCGGGTGGATGGCGGCGGGGTTTACGTGGCCATCGCTACGCGGTCGCCTGATATGCCTACCTCGAACGGATTCGATCACTCCCTGAGTGGGACGACGGACGTCTACGTCGCGAAGTTGAGCCTCGATGGCTCGCAGCTGATCTACGGGACGTATGTAGGCGGCAGCGGAGGAGAGGGGGCCGAAACCCACCACTTGGCCGTCGACGGCCAGGGAAATGCCGTTGTTGCCTTCGGGTCCAGCTCCCTGGATTTCCCGACTTCCGCTTCGGCATTTCAAAGGACACCGGGAGGGGGACTGGGAGATGCGCTGGTGGTGAAGATCTCGCCGAGCGGCGCTCTGGCTGCAGCAACCTACCTGGGGGGAAACGGCAACGATTTCGCAGAGGGCGTCGCGGTCGATCCGGCGGGGAATATCTACTTTAGCGGCGGGACGACTTCGGCGGACTTCCCGGTGACCGGGGGCCAAGGACCCGCAGGCGGATCCGACCTCATAGCCGTTGCGCTTTCGCCTGATCTCTCCCATCTGGTTTTCTCGCGGCGTCTCGGCGGAAGCGGTGATGATCCCGGTCGCGCGATCGGAGTGGGCCCTTCGACCCTGGCGGTCGCGGGCCAGAGCGACTCGCCCAACTGGCCGGTTAGTGCCGCGGTCCAGAGCAGGCCAGGTGGCAATCTTGACGGCATGATCGCGGCGTTCACGAAACAGCCGTGACCCTTACCGGCTCACGACTTAGCTTCATCGGTCACCTGAAAAGATTGGCACGATTCCTGACTGATTGGCCCCGCCTGACCTGAGTCGGGGGTGCTACCCCGCCTGTCCCAACGCAAAATGCTGTTTCTGGCTGTGGCATCCACGCCACAGGCGCAGGCTCGTTTGCTCAGTCAGGACCTTGAGCTTAAGGAGAACTACCAGTCCGCCAATGAGTACGGATGCCCTGGATCCACCGCTTTCCGGCCCGGCTACCGCGCCGGCAATTAACCGGACTGGCGTACTGGAACGGCTCCAGTATCCCATTCTCGCTTTGTTGCTGCTGGCTTTCTTCGTAGTCGGGTGGCGGGGGCGCGAACCGAGCATGCGCGCGGCGGGGGAGGACGAGTTCGTCTATCTGGCGCTGAGCAAGTCCCTCGAGACTGGCTCGTACCGCGAGACTTTTCGGCCGACTGCTCCGCTGCATGTCCAGTATCCTCCCGGCTATCCCGCATGGCTGGCGCTCATGCGGAAGGCCGTGGGTGAAAATCTCGATCTCCTCCGGGTCGCGAATCTCGCCATGGCGGCTGCTTCCTTGCTCCTGCTGTTCAAGGTGATGCGCCGCCTCGCCGGACCTGGACTCGCACTGGCGCTGCTCCTCGTGCTGGTCCTGAATCGGGATCTCCTCAGGATGAGCGGCGCGGTCGTTTCCGAAAACCTCTTTCTCCTCACTACGACCGCTGCGCTGGCGTGGACGGTCTCCGCCGATACTGCTGACCGGCCCTCGCCCGCCCTGCCGATTACGCTGGCGCTCCTGTCGTTTCTGACTCGTTCCATCGGCCTCGCGGCGGTGGTCGGAGTGGGGTGCTGGCTCTGGTCGCGCCGACGCTGGAGGGCTTTCACGGGATGGGCCGTTGCCTCGATCCTGATCGTCGGCGGGTGGTTTTCCTACACGATACTCGCAGCCGACAGCTCCGTCCGATCGTATGCCAGCGACTTCGCGGCCGTGAGCGCCGCCTCCGGGGGCAGCGTTCTTCACCTCGCCAGGAGGGTCTGGAATCATGGAGTAGAGTACGCGACATCGGGACTGCCTGGTTCGCTTTCCCTGCCGACAATTCCCGGCACGCTGCTGGACAATTGGGCCTGGCTCGGCGTCGATGCCGTTTTGTTGATTGCCGGCTGGCTGATTCTCTGGCGGAGCTGGCGCGCGGCCGCCGTCTATGTCCCCGCCTATCTCGGCTTGGTCCTGATCTGGCCGTACATGGATGACCGGACTCTGGTTCCAACCATCCCGCTCCTGCTGATGGCCTACTTGCTGGGCGCACACCGGGTGGCACAGTGGCTTCCCCTCCGTGGCCGCCGGCTGGCCCTCGGAGGGCTGCTCGCGCTCCTGGCGCTCGGCGCCGGGCAGGGAGCACTCGAGAGGCTGTTCAAGTATCGAGACTGCGATCGGGCCAACCCGTGGGTCAGCCGCGGTTGTTACCCTGACCAAACGCTGGCGCTGCTGGCGGCAGCCAGGTATCTCCGGGAGCACACGACCACTACGGACATCGTGCTCACTCCGAGCCCGGCCAGCATGAACTACCTGAGTGGCCATCCAAGCGAGGTGTTGAGTCTGCTCGTCCGCGTCCCGCCCGAGAGCGCGAGCGACACGCTGCGGACCCGAAGGATTCGATTCGTCGTCGTAGCCGTACCCTGGGCAGCCCGGATCCTGCTGCCAACCTGCGGGCAGTACCAGCTCGCGGCGGACTTCCCTCCCTTTGCTCTGCTGCTCTCGACGTCGGAGCCACGAAACTCGGATAATGCGTGCCCCGCTCTCCGGAAGCTGGCCAGCAATCCTCCTCCCAGTCCAGGATGAACGCGCCAGCCCGGGGCTTCGATTGAGCGAGCGACCGTCCGTGACCGTGGTGGTTGCCTCCTTCCGCGGACTTGATCTCCTCGCTCAGTGCCTGCACAGTCTGCGGCCACAGTGCGCCACGCTGGGCGCGGAGTTGGTGTTGGCTCGCCCGAGCGGCGCGCCGCAAGCGGCGCTCGAGCAGGTCGCCAAGGGCTGTCGCGTGGTCGTCGCCCCCCCGGGAGCGACCCTGCCGGAGATCCGCGGGGCGGGACTGGCACAGGCGAGCGGCGAATGGGTGGCCCTCACGGAGGACCACTGCGTGGCGGAGCCTGGTTGGCTCGACGCGCTTCTGTCCGCCCGCAGCTCGGACGTTCAGGTCCTGGGCGGTAGCATGGGGAATGCCCGTCGGGAGCGCGGCACCGACTGTGGCGCTTTCTTTGCCGAATACGGGTTTTTCGGAGCCACCGGCGCGTCAGCCCGCCCGGAGGCGCCACCCCAGATCACGGAGGCAAATGCCGCGTATCATCGCAGCGTGGTCCCCCTAGTGGCGGAGTGGGCGGGGCGCGGCGCCTGGGAAAACGTGATCCACGACCGGCTCCATGCCGCCGGCCATGGGTTCCGGCTGGTGCCGGCCGCGCGCGTCCGGCAGAACCTGACCTATCGGCTCGGGGAATTCTGCCGCGACCGCTTCGCGCACGGACGGGCCTACGCCGCTACCAGGGCCGCCGGTCTGGCAGGATGGAAAAGGCTCGCGTTGCTGGCCACAACGCCCGCCCTGCCCTTCGTTCTCGCCGGCCGGGCGATCCGCTCCGCGGATCCGGCGGAACGGCGTTATCTGCCCCGCGGGCTGGTCGCGATGCTGGTTTTTCTTTCCGCGTGGAGCCTCGGCGAAGCGGCAGGCTACGCCCGAGGCACCTCGCCATGAACCACGACACCGGGAGAGACCGTCTGACCCAACCCACCGGGAGACGCTGATGGCCGCGCGAACGGTGACGCCCCTGGTCGCGGGCGATCACGTGGTCGTCATCGGCGCCGGCCCGGCAGGGCTGACCGCTGCCTATCTGCTTTCCAAACAGGGCTACCGAACCACGGTGCTGGAGGCGGATGACATCGTCGGGGGCATTTCCCAGACCGCGCAGTACAAAGGCTACCGCTTCGATATCGGCGGGCACCGGTTTTTCACCAAGGTGCAGCCGGTCCAGGACCTCTGGGAAGAGTTGCTAGGACCCGAATTCATCTCGGTCCCGCGGCTCTCCCGCATCCACTACAACGGGAAGTACTTCAACTACCCCCTGAAGGCGGCAAACGCGCTCAAGGGGCTCGGGCCCTTCAAGGCCGTCCGCATCCTCTGGAGTTATCTCCAGGCGGCGCTCTACCCCAGTCCGGTTGAGGAAAACTTCGAGCAGTGGGTCAGCAATCGCTTTGGCCGGCAGCTCTACGAAATCTTCTTCAAGACCTACACCGAGAAGGTCTGGGGCATCCCCTGCACCGAGATCCGGGCCGAGTGGGCCGCCCAGCGGATTCAGGGACTCTCCCTGGCACGGGCCATCGCCTCCGCCGCGGCGATGAACCGGCGCTCCACTAAGATCAAGAGTCTGATCGACGAGTTCCGCTATCCACGCCTGGGCCCCGGCCAGATGTGGGAGGCCGCGAGGGACCGGGTGCGGGAGCTGGGCAATCAGGTGCTGATGCAGCATCGAGCCGTCGCGATTGAGCACTGTGGGAATCGGGTGAGCGCGGTGCGCGCCCGCTCCGCTGACGGGGAGCTGCGCATCGCGGCCGATCACGTCATCTCGACGATGCCCGTGCGTTCCCTGGTTCGGGCCTTGGAGCCGGCCGTCCCTCCCGAGATCCGGGAGGCCGCGGAAGGACTGCGCTACCGCGACTTCCTGGTGGTGGCACTGATTCTCGACCGCGACGACCTCTTCCCCGATAACTGGATTTACATCCACACGCCCGGGGTCAAGGTCGGCCGCATCCAGAATTTCAATAATTGGAGTCGTGCGATGGTGCCGGACGCCGGGCGCACCTGTCTCGGCATGGAGTATTTCTGCTTCGAGGGCGACACGCTCTGGGCCAGCAGCGATTCGGAGCTGATCGAGCTGGCGTCACGTGAGCTCGGCGAGCTGGAGCTCGCCCGGGGAGCCCGCATCGTGGACGGCACGGTGGTCCGGATGCCGAAAGCCTACCCGATTTACGACTCCGTCTACCGGCAGTGCCTGGACCGGGTGCGCGAATGCATCGATCCGATCGGCAATCTTCACACGGTCGGCCGCAACGGCATGCACAAGTACAACAACCAGGACCATTCGATGCTCACCGCTATGATGGCCGTGTGGAACATGCAGGGCGCCGAGCACGACATCTGGTCCGTGAACACCGACTTCGAGTACCACGAGGAGCAACGGCTGGAGCCTGCTGCCCCGGCGCCGGCCGCGGCGGCGCGCGAGTAACGGCCATGCGCATCGGAGTGGATGCCACCTGCTGGGCCAACGAGCGTGGCTACGGCCGCTTCACGCGCGAGCTGATGACGGCGATGGTGCCGGAGGCACCCGACGACGAATTCATCTGCTTTCTGGATCAGCGCGCGCGCGCCCGCTTCGCGCTCCGAGCCCGCAACGTCACACCGGTGCTGGTGCGGCAGCGGGCGTCCCCGACGGAAGCCGCCGGGGCCGGCTCTTCGAGATCGCTCGGCGACATGCTGCGCCTCACGCTGGCGGTGCGGAGAGCCCGGCTCGATGTGTTTTTCTCTCCCAGCGTGTACACCTACTTTCCACTCCCGCCCGGGCTGCGAGCGGTTGTCACCATTCATGACGCGATCGCGGAACGGTTCCCGGAGCTCACCCTGCCGACCCCGAAGTCCCGCTGGTTCTGGAAGGCCAAGGTGGCACTCGCGATCCGCCAGGCGCGCCTGGTGCTGACGGTTTCGGACTATGCCGCCCGGGAAATCGTGACGGTGCTCCGCATCGCCCCCCAGCGGGTGCGGGTGGCCCTCGAAGCGCCCGCGGCGGCCTACCGCCCCAGCGACGACCCGGACGAGGTCGTGGCCGCCGCGGAGCACGCGGGGATTCCGCGCGGGGCGCGCTGGCTGGCCTATCTCGGCGGCTTCAATCCGCACAAGCATCTCGAAGTGCTGGTGCAGGCCCATGGGGCCCTGGCGTCCCGTCTGGCCGACCCGCCCATCCTGCTGCTGATCGGCGCCCTCGAGGGGGACGTGTTCCACGGCGGGCAGCAGGCGATCCGGAACGCGATTGCCCGAGCGGGCACCCAGCATCTGATCCGCTGGTCCGGTTTCGTTCCGGACGAGCAGCTGCGCCACCTGCTCTCCGGCGCCCTGGCGCTTGTGCTGCCCTCCGCCTCCGAAGGGTTCGGCCTTCCCGCGATCGAGGCCGCGGCCTGCGGGACGCCGGTGGTGGCCACCACCGAGAGTCCCCTGCCACAGCTGCTCGAAGGCGGGGGCCTCTTCGTTCCCCCGGGCGACGTCACGGCGCTCACCACTGCCCTGCTGCAGTTACTGGGTGACGAACCCCGGCGCCGGGAGCTCGGAGCGATGGCGCTGCGCCGCGCGGCCGCGCTCACCTGGACGGCGGGGGCCCGGAGCGCGCTCGCCGCGATTCGCGAGGCGGCTGCGTGAGCGGGCTCCGGTTCTGCTTTCTGACCACCTTTTATCCGCCCTACAATTTCGGCGGCGATGGCATCGGCATTCAGCGCCTGGCCCGCGGGCTGGTGAGCGCGGGCCACCGGGTGACCGTGGTGCATGACGTCGACGCGTACACCACGCTCCACCGCGGGTCCGCGCCGCCGGCCGGGGCGGAGCCACCCGGGCTCGAGGTGGTTTCCCTGCGCAGCGGACTGGGCTGGCTTTCCCCGCTGCTGACCCGGCAGTTCGGCCGGCCCGTGGTCAACGGGCGCAAGATCGCGAACCTGCTGGAGGCGGGAGACTACCACGTCATCAATTTTCACAACGTCTCCCTGATCGGCGGGCCCGGGCTGTTGCGCTACGGCACGGCACTCAAGCTCTACATGGCCCACGAGCACTGGCTGGTTTGCCCCACCCACGTGCTGTGGCGGCACGGACGCGAGCTGTGCACCGGGCGCCAGTGCCTGCGCTGCCAGCTGGCCTATCGGCGGCCGCCCCAGCTGTGGCGCTGGACCGGCCTGCTCGAGCGCGAGCTGCACCACGTGGACGTGTTCATCGCGATGAGCGAGTTCAGCCGGGCCAAGCACCAGGAATTCGGCTTTCCGCGCCCCATGGAGGTGTTGCCCTACTTCCTTCCCGAGGGGAGCGACGCGCCGGCAGCGGGTCAGCGCCCCCAGGCACGGCCGTATTTTCTCTTCGTCGGCAGGCTGGAGCGGATCAAGGGGTTGCAGGACGTCATTCCCCTCTTTGCCGGCCCGGGTGCCGCGGACCTGCTCATCGCGGGCGACGGCGAGTTCGGGGGGGAGCTCCGCGCCCAGGCGGCGGGCCTGGACCGGGTGCGCTTCCTCGGGCGGGTGGCCAGCGAAGAGCTGGCACGGTACTACCAGCACGCCGTGGCACTCATCATGCCGTCGCTCTGCTTCGAGACCTTCGGCATCACGCTGCTCGAGGCGTTCCGGCAGGCGACTCCGGTCATCGCGCGGCGGCTCGGTCCCCTGCCGGAAATCGTGGAGACCGCGGGCGGAGGCGAGCTCTTCGGCACCCGGGAAGAGCTGAGCGCCGCGATGGCCGGCCTGCTCGCGGACCCCGGCCGCCGCGCCGCGCTGGGCGAGGCCGGACGCCGGGCGTTTCAGGCGCACTGGTGCGAGCGCGTCGTGGTGCCGCGGTACTTGGAAATCGTGCGCGGGGCTGCGGAGCGGAAGGGCGACACGAGGCTGCTGGAGACTCTCTCAGCGAGGGCGGGCTCATGAAGCTGTTCATCACGGGTGGCGCGGGCTTCATCGGCTCCCACTTGGCCACCCGGCTGCTCGAGCAGGGAGACCGGGTCCTGGTGCTCGACGACCTCTCCACCGGCAGCATGGACAACATCGCCCCCCTGGTGGGCCGCGAGGGATTCGAGTACCGGATCGGGTCGGCACTCGACGTGCCGCTCGTCTCCGAGTGCCTGGACCGTTGCGATGCGACGGTGCATCTGGCGGCCGCGGTGGGGGTGCGGCTGATCGTGGAGCGGCCGGTCCACACCATCGAGACCAACATTCGCGCCAGCGAAGTCGTCCTCGCCGCGGCGGCCAAGAAGCAGAAGCCGGTGCTGATCGCTTCGACCTCGGAAGTGTACGGCAAGAGCGAGAAGATCCCTTTCACCGAGGAAGACGACCTCCACCTCGGCCCGACGGTCAACTCCCGCTGGGCCTACGCCTGTTCCAAGGCGCTCGATGAATGGCTGGGGCTCGCGTACTTCCGCGAGAAGCACGTCCCGGTCATCGTGGTCCGCCTCTTCAACACGGTGGGCCCCCGCCAGACCGGGCGCTACGGGATGGTGCTGCCCAACTTCGCGGCCCAGGCCCTGGCTGGAGAGCCGATCACCGTCTACGGCAGTGGGACCCAGGCTCGCTGCTTCGGGCACGTCAAAGACGCCGTCGAAGCCCTGCGCCGGCTGCTGGTCGCGCCCGCGGCCGTCGGCGGGGTGTTCAACGTCGGCTCCGATCAGGAAGTCACCATCCATCGCCTCGCCGAGCTGGTGCGCGACGCCGCCGGCAGCCGCTCCGAGATCGTGCTGGTCCCCTACGCCGAGGCGTACGCTGAAGGGTTCGAGGATATGCTGCGCCGGGTTCCCGACCTGACCAAGCTGGAGCGCACCATCGGGTTCCGCCCCCGCATCCCGCTCTCCACCATCATCGATGATGTGGTGGCGGATCAGCGGGCGCGCCTGGCGGCCCGCTAGGAGGTCCGGCGTGCGAGCCATTCTCACTTGGCACTCGGTCGACTCCTCGGGCTCCCCGATTTCGGTGAGTCCCGATGAATTCCGCCGCCAGATCCACTGGCTGGCGTCGGGCCCGGTCCGGGTGGTGGGGCTGGAGGAGCTCCTGGGTCTCTCCGCTGAGGTGACCGCGGTGGCGCTGACCTTCGATGATGGCTTTGCCAACTTCGCGACCGAGGCGGCTCCGTTGCTCCGCCAGAACGGCCTCGCGGCAACGCTCTTTATCGTGACGGAGCACGTCGGGCGCGACAACCGCTGGGGAGGACGCAGCGAGCCCGGGATCCCGGTGCTCCCCCTGCTCGATTGGGAGGCGCTGGCCCGCTTGCGCGAGAGCGGGGTGAGGCTCGGCGCGCACACCCGAACCCATCCCAGGCTCACCGGGCTCGACGAGGCCGCGCTCGAGACAGAGCTCGGGCGTGCGGCGGAGGAGATCGAACGCCGGGTGGGTGAGCGGCCCAACTCACTCGCCTATCCCTATGGTGCGGTGGACCCGCGGATCGCCGGGGCCGCGGCGCGCTGGTATCGCTGTGCCTGTACTACCGAGCTCCGCCCGCTCAAGCCCGGCGATGCGCCCCACCGGCTGCCGCGGCTGGATGCCTGGTATCTGCGCGATCCCCGCCGGCTCGCCTCCTTCGGGTCGCGCAGGTTTCTCGCCTGGATCTGGGGCCGCCGCCAGGCGCGCCGGTTGAGGAGCCACTAACCGTGACGGCTCCTCTGCTCTCCGTGATCGTGCCGGCCCACAACGCCGCCGCGCTGCTGCCGCTCTCGCTCGGGGCGATCCTGGGCAACGATCTCCCGCGCAAGCGCTGGGAGCTGATCATCGTGGACGATGCCAGCACGGACGGCACCGGCGAGGTGGCCGCGCCCTTCGCGGACCGGCTGGTTTCGCTGACCGGCAGCCCGCACGGACCGGGCTACGCGCGCAATCGCGGAGTGGAAGTGACCCGCGGCGAATGGGTAGTCTTCATCGACGCGGATGTCGTGGTGCACGCCGACACGCTGCGCCGCTTCGCCGAGGACATCGAGGCGGACCCGGAGATCAACGCGGTGTTCGGGGCCTACGATGACAACCCGGTCGCCCCCGGGTTTCTCTCCCAATACCGGAACCTCCTGCATCGCTACGTCCACTTGTCGGAAGCCGGCCCCGCCGAATCCTTCTGGGCGGGTTGCGGGGCCGTGCGCCGCTCCGCCTTCGTGGCGGTGGGGGGCTTCGATGAGCAGCGCTACCGGCGCCCCCAGATCGAGGATATCGAGCTGGGCTACCGGCTCCGGGATCACGGCGGCAGCATCCTGCTCGATCCGGGCATCCAGGGCGCGCACCTCAAGCACTGGAGGTTTTCGGGATCGGTTCGCACCGACGTGCTGGATCGGGGCATTCCCTGGGTGCGCCTGCTCCTCGAGCGCCGGCGGATGGCGACGCTGACCCATCTCAACGTCAAGCGGGGTGAGCGCACCAAGACGGTGCTGGTCGGGCTGGCGTTGCTCCTCCTGTTCGCGGGCCTGGTAACGCAGACGCGCGCCTCGGCGGAAGCCGGAGTTGTCGTGTTGCTGGTTATCGTACTCTGGAATCTGCCGTTGTTCGCCTGGTTTGCCCGGCGTCGCGGCGAACTGTTCGCGCTGGCGGTGATCCCGATGAACCTCTGGTATTATGTGATGAGCGGCGTGTCCGTCGTGGCCGGGGTAGTGCTGCACCTGCTTGAAGGGGGCCCCCAGACGGAAGCCCCAGTGGCCTCAACAACTGGCTTCGGTCCGGTCGGCGATCGGGCGCGAACCCGGAGGAGCAGAGCCCCATGAACGCTCAATCCGCCCCCCATCCTGACGGTCAGCTTCCGTCCGAGCTGCTGCTCGCTTTCGCTCCGTTACACAAAGCCGCGTTCGGCGCGGCGGTTGGCGCGGCGTGCGGGCTGCTGGTTTTCGGCTTCACCGCGCTGACCCTGTTACGCCACGTGACTGGGGTCAACCTCGAGCTGCTCAGCGTGTACTTCAGGGGCTATTCCTTGTCCTGGACCGGAGCGCTGATCGGGGGCGCGTGGGGCGGATTTGTAGGATTCGTATTCGGATGGTTCACGGCCTTCTGCCGCAATCTCGTGCTGGCGGTCTCGCTGTTCGTAATCCGAACCCGCGCCGAGCTCGCCCGTACGCGCGATTTCCTCGACCATGTGTGAGCCCCGTCTCGGAAAGCTGACTCCATGACCACAATCCAGGAAGAAAACCGGGAGATTCACACCACCCTCGCCCGGCTCAACGCACGCGCCTGGGGAATCGCCATGGGCCTCCTGCTCGGCGGAGGCCTCTTCGTCGCGACGATGTTCCTGGTCATGCGGGGAGGGCCGAACGTCGGCCAGCACCTGCAGCTGCTGCGCGCGTATTTTCCCGGCTACTCCGTCACGATTCAGGGGAGCTTTATCGGATTCGTGTACGGGTTCGTGCTGGGATACGCGCTGGGACGCGTGATCGGGATGGTGTACAACCGGGTGGTGACGGTGTCGAAATAGAGCTCAGATCTGCACCTGCGCGCCCAGTTCCACCACGCGGTTGGCGGGTAAGCGGAAGAACGCCGTCGCCGAGCGCGCGTTGTTGGTCATCAGCATGAAGAGCCGCTTTCTCCACATCGCCATCCAGAGTCCCTTGGCCCCCAGCGCGGCCCGCTTGGCACGGCTCGCGCTCGTGGGGATCAGCGTCTCCCGTCCCAGGTAGAACGTCGTCTCCATCACCTTGACCTCGAGCCCGAGCGGCTGCAATTGCGCGAGCACCGCCGGGACATTGGGTGATTCCATAAACCCGTAGGCGGCGATCAGAGTATAGAATCCCTGGCCCAGTGACTTGAGCTCGATGCGTTCCCCCTCCGACACCTGCGGAATCTCCCGGGTCACCACGGACATCAGGATCACCCGCTCGTGCAGCACCTTGTTGTGCTTGAGGTGGTGCAGCAACACGGCGGGCGCGATCGTCGCGTCCGACGTCATGAACACCGCGGTGCCCGGTACCCGCACCGGGGCGCGCCGTGCCAGATCCTGGATGAACAAGTTGAGCGGCAGCGAGTTCTCCCGCATAGTCGTGGTCAGGATCAGCCGGCCGCGTTTCCAAGTGACCATCAGCACGAAGATCCCGATCGCCAGCAGAATGGGGAACCAGCCCCCGGCCGGGATCTTCACGAGGTTGGCGCCCAGGAACGACAGATCCACCAGCAGGAACAGCGTCACGAGCGGCACGATCCGCCAAGGGCTCCAGCCGAGGTGGCTGTGCGCGGCCTTGGCGAAAAGGATCGTGGTGGTGGTCATGGTTCCCGTCACCGCGATGCCGTAGGCGCCCGCCAGCCCGGTCGAGCTTTGGAAGCCCAGCACGACCGCAAGACAGCCGAGCATGAGGATTTTGTTGACCTCGGGCACGTAGATCTGACCGGCCTCATGATGCGAAGTGTGCACGACCGTCACGCGAGGCGTGTAGCCGAGCTGCACCGCCTGCCGCGTCAGCGAGAACGCTCCGCTGATCAGCGCCTGGCTCGCCACCACCGCGGCGGCCAGCGAGATCATGACCATCGGATACAGCAGCGCCGGGGGCACCAGACGGTAAAACGGATTGTCGACTGCCGACGGGTCGGCGAGCAGCAACGCGCCCTGCCCGAAGTAGTTGATCAGGAGAGCGGGCATGGCGACCGTGAACCACATCAGGCGGATCGGGCGGGCGCCGAAGTGCCCCATATCGGCATAGAGCGCCTCGCCGCCGGTGAAGACCAGCACCACGGAGCCCAGGATCAGGAAACCGACCACGCCATCCCTCAGGAAGAAGTTGACGGCATACCACGGATTGATCGCCAGCAGCACCGAGGGCGCGCGCATGATCCCCAGCACGCCGAAGATGGAGATCGCGGTGAACCAGACGATCATGATCGGTCCGAACACCTGGCCGACTCCGGCCGTGCCGCGCTTCTGAAAGAGGAAGAGCGCCACGAGGAAGCCGACGGCCAGGGGGACGATGTAGTCCTTGAAGGCCGGGGTCGCGACGCTGATTCCCTCCAGCGCGCCCAGCACCGAAATGGCCGGTGTGATCACCCCGTCCCCATAGAGGAGCGCCGCACCGAAGAGACCCAGCAGGACCAGCGCCCTGCGCCGGCCGCTCGCCTCGCCGACCGGCCGCACCAGGGCCAGGAGCGCCATGATGCCTCCCTCACCCCGGTTGTCGGCCTTCAGGAGCACGGTGACGTACTTGAACGAGATGACGAAGGCCAGCGACCAGAAGATGAGCGAGAGAATCCCCAGCACGTTGTCGTGGGTGAGGGGGAGGTTATGCTCGGGAAGAAAGCACTCCTTGATGGCGTACAGCGGGCTGGTGCCGATGTCACCGTACACCACTCCGAGCGCCGCGAGGGAAAGCCCCGCGAGCGCCTTGCCCCTTGGGGGGGTGCGCGTCCCGCCGGCGTCCAGGCTCATGCCGCGAAAGCGGCGCTGCGACGAAGGTCCCGCGCCGCCAGCAGGAACAGCAGCACGATGATGACGGCCGAGGCCACGCAGTAGCGGCAGATCGCGTGGATGACGAAGAGCTCAAGCGCCGTCAGATAGGCCGTGAACAGGACCGCGACCCCGGAGAGCACCGCCAGCAGCCGCGAGGGCCAGGCCGGGCCCGCAAAGCGCGGTTGCAGCGAGAGCAAGGAGAGGCAGCACAGGACGGCGTAGCCCACCACCCCGATCAGCGCCACGTCCACCCCGAAAAACCGGCTCTGGGGCGAGAGCTGCACCGTTTCACAGCTGCCGGTCCCGCAGGCGAGCGTTCCGATCTTCCCGATCTTGAAGAGATAGAGGTAGGCCGCGACGAACAGGCCCGCCAGGCTGAGCAGCGCCATCCCCATCCGCGCACGGGTCACGGAGTGCGCTGGGGCTGGGCGTGTTCGATCAGAGACCGCAGGCTGTCGGAGGACAGCACGCCGGGGTAGAGCCGGCCCGCGATCAGGAAAGTCGGCGTCGAGCCGACTCCGAGCCGGGTCCCCTCCTCGAGGCTCGCCTGGATCCGCCCCGCGTACTTGGTGCTGCTCATGCAGGCGTCGAAGCGCTTGCGGTCCAGCCCGACGGTGCCGGCCAGCTCGCTCAGAACGCCGGCCGCGTTACGGCTGTCGGCCCACTCCATTTGTCGGTCATAAATCGCCGAGTGCAGCTCCCAGTACTTGCCTTGCTCTTCCGCGCAAGCCGCCGCGTGAGCCGCGACCCGCGAGTTGGCGTGCACGTTGTCGAGCGGGAAGTCGCGGTAACGCCAGCGGACCTTGCCCGAGGCGATCAACTGCTCCCGCACCGCCGGGAACTGAATCGTCTCGAACACCTGGCAGGCGGGACATTGATAATCGGCGTACTCGCTGACCTCGAGCCGGGCGGAATCGGCGCCCAGGACATAGCCGCGGAAGCCAGCGGTGTCGGCGGCGAGCACCATCACGTTGGCCGGGATGCTGACGGCTTCGGGCTTCTTGACTTGGTACACCAGCGCCGCGATGCCCGCGAGCGCCACGGCGCCCAGCACCAGGTAGAAGCGGTTTACTCCTGACGGGGATGCCGCCATGGCTCGTCGTCCTCGGGATCAGGGCTCAGGATGTCGGGCTGTTCGCGTGACTCATCCACCAGCCGGCGGTGTTCCGCGATTTCCGGCGTGTCGTAGGTGGACCGGACCTCATAATGAAACAGCTCGGAGCGGAGATCGCCCATCCGTCGGAGCAATTCTGGCACCTGCTGCAGGAGCCGGCCCGACCGGTCCAACTCGAGGATTCGCTCGGCGAGTGCCCGGAGCATCTTCCGGAGCTCCTCGATCCTGCCGTCGTCGTAGACCTCGTTGTCGTGCTCCGCCATGCCCCTGCCTCATCGCGCCAGGCCGCCGCTCCGACCGCGCCAAATGTAATGAACGGCCCCCTTTGCGCCAATCCGGTACAAGCCATTATATTGTTTCCAAGCAACGGCTTACGCCTGAGCCATCCGCTTCGGGGACCCCCCCTCAAAGGAAGGTGCATGACCATCAGAAAGAAGACCGACCGCCCTGCAGGACCCTCTTTCGTCGATCAAGCGCGGGATGAGCTGTTCAGCCACATCCTCCGCTGCGGCGTGACCGAGGCCGAGCCCGAGCATCAGAAGGAATGGATGGACGACACCATGCAGTACCTCGCGGAGCGCTACACCGATCTGAGCGAGAAAGAGCTCTCCCAGGTCCGCCTGCTCGGCGAGCGATTCTGCAAGCCGATCGTGCGCGCCAAGCCCGAGACCGCCGGCTCGCCCAGCGCCTGAGGCGGCCTGCTTCATCGTTCCGGCCGCCAGCCGCCCGGAAAGCGGCGCCAGTGGTAGGCCCCGCGAATCCTGAATCCGCCGCCCAGACCGGCTTCGACCGCCCAGCCGGAAGGAAGCCCGGCACTCCGCTCGAGTCCGAGGTACAGGAGCAGATACCCGCCCCGACCAGCTCCCACGACTCCGGCCAAACCGGCTCCGAAGTACACCCCCATCCGCCGAACCGCCCGCGGGGAGAGCTGGTACTCGATCGCTGCCTCGGCCCGCGCGCTAGCGGAGTCCCCTCGCACGCCCACGCCAAAGGAAACCACTCCCCGCGTTCCCCCAAGCGTCCGGAGTCCGAGCCGCGGACCGGCAAAGAGTCCGACGCGCAGGCTGTCGACGATGGTGGCAGTCGCGTGGAGGCCCCATTCGACGACAACCGGCCCCTGGGCAGTGAGGCGAATGGGTTGGCAGATGAACCACAGCGCGAGCAGGCCAAAACGCCGGTAGCTCACCCGAGATCGAGGTCGTAGGTGATGGCGATGTCGGCGTTCAGGGAATGCAGCACGGAACAGTACTTCTGATGAGAAAGATCCACCGCTCGGCGCGCCTTGGCCTCGTCCAACCCGTCTCCGCGGATCCGATAGGAAAAATGCAGGGTGAGATAGCGCTTGGGATGGTCGGGCGCCCGCCGGCCGGTGACCTCCGCGCTGAGCTCATGCAGGGTGACTTGCATTTTCTCCAGGATCCCGACGATATCCGCGCCGCTGCACCCCGCTGCCGCGAGGAGGAGCGTCACCATCGGGCCAGGGGCCTGCTCGCCGTGGGCATCGATCAGGGCAGTCGGTCCCCCGGCCACGCCGCCGCGAAAGCGCAAGCCACCTTCCCACTTGACGGCGGCGGCGCGCAGGTTGTCGTCGATCATAGCGGCACTCCTTCGGATGTCGCCGTGGTTCGGGAAGTCGACCTCATTCACCCAGCGCCCGTTTCTGCGCCGCCGCCACCCGGATGTAGTCCCAGATCGCGTAGAGCGCGACAGCCGCGGTGGCCCAGGCCAGCGGACGTAACAGCGGGGAGCCCAGCACGAACGCGAGCAGGGTGAGCAGCTGCCCGATGGTTACTGCCTTGCCGCCCAGACGGGCCGGAATCGCCGCCGGACGCCGCAGCACAAGGGTGATGACGAAGGCCAGCGCGGCGGCAAAATCGCGCGCCAGCACGCCGAGAATCTCGAGTGGAGACAACGCCCGGGAAAACAGCACCACTCCGAATGCGCAGGCCATGAACAACTTGTCGGCGACCGGGTCGAGAAAGCTGCCGAGACGGGACCCGCCGAAACGACGCGCCACGAACCCGTCGGCGAAATCGCTGGCGCCTGCGGCGCCCAGAATGGCGAGCCTCCAGTCCATGTCCGCCACCACGATGAAAGCGATCGCCAGGGGGATCCGCACCACGGTGAACGCGTCCGCCGGCGACAACCAGGGACGCCGCACCGGCCGCCCTTCCTCGCCCCGACTCGCTTCAGCCCAGCCGGATTCCGCCAAGGTCGCTCCCAGGGATTCTGCCCGGCCCGAAACATACAAGACCGGCGATTCCGTCTAGCGCCCCCGGACGATTCCTTCTACGCGGCGAGTTTCGTCGAAGCTCGCCGCGGCGAATTGCCGCACCATTTCCCCGCTCACGGCCCGGTATCCTGCCGCGGGATCCACCAGCTCCTCGAGACCGGTCCCTGCGAGCCAGGCATCCGCGATTTCCGCCGCGACCGATCCCGAGGTCTGCCGCTCCACCGCGACCTGTCCGGTGAGGTAGTTGATCGCCCGGGTGAGCTCGTCCTCATGGGGCGGCTCGGCTGCGAAGCGCGCCAGCTCCCGAAGCAGCGCCGCGCGGGCTTCCGCCTCGCGCTCCGGAGACATGGCGAGGTAGAGGAGGAGCGCTCCCGCGCCCGCGCGCTCCCAGGGCGACGCGATGATCGCATATGCCAGGGATCGCTGTTCGCGGAGCGCACTGACCAGTCTCCCGCCCAGTCCGCTCGCGATCGCGCACCACACTTCGGCAGTGAAGCGGGCCGGATCGGACCTGGCGGGGCCAGGAAAGAGCATGGCCAAAGCGGTCTGCCGCTTGGCGCGCTCGACGACCGACTCCTGAAAGTCCGGCCTGGTTCGTTGGCGGTCGCGAGATCGCATTGCATCGCTCCGCGCCGGGCTCGTGGCGAAGAGCCCGGCCAGCTGCTCCGCGAGCTGCTCCGGATCGAGCTCTCCCACCGCCACGCAGACGGTTCTTCCCGCCGCGAGCTCGCAGGCGTGCCAGGCCCGAACCATGCCATCGGAGAGGGCGGGCACCGAATCCGGCAGCCCCTGGATCGGCAAGCCATATCCGGTGTCGCCGAACGCGGCGCGCAGGGCGAGCTGAATCGGGTAGCGCGTCATGTCGTCCGCCGCCCGGGCGACCTCATCCGCTAGTGCGGCGCGCTCGAGGGCCACCTCCTCGCCGTCGTACCGCGGGGACCGCATCACCAGGTCGAGTAGGGCAGCGCCTCCCAGGGCCTCCGCCGAGAGCACCGAGGTCCCGAATCCAAACCAGTCGGCGGAAATGAGCGGAGCGACGGTGCCGCCCATTTGTTCGAACCCCAGCGCCAGGGAGCCCGCCTCCAGGTCGCCGGCACCTCGCACCGCCGCCCGCACGGCGAGCGCCGCCAACCCTGCGGTCTGAAGGGTGTCGGGAACGGTGCGCCGTCGGTAAACGCCCAGCGAAACCAGGGCAACTCCCGGCTTGCTCGCGAGCAATAGGTCGGCGCCGGCCAGGGAAACGTGTAGCACTCCGCCAGTTGTGATGCCCCGCGCGGGAACCGGGCGGGGCAGTGGAATGCGAACGATCGCAGGCTCGGCCGGCGCACTCCCCCCCGCGCCCTCGAATGCGGCCCGGAGGCGCTCGGCATCGAGCTCCTCCGGCGCGTTCTCCGGAAGGTACGCGACCGCGGCCACCGAGTCGGCGCGCAGCCATTCCGCTAACGCTCGCCGGACTTGCCCGGCATCCACCGCGAGCAAGCGCTCATACTCCTCATCCACCAGTTCGACCCTGCCAAGAGCCTCGGCCGCCGCGAGCGCTCCGGCACGCCCTTCGGCGGTCTGCATTCGCCTGGCCCACCGGGCGATGAGCAGAGTGTGCGCGCGCGCCAGATCCGCTTCGGAAGGGCCGCTGTCGCGGAGCCGGGCCACGCAGTCGGCCACGCCCTGAAGCGTTTCGCCCAGCCGAGCCGGATCCAGCTGGACCCCCACCGAGAAGACCCCCACCTCGGTGGGCGCAAAATGCCCGGCTCCTATGGACGTGACGACTCCCCGCGCGCGCAGTGCCCGGTACAGCCAGCTCGCGCGGCCGCTGCCCAGGATGAGCGCCGCAATGTCGAGTGGGGCGGCATCAGGGTGCAGCGCGGGAACGGAGCGCCAGCCGAGCGCAAGATCGGCGAGGCGAACATCACCGCGGATGCTGCGGCCGCGCACTTCGTGGTGAACCGGCTCCGTCGGAGAGGGATCCAGCACGGGGGCCGCGGCCGTCCATCCCTCGTAGCACTCGCGCGCGGCGGCCAAGGCCCGCTCGGGATCGAGCGATCCGGCCATCGCCACGATGGTTCGGGACGGCACGTAGCGGGAGCGGTAGTAGCCGGTCACGTCCGCGTGGGTCAGCCCCGCGAGCTGCGCCTCGGTGCCGATCCGCCAGCGGCGGATACGATGCCGGTCGAAGAGCAGCGCGTAGAGCGTCTCCCCGGCCACGGCGGAGGGGGTGTCCAGTTTGCGCTTGGCTTCCTCGATGATCACCCGGAGCTCGCGCTTGAGCTCCTCGGGATCGAGCAGACTGCGCCGGATGGCATCGGCCTGGAGATCGAGTGCCACGGCAAGTGACTCGGGCGGCAGCACGGCGTAGTAGGCGGTGTGATCGTAGCCGGTGCCTGCGTTGAGATAGCCGCCCGCCGCCTTCATTTCCCGCGCGATCTCACCCACGCCACGGGTCGGCGTGCCCTTGAAGAGCATATGCTCGAGCACGTGGCTGATGCCGGCCAGGCGGTCGGGCTCATCGAAGAATCCCGCGCGCACGTGGCTCACCGCCGCGACCGCGGTGGCGCCCCGAACCGGTTGCGCCAGCAGGGTAAGGCCGTTCGGCAGCACCTCGCGCCGGACGTCCCCGGTCCAGCGGTCGCTCACGCTCGCCCGCCGCTCCCCATTGGACGAAAAGTCAACACGGCCAGCGCGATCGCGAGCAGCCCGGTGCCGTAGAGCAGGGCATGAGTGAGCTCGGCGCCGGTTGGATAGGCCATCGCGCCGAATCCTCCGAGGCCGGTGTGGAACGGAGGCAGCACGCGGACCAGCAGCTTGCTGAATGCGCTGAGCGGCGCCCCGTTCCGCTCCAGCCCCCAAAGCACGGACTCCAGGACCGAGAACAGGAACGCGAACATCCAGTCGGCCCGCAGCAGCGTCGAGAACGCGAAGGTGAGTCCACCCAGCAACAGATACGTGAGCATGAGCCGCGCCAGCAGCGGCCCCGAGAAGGGAAAGCTCCCCGCGACGCTGAGCATTCCCAGACTCGTCAGGGGGACAAAGGCGGCGACGGCCACGCCACAAATCAGCCAGCGCTGCAGGTAGTACAGGCCCGGGTTCACCGGCTGGCTGAAGAGCGACCGGTAATACCCGCTGGCGCGATCCCAACTCACCATGCCGGTGGTCGCGATCAGCACCACCAGCCAGCCAAGTTGCCCCACCATGCGGATCAGAAAGTCCCGCGCGGAGGTTTCGGTGAACGGGCCCGGAAGCCGAGTGGCGATGAAGGCCGCGAGGGCGGCGAAGACAAGGCCAGCGAGCCCCGGCCGCAGCGCGGCATCGCGCGCCATCCAGCCAAGGTAGCGCAGCGGCATCCGCGGATTCATGGCGCACCCTCTCCCATTGCCGCGCGGAATTCGCGCTCCAGGCCGCTCTGCTCGGCCGAGAAACCCGCCAGCTGCCCGCCGAGGGAGAGCAGCCGCGCCAGTCCGGCGTTGAGGCCGGCAAGCTCGCCACGCACCTGGTATTCCAGCGGCCTGCCCTCGACGGGGCTGGCCCCTGGAAATGCTTCGGCGAGGAGCTCGAATGGCGCGGCCAGCACCAAGCGATACACCGAAGCGGCAGCGCCTTCGCCGGCCCGCACGATCCGCTGCAGCCGCCCTTGGTGGATAATCGCGACCCGGTCGGCCACCCGCTCCAGCTCGTCCAGGTTGTGCGAAGCGATCAGGATCGCCCGCTCGGGGCGGCGCAGTCCGCGCACGATGTCGCGGAACCGCTGGGTCCACAGGGGGTCGAGGCCATGGGTCGGCTCATCGAGAATCACCAGCTCGCGATCCGTGAGCAACGCCTGGGCCAGGCCGAGCCGCTGCAGGGTACCCTTGGAGAGCTGCTTGACCTGCTTGCGACCGTGTTCCGCGAGGCCGGTCAGCTCGATGGTTTCCTCGACGCGCCGTGCGGCGGAGCCGCCCAGCCGCCCGAGCACCGCGAAGCGCCGCAGCGTGCTCGTGACCGTCCAACGGGGAGGCACCGCGACCAGTTCGGTGAGATATCCGACGCCATGCGACTCCACGTACGAGCGCGGCGCCACGCCGTTCACCCGCACCTGGCCGTGATTGGGCTGCAGGTAACCGAGTACCAGCGAAATCAGGGTGGATTTTCCCGCGCCGTTCGGCCCGGCAATCCCAACGACCTCGCCGCGCTCGACGGCGAGGGAGAAATCACTCAGCGCGGAGACGGTGGTCCGGCCGGTCAGCGACCGGAAGACCTTCGACACCGCTTCCAGGACAATCACTGCACGATCCGCAACACTCCCGCTTCAGCGCTTCCGCGAATGAAGGCTTCGGCATCACTGAGGGGAATGATCACACCGGTTTCTTCCCGGCCCCGGCGAGCCAGCCCCGCCATGAACTCCGAGAGCGACACCAGGGTCGCGCCGTGCTCCGAGACCTTGAGCTGCAGCAGGATTTCGTCCCAGGTTCCCCGCAGCACGCTACCGCTCAGCGTCGTGACCTGGTGCGAATCGAAGCGGCCGTGCTTGCGTTGCATGCCCGGCAGCTCGGCGACCAGCGCGCCGAACAGCTCAAGCTGGTTGGGATCGCGAATGCTGCCGTCCGGTTGCTGGGCTTCGATCTCGGCGAGCAGCTCTTCGGTGGGATCGGGCTCCGGCAGCAGCTCACCCAGCCGGCCCAGCCAGGGGGAGAGCTCGGGATCGTCGTCGGCCAGCCGATAGAGGGTCCGCTTGAGCTCGATGGTGCGCCAGAGCCCCAGCTCGTCGAGGTGGTCCTCGGGGTTGGTCTTCTCGAGATGGGTCAGGGCGGCGGCGCTCTCGCCGCGGTCATACAGCATGTTGGCGAGGTAGATCCGTGCCTCGGCGTACTGCGGATCGATGGCGAGGGTGCGGCGGAGCCAGTAGAAGGCGGCGCCATCGCGTCCCAGCCGGTGAGTGACATACCCCAGGCAGGCCGTGGCCTCGGCGCACTCGGCTTCCGCAGTCAGGGCCAGGTCGAAAAAGCGATAGGCCGGGGTGAGCAGCCCGCCGCGCAGCAGGGCGCGGCCGGCCTGCAGCATCAGCTCGTGGTCCTCCTGGAAGCCGAGCTGCAGCAAACGCTCGAAGCTCTGCAGCGCGCCGCGCTGGTCCCCCACCGCGAGGAGCGCCTCCCCCATGCCGCCCAGCGCGTCTTCGTGGTTGGGATCCAGGGCCAACGCCTGCTCGAAGGCCCGCCGGGACCAGGCGAATTCTTCCCGGGCCAGATAGGCGTACCCCATCCCAATGCGGAGCTCGACCGCATTGGGATAAATGGCGAGCCCGTCCTTCAGGGTCTCGAGCGCTTCGTCGTACCGTCCTTGATTGTAGAGTTGGTGGGCCTGTTCATCGAAGTCGTCGGAGCTGAGAAAGGCCTCAGACATCCGGTATGTCTCCGGTCGGGGTTAGGTAAACATATGAAGCACAGTGCTTTGGGGCAAGACCTATCAAGTTTCTTCTCGGCTTGACCGCAGCGTGATTTGACAGACGCCGATTTGGAACGATGTTACTGACCCCTCAGTCATATATCGGAATCGACCTTTCTGCCCAAAGCTCAGCGCGTCCAGACCCGCTCGCCCCGCTGGCGAAGACGACCCGGCGCACGCCCCGAAGAAATTCTGCGGGCCGCGCTCACGGTCTTCGGCGACGCGGGTTATGGGCGCGCACGGCTTACCGATGTGGCGCGCCAGGCGGGCGTGAGCAAGGCGACCCTCTATCTCTATTTCGATTCCAAAGCGGCGCTCTTCCGCGCGATGATACGGAGTCAGGCGCGCGTCTCGCCGGAGCAGGAAGTCGTCGCCTCCAGCTTCTTTCCCGATTCGGCCCGCAAGAAACTGGAGCGCTTCATCCGGGAGACCTGGGCGGCACTGCGCCGGCCGGAGCTGCTGCGAATCATCCGTCTGGTGTACGCGGAGCGGACCGCCTTTCCCGAGCTGGGGCGTTTTTACTTCGATGAGATCATCTTGCCCATGCGGGCACGCTTCGAGCGCGTGCTGGCGGCGGGACGCGCGCGCGCCGAGTTTCGCCCGACCACCCACGACTTCGCTCTGCACGCGCTTCCCTCACTGCTGCTGCACCAGGCGATGCTCCGGGACGGCTTCACGGAATTCGATCCGGCCGGTCTGCTGGACGAGCAATTCATCGCGGGCGTGCTGGACTGGTCTCTCGGGGGGCTGCTCCGCCACGGCAGCCGCACCGATGCCGAATGAGGTTTGCGCACGACGCAGGGGACGCATACCATGCAGCGGCTTACCCGGAGAGAGACCTCATGTGCCGCCCAGCGTTTTGCGCCGTGCTCTTGCTCACGGCGTTCTCGAGTGTGCCCGCCGCCGGGCAGGGGTCGACCGTCCATCGCACGCTCCTTCGCGCCGGCCGCCTGATCGACGGCAGCAGTACTGACGTCCGCGTCGATCAGGCCATCCTCATTGAAGGCGAGCGGATTCTCGAGGTCGGTGCCTGGGCGGCGGTCTCCGCCAAAGCGGGAGGCGCCGACCGCATCGATCTCTCGGGCATGACGGTGCTGCCGGGACTGATCGACGCCCATACCCACATTCTGCTCCAGGGCGACATCACCGACGCCGACTACGACGCCCAGCTGTTGAAGGAGTCGATTCCCTACCGGACCATTCGCGCCACCGCGGCGGTGCGCACCGCACTCTCCAACGGCTTCACCACCCTGCGCGACCTGGAAACCGAAGGCGCGCTGTACGCGGACGTGGACGTCAAGACCGCGATCCTGCGCGGCGTGATTCCCGGCCCGCATCTGTTCGTGGCGACTCGCGCGCTGGCGCCCACGGGGATGTACCCCCTCTCCGGCTATTCCTGGGAGCTGCGGGTTCCCGAGGGCGTGCAGATCGTCGACGGCCCGGAACAGATCCGGCGAGCGGTGCGCGAGCAGGTCAAGTTCGGCGCGGACTGGATCAAGTTCTACGCCGACCGGGCCTACTATCTCGGTGAGGACGGACGGCTGCGCAGCCGGGTCAATTTCACCGAGGAAGAAATGCATGCCCTGGTGGACGAGGCGCACCGCCTGGGTCGCAAGGTGGCTGCGCACGCCATGGCGTGGGACGGGATCGACGCGGCGCTCCGGGCCGGCGTGAACAGCATCGAGCACGGTCACGGCATGACGCCCGATCTGCTCGAGCGCATGGTCCGCCAGCAGGTGTACTGGTGTCCCACCTTGTTCGTCGGCCGCTACGTTGCCGCCGGACGAGGCGGAATCTGGCCGCGGATGGCGGAGTTGGCGCGCTCGGCCTTTGCCGAAGCGCTCAAGCGGGGGGCGGCCGAGTTGATCGCCTACGGCACCGACGCCGGCGGCTACGCCTGGACCGAGAATCAGGCGCAGGAGCTGACCATCATGGTCGAGTACGGGATGAGCCCGATGCAGGCCATTCGCTCCGCGACCAGCGTGGCGGCGCGCCTGCTGGACCAGGCCGACAACCTGGGCGCGCTGGCGGCCGGGCGTTTTGCCGATCTCATCGCGGTGAAGCAGGATCCGCTGCGTGACATCTCCGCGCTGCAACGGGTTGGGTTCGTCATGAAGGGCGGCATCGTGTATCAGCGGGATCGCTGAGTGGGCATGCCGGACAGGGCCCCCGGATGGCTCGCGCTCTTTCTCGCGGGGTATCTCGGCAGCCTGCTGCTGATTCACGCAGGTCACCAGGTCGGCTACCAGCATTATCCCTCCCTGCCGCTCCTGCTGGCCGCGCGTCCCCTCCCCCTCGCATTGTTCGCGGGCCAGGCGCTGCTGGTCCTCTGGGGACTGCTGCGCGCACGTCGATCCGTCGGTGGCATGCTAAAGCTCGTTGGCCCGCGAGGGCTCGTGCTGGTCTCGGCGGTCTTCGTCCTCACGAGCGCAACCCTCTCCCGCGATCCCGCGGCGTACGCGGGTGAGCTGCTCTTCGCTTCCTTCGTGCAGCTCGTGCAGCTCGCCAACATTCTCCTGATCGCCGGCACTCTGAGCAGCGGGTCGCTCGCCGCCGCGGGAGAGTTCGTCGATCGCCGCTTCGGGCCGCTCGGAAATGAGGTTGTGGAGCCAGGCGGCCCGGATCACCTGGTATGGGGACTCGCGCTGGGGGTGACTCTCCTGGCGGTGGGCCTGGCGCTCGTCGCTTACCAGCGGCATCCGCACGTGCCGGATGAGGTCGTCTACCTCTATCACGCCCGTTACTTCGCGGCCGGCCAGCTCGCCATGCCGCTGCCTCCGGTGCCCGACGCGTTCAACGTGGACTTGATGATGTATCAGTCGGACCGCTGGTTCTCCCCGGTCCCGCCCGGCTGGCCGGCGATTCTCGCGGCCGGAGCCTTCTTCGGTGTGCCCTGGCTCGTCAATCCGGTCCTGGGCGGCGTCAACATCCTGCTGGCCTACGTCCTCCTTCGGGAGCTCTATCCACGACGTACGGCCCGGATCGCGGTCGTGCTGCTCGCCGCCTCGCCATGGCACCTTTTCATGGCGATGAATCTCATGACCCATACCGCCACGCTGACCTGCGCCCTCGCGGCGGCGGTGGCCGTGGCGCGCCTGCGCCGCGATCCGCGGCTTCGCTGGGCCGTGGTCGGTGGGAGCTGCCTCGGTCTGCTGAGCTTGATCCGTCCGCTCGACGGGTTCACCGTGGCCCTGCTGCTCGGAGTCTGGTCCCTGGGGGCACGCGGCAGACGGGTTCGTCTCGCTCCATCCGCCGCGCTCACCCTCACGACGCTGGTAGCGGCGAGCGTGGTCTTTCCCTACAACCGCGCGCTTACGGGATCGGCGCGCGTCTTCCCACTCATGCAGTACACCGACACCCTGTACGGCGTGGGCACCAATGCGCTGGGCTTCGGCGCCAACCGAGGCCTTGGCTGGCCGGGTGTGGACCCCTTCCCCGGTCACGGGCCGATCGACGTCGCCGTCAACGCAAACCTCAATTTGTTCCAGACCAACGTTGAGCTGCTGGGCTGGGCCACTGGCTCACTCTTGCTGCTCACGCTCTGGCTAGCAGCCGGCAAGGTTCGCCGTCCGGATTGGCTGCTGCTGGGCGTTATTGTCTTCGTCGCCGGCATCCAGAGTCTGTACTGGTTCAGTGGAGGCCCTGACTTCGGGGCCCGCTACTGGTACTTGATCATCGTCCCGTGCATCGCGCTCACCGCCCGGGGGCTCGAGCACTTGGAGGCGATGGCCGAGCGAAGCGTCCCCGGGGCGGGACGCCGGGTGATGGCGGGTGCGGCGATTCTCGTGGCTGCCACCATCCTGCTCTTCGTTCCCTGGCGCGCGGCAGATAAATACTTCCACTATCGCAGCATGCGTCCGGATGTCCGGCGGCTGGCCTCCGAACACCTCTTCGGGAACGCGATCGTCCTGGTCCGGGGGCGCCGATTCCCGGATTATGCCTCGGCGACGGTCAATAACCCGATCAACCCAACCAGCGGGCAGCCGCTGTTCGCGTGGGACCGCGGTCCCGAGACCCGCCGGGAGCTCGTTCGCGCCTACGTCGGCAGATCCTTCTGGATCCTCAACGGTCCGACCGTCGCCCCGGGTGGCTTTGAGGTTGTGGCGGGTCCACTCTCCGGAGCGGCATTGCTGGCCCGCTCCGATTCCCTCGCGCCGGCTCCGTGAGTTGGCGGGAGCAGTATCGGAACCGGCGCGTCCTCGTGCTGGGGGCCAGCGGATTCATCGGGCGACGGGTAGCGCAACGCCTAGCCGAAGCGGGAGCGGAGCTGTACTGCGGAGTCCGGGAGGTTGCGACGGCGGAGGACCTGCCCGGAGTCCTTCACCAGGCCGATCTGGCCCGGCCTGGGAGCGCGGCGGAGCTGGTCCAGGTCGTGCGGCCGGCGATCAGCTTCAACCTCGCGGGTTATGGCGTCAACCCGAGCGAGGTGGACCCTTCGCTGGCGCGGCGGATCAACAGTGATCTCGTGCTCGAGTTCGCGAGCGCGTGCGCGGGGGAGGCCGACCCCTCCTGGTCCGGGCAGCATCTGGTACACGTCGGATCCGCAGCCGAGTATGGAGGCGCGCAGGGAGATCTCGCCGAGACCACCGCGCCGAACCCGACGACCCTCTATGGGCGGACCAAGCTCGAGGGAACCAGGAGCCTGGGCGACGCCGCCAGGGCCGGCAGGCTGCGGGCCGTCGCCGCGCGGCTCTTCACGGTCTACGGGCCCGGAGAGCGGGCGGGGCGACTGTTGCCCACACTCCTCGCAGCCAGGTACACCCGAGGCGAGATCCCGCTGACTGATGGGAGCCAGCGGCGGGACTTCACCTTCGTGGACGATGTCGTCGAGGGACTGCTCCGGCTCGGAGCGCTGACCGGGAACCGGCTCGGCCCCGTCAATCTCGCGACCGGGAAGCTCGAAACGGTGCGCGCCTTCGTGGAATGCGCCGCTCGCGTGCTGGGCATCGCAGCCGATCGGCTGCGATTCGGAGCCTTGCCAACCCGCCCCCACGAAATGGCGCACGATCCGGTCAACGTCCAACTGCTCCGCTCGCTCTCCGGCTGGGCTCCCGAAACGACGATAGAATCGGGCGTCCGGACAACGGTGGCGTCGAGCTGAACCCGCGCCCGCCTCAGGGCGGGGTTGAGCGCGCGAGCCACTGCCGATACCAGGCGACCGTGTCCCGCAGCCCGTCCTCGAACGAGCATGCCGGCCGCCAGCCGAGCCAGGTTCGTGCCTTGGTGCAGTCCAGGTATTGCCGCGGGATTTCGTGTTGCGCCTCGTTGAGAATCACCGGTTCGAGGTCGTTGCGTCCCAGCGCGGCCAACACTTTGTCCACCACCTCGAGCACCGAGAGCGGCGCTTCGGAACCGAAGTTGAACGTCTCGCCCAGGATGCCCGGCTCGGGAAGGCGTTCCGCGAGCTGCAGATAGGCCTTCACCGCATCGCGCACGAAGAAGTAATCACGAACGAAGCTGCCATCCGAGCGGATCAGTGGCCGTTCGCCCGCCAGCCCGGAACGGATCGTTCCCGGGATCAGCCGGTTGAAATTGAGATCCCCGCCACCGAACAGGTTCCCGCAGCGGGTGACTGCGACCGGCAGGGCGTAGGTGTGGAAGTACGACAACGCGATCAGGTCGCCGCAGGCCTTGGATACATCGTACGGAAAGCGGCCGAGCAGCGGCATGTCCTCGGTGTACGGCAGGTGATCGTGGGCGCCGTACGCCTTGTCGCTCGAGGCCACCACGACGCGCTGAATCAGTTTGGGACACTGCCGGGCCGCCTCGAGCAGCGTCCAGGTTCCCCGGATATTCGACTCGAATGTGGAGAGGGGCGAGCGCGCCGCGATCCCGACGATGGCCTGCGCGCCAAGGTGGAAAACACTGTCTACTTCGTACTCGTTCAGGGTCCGCACGACCACCGCCAGGTCTTCGAGGTCGCCACGAACCACCTGGCAGCGCTCCAGCAGGCCGGCCGTCACGGCTCGGCTGTCGGGGACCCAGTCCCGCATCAGCACCGTGACCTGCGCGCCGCGCGAGAGCAGCTCTTCGGTCATCCACGATCCCAGCAGCCCCGTCGCCCCGGAGACGAAGACCTTCCGCCCATCCCAGAAACTCATGCCCGCGCTTTCCAGGGTGCCTGGCCGGTGTTCCAGAGCGCTTCGAGATGCTCGCGATCGCGGATCGTGTCCATCGGCTGCCAGAATCCGGTATGCCGGAAGGCCATCAGCTCCCCGTCAGCGGCAAGGCGCTCGAGGGGAGCCCGCTCGAGCACAGTGTCATCGCCTTCCAAATAGTCGAATACCCGCGGCTCAAAAACGAAGAACCCGCCGTTGATCCAGCCGACGTCGGTTTGCGATTTCTCGGAGAACTCGCGGACCCGGCCGTCCTCAAGCACCAGACCACCAAAGCGCGCCGGCGGTCGCACAGCGGTCACGGTTCCGATCTTCCCATGCCGGCGGTGGAACTCTACCAGCGCGCGGATATCAATGTCGGCGACTCCATCTCCGTAGGTGGCCATGAACGTCTCGCGCCCGATCCACCCCGCCAGGCGCCGGAGGCGCCCGCCCGTCTTGGTTTCGAGACCGGTATCGATCAGTCCCACCCGCCAGTCCAGCTGCGGAGGGTTCAGCACCTGCACCGAGCCATCTTTCAGCTCGACGACGAAGTCGCTCGAGCCGAGGAATGCGTTGCGGAAGTACTCCTTGATCAGCTCGCCTTTGTATCCGCATGCCACCAGAAAGTCGTTGTACCCGTACCCCGCGTAGAGGGCCATGATGTGCCACAGCAGCGGCTTGCCGCCGATCTCGACCATCGGCTTCGGACGGGTCGCGGTTTCTTCCGCGATGCGGGTCCCGCGACCCCCCGCGAGGACGACGACCTTCACGCCGGGACGCCGGACTCCGACGGCTCGAGTTGCCGCCGGAGATCTTTGGCGAACATCGTGCGGGTGAACTTGCCCAGGCCGGCGGCATGCTCGCCGAAGGTGGCAATGCGATGCTCGATGACTGCGCGCTTCTCCGGGTCCATTTGGGTGCCATAGGTCACGGGCCCCGGCGTGCGGAACGAGGCGAGCGGCCGCAGATAGCCGGCATCGCGCCACGCCTCGACGTCGTGCGAGGCCGTGAAGGAGGGCTGCAGGCTCATGGTCTCGCGGAAGGGCACATGGAGCAGCACCGTCCGCAGATAATCCATCACCGCGGTGAGCTCCTCCCCAGCTTCCGGGGTGACCCGCTCGCCCAGCGCGGTTTCGATGGCCAGCTCGAGGAAGTCGAGCCCGTCGTGCGTGGCAAAGAAGCGCCCCAGCATCGAGTACTTGCTCAGGAGGTTCCCGCCGAGCTCACCGGAGATCAGGGTCGGGAGCCGGCTCCGCGCCCACTCCACCACTGCCTCGCGGGTTTCGAACAGTTCTTCCTGGCTCTCCCGCACGAAATCATCGATCACTTGACGGAAGCCGGCGGGTGCGCGATTCAGCAGCCGCTGCATGGTCGTTATCAGGTCGAAAGGCTTGACGCCGTGCTCCTTCGCCCAGGCGAAGGCCTCCTCGATGTTTCCTTCGTAGTAGAAGATCGTCAGCAGTAGATGGAAAACCCGCACCTCGAGATAGTCCGCGAAGGAGAACGTAGCGGTCTCGACGACCAGCTCCTCGGTTTCGATGACGGGCTCGCCGGTGCCGTAGTCGCCCACGTCACGCGCCACCACCCGGAAACGAGTCTTGAAAGCGAACCGCTCGCGCTGGTCCGGGTTGCTGAGGGGCGCCCCGTGCAGCAACATCAGCTGGTGCGCCGATACCCGCAGGACCCCGGTGTCGAGCAGATCGCTGATCCCCTGGAGGAAGCTCTCCTTGGTCTCGCCCGGCAGGCACAGGATCATCTCGCCGTACGACTGCATCCCCTGCGCGAGCACCTCCTGCTGAATTTCCCGGTAGGTCTCAAGCTTGATGTTGGAGCGCTTGATGTTCTCGAGCACCACGGGGCTCATCGATTGCACCGCGGCGGTCATGGGCAGCGCGCCGCGAATTTTCCGCATGACCTGGATAATGCGCTCACCACGGTTCTTGCCGGTCGTCGTCCGGATGTAACGCGGCCAGTTGTATTTGTCCTGCAGCCAGGCGATGAAATCGGCCACTTCGACGTCCAGTTCGTACATCCCGAAATTGTCGTCCGCGAAGCAGAGCGGCGTCGTCCGGTCGACTCGCTCAGCCGCGTAGAGCAAGTCCGCTTTCAGGTTTTCGAGCGAGTGGCCAAAGACCTTGCTGTTCGACTTCACGGAGGAGTTGCAGAACTGGCAGGTGAACGGGCAGCCCCGCGCGATCTGCATCAGCGGGAAGTAGCCTGTCGACCAGTAGGGATCC
Source organism: uncultured Gemmatimonas sp. (assembly GCA_964649225.1). GTDB lineage: Bacteria > Gemmatimonadota > Gemmatimonadetes > Gemmatimonadales > GWC2-71-9 > JABFSM01. The sequence goes on along the minus strand of CAZYPO010000020.1, from coordinate 3,527 downwards.
AGCAGGCCCGCAAGGTACGGCGAGGGGATTTCGTCGAGGTCGATGATGCGTTCCACCGCCGGACCGGCAACGAACGCCCCGGTCCGCTGGTAGATCCAGAGATTACCTGGCACCGGTGCTTCCTGCAGCCCCTCCAGCCCACCACCGGTGTCAACCAGCCGTTGCACCACGTTGAGGAATGCTCGCTCTCCCTCGTAAGTCGGCCCGCGCACCGCGACATCGATTTCCGGCATGCTGCGGAGAAAACTTTCCTGCTCGGGCGCGGTCAAAGGAAAATTCGGTCCGCCCATCATGGTCACCGCGCCGGGATGCCGGTGCTTCACGTAGCGGGCGAAGCTCAACGAGAGGTTGTGGTTCCAGGAGTAGCTCGAGAATCCCACCACGTCCGGCCGCGACCGCTCGAGCGCCGCGCGGAGGTCCTGCGGCTCCCTGAAAATGCTGATTTCTGGCCTTTCGGCCGACTTGAGGTACGCCGCCAGGTAGGTGGCGAGGTTCGCCACGCCCAACGGATACACGTCGGAGCTGATAGTGACTTGGTTATGTCCTAGATCCGCGAGATAAACCCGCATGGGTCCTTCCTCTCCCCGCTCGGAACGCCTCGGTGCTGCTCACCAGGACTTTCCCCTGGGAGGCAAGATCCAGCGCCGATTCCAGGAAGTCAAAGCAATTCGTAATCTGCTCAACCACATCAACTTAAGCCAACCAGTTCGGGGCGGAGATCCAGCTCCTTGCTCGAATCGTTGCGTCCTCGCAACAACGAGCGGGATGCCAATGACAGGCCGGCCTGCAGCAGCCGGCTAGTCAACGAGCTCCGGCAGCGGGAGCGGCAGGATGAACCGCCCCCCTCTGGCGGCGAATTCCGCCTGCTGGCGCATGATCTCCTCCGCGAAATTCCATGCCAGGATCAGCAGAAAGTCCGGCCGGCGTTCCAGAATCACCTCGACCGGCAGGACAGGAAGATGCATGCCCGGCGTGTAGCACCCAACTTTCAGCGGATTGCGATCCACGGTGTAGGCCACGAGATCGGTCCCCACCCCGCAGAAATTGAGCAGGGTGTTGCCCTTCGCCGGGGCGCCATAGGCCGCGATACTGTTTCCCTCCCCCTTGAGGCGCTTTAGCAAGGCCACCAACGCCGAGCGGTTGCGCTCCACCTCGGCGGCGAACCCCCGCAGCCGCTCCAGCTTGGTGAGGCCGGAGCGCCGCTCCTCGGCGGCGATGGCCATTACCTCAGCGGCATGGGTCCCTTCGAGATTTCCGGGGGCGGCGTAGAGCCGGAGCGAACCGCCGTGGACCGGCACTCGATCGATCCTGACCACGCGGAGGCCCGCTCCACCGGCCAGCCGCAGCAGGGCGGCCGCAGAGAAATAGGATAGGTGCTCGTGATAGACCGTGTCGTACTCGAGCCGCTCGATCATCTCGGCGAGATATGGGACTTCGACGATCACCAGGCCATCGTCGGCCACGAGTGCGCGCGCCCCGGCCAGAAAACCGAGCGGGTCGTCGACGTGAGCAAGCACATTGTTGCCGATGACCACCCGCGCGGGGCCGTGCAGTTCCCGCAGCCGTGCTCCCTCGGATCGGTCGAAGAACGCCGTTTCGGTGGGAACTCCGGCGCTGCGCGCCAGGTTCGCGATATTGGCGGCCGGCTCCACGCCGAGCACGCGCGCGCCCAGGTCCTGGAAACAGCGGAGCAGGCTGCCGTCATTACTAGCGACCTCAACGACCAGATCGGCGGGCCCGAGCTCGAGGAGCCCGGCGACTGTGGCCGCGTAGGCCCGGTTGTGCGCCGCGATCGTCTCGGAGGTCCCGGTCACGTAGATGTAGTTGCCGAACAGCACCTCGGGATCGATGACGTCCACCAGCTGCACGAGACCGCAGTTGGCACAGAAATAGAGTGCGAGCGGGTACGCTGCCTCAGCCCTGAACTCGGCTTCGGAGTGCAGAAAGGCATTGGCGAGGGGCTGCCGCCCCAGATCGAGGAACTGTTGGAGCCCGTTCCGGCCGCAGGCGCGGCAGCTCGAGCGGCGATGATGAAGCGGCCGCTCACTGGCCGGCGCGGCCGGCGCAGCCCCGCTCATCTCACTCCCGTGATTTGTCGACGCCATTCCGTCAGCGCGCCGAAGAAGCGGTAGCGCAGCAGATCCCGGACGAATTCCCAGCAGGTGGAAGGGCGGACGTGCGAGAGGCCGGTCCCCCGCAGCCGGGCGAACACGTTTACCTCGAGGATCCGCAGCCCCAGGTAGTGCGCCTTGATCATCAGCTCCGGGTCCAGGAACCACTGCTTCGAGGTGAGCCGTAGGGCGGCGAGCGCCTCCCGGCGCAGCAGCTTGGGGCTGCCATTGACGTCCAGGGTGCCCAGCCCGGGCCAGAGCAGCAGCACGAGCAGATTGTAGGAAGTGGAGATCACCTTCCGGGTCAGCCCATCCAGCCGGAACCGACGCCGCACCTTCGCCACAATCTTGCCGTCGCTCGCGGCGGCCGCCTCGTAGAGCCGGACGACGTCCTCCGCATCGACCTGCCCATCGGCCGGGATGATGCCCACCCAGTCCGCACTGGCCAGGGGGATGCCCTGCAGCACCCCGTGGCCATAGCCCTGGTTCACCTCGACGCGATGGATTCGGAGTGCCGGATGCTTCTGCTGCAGCTCCCGAAGCCTGGCGCCGGTTCGATCCGTCGAGCCGTTGTCGACCGCCACCACTTCCAAGCGATAGGCGGCGGCGGCGAACGCGGTGAAGAGCCGGTCGATGGTGGGGCCGACCGACCCCGCCTCGTTGTAGGCCGGGATGACGAAGGAAACGTCCGGCCTTACCTCGCTCATGTTTCGCCGGGACCCTTCTTGAGGTTCTCGGCCACCAGGAGCATCTGACCGGCGAACGGCTTGAATGGCAGGTTGAGATAGGTGCGCACCAGGAGCGGCAGCATCGGAAGGTTCAGCCGCAGGGTCGACTTCATGTTGACCGGCATGAACTTCGGAAGGCTCGCCCGCATCCTGAATCCGTACGCCTCGAGAAAATCGTAGAGGCTGGCGTCGGTGAAGATCTGCAGGTGGGTATAGTCGTCGAAATAGGTGGTCGAGCAGTACTTGAAGTTGGGCTGCATGAGGATCAGCGTCCCGCCCAGCCGCAGGACCCGCCGCATTTCGCTCAGGAGCAGGATCAGGTCGGGCCGGTTCAGGTGCTCGACCAGGTTGCTCGCGAACGCGACGTCGAAGCTGTCGCTGGGGAAAAAGGGCATGTCGGTCGCCGTGGCAACGTGGGTATGCACATCCGGCGCCGCATACTCCGGAAAGCGCGAGAAGACGTCGACGGCGTGCTTCTCCCGCGCGACGACGTTGTTGATGAAATTGCAGTACCCGGCCCCGAGGTCCACGACGCGGGAGTCGGCCGGGATGTAGTGGCTCTGGATCCAGCGCACCACTTCCTTCCAGACGTTGTCCCGCCGGGCATCGAAGCCGAAGCGCGTCTTGAAGTACGCGTCGTACAGCTCGCCCAGCCCGGATTTCGTCATATCGGCCTCGTCAGCTGTCG
>CAZYPO010000019.1:0-45198 GCA_964649225.1 uncultured Gemmatimonas sp. | reverse complement strand
GCGCCAGCGTCGGCGCGATCCGGGATGCTCTTCGCGCGGGCAGGTAGGCCGCTAGTAAAGTCACCAGCACGACCAACGGCACGACGACGAGATACACCAGGAGGTCGACTCCGCCGGCATTGAATAGGGTGGCTTTGATGAGCCGCTCGATCGCGAAAGCCATCGCCAGGCCGATCGCGGATCCCGTCCCTACCAACACGAGCCCCTGGCCCATCACCAGGCGGAACGCGGCCGCCGGTCCCGCCCCAAGGGCCATGCGAATGCCGATCTCGCGGGTCCTGCGACTCACATTGTACGCCACCAGTCCGTATAAACCGACCATGGCCAGCAGGAGGGCCACCACACCCATGATAACGGCCATCTGGATGGCAACGCCCGGCCCTTCCACGACGTGGTACCGGTACAGATCCTCGTAGGTTCTCGTCTCCAGCAGCGGCAGGTTTGGCTCGAGCGCGCGCACGATGTCCCTGACCGGCGCGACCGTTTGCAGCGGATCGGCGCTGGTGCGCACCAGCAGGATCATGCGCGCTTCCCGATGCTGGGCCAGCGGCAGGTACACGAATTCGGTGGGCCGTTCACCGGTCGCGCGATACTTGACCGTCTGGGCGACCCCGACGATCTCCACCGCCGTGCCGGCGCGGCGGTCGAGCCAGATCCGTTTGCCCACGCCGTCGCCTCCCGGCCAATAGCGCTGCACCAGCTGCTGGTTCACGACCGCCACCCGCGGCCGGTCCCCCGCGTCCGACGCCAGGAAGCCGCGGCCCCGCACGATCGGGATGCCCATCGTGTCGAAGAACCCTTCGTCGACGGCGTCCATCGCGGAGGTGAAGTTCTCGCGATCCCGCGGCATCTCATAATCGTCGGGCACGAAGGCCACCACGTCGAACCTGCCCAGGCTGAGCGGAGGGTTCTGAGTGAGACCCGCGCTGCGCACTCCGGGCGCGTTGCGTACCCGCTCGAGCAGCTGCTCGTAGAAGTGCTGGGTCTGCGCCGCGTCGTACTGGACCAGACGGGGATCGAGCCGCACCATCAGCAGGTGATCCGTGGGGTATCCGAGCCCCCCCACCGTGAGATTCCGAAAACTCCGGGCCACCAGGAATGAGGCCGCGAGCAGCATCATACAGGTGGCGACTTGTGCCACGACCAGGAGATTCCGCCCCCAGAGCCGCTTGCGCCCGGGCTCGCCGGCGCCGCCCGTTTTGAGTCCGCTTACCAGGTCGCCCCGGGTACTCTGGAGCGCCGGTGCCAGCCCGCACAGGAACGCACACGCGACGGCCGCGACGAGGCTCGCCAGCAGCACGCGCGCGTCCATCCGAAACGGGGGCGCTAGCGGCAGCTCGGCCGGAATGCTGAAACGCTGGAGGAAGCTGAGGCCGGCGTATCCGACCAGGACCCCGCCCACTCCTCCCAGGAGTGCGAGCATCAGGGATTCGGTCAGCAGCAGCCGGATCAGCCGGAAACGTCCCGAGCCCAGCGCCAGGCGGACGGCGATTTCGCGGGTTCGCGTGCTGGCGCGGCTCAGCAGCAGTCCCGCGACATTGGTGCACGCCACCAGCAGCACCGCCAGTGCCAGGATCGTGAAGATGATGCCGAATTTCCAATTGAGGTCGTCGGCCCTGGTGCGCATTTCGAGCTGGGTGTGCAGGGCCGCGCCGCGGTCGCGATTGAGCGCCGGATAGTCGCGCGCGAAGCCTTGCGCGAGCCCGGCGAGCTCGCTGCGCGCCTGCGCCAGCGTGGTGCCCGCTTTCAGGCGCGCCCGCACCGTCAGCTCGCGATCGTCGCGGTCCTCGAAAAAGCGCTTCTGGGGGTCGGTCGAAAACAGCCGCGCCATCGCCAGCGGCACGTAGACGTCGGGCCGCCAGAAGATGGACAGTCCCGTGAAGGCCTCCGGTGCCACGCCGATCACGGTGAAATCGGAGCCGTTCAGGCGGATGGTCCTGCCGATGACGGAAGGGTCGCTCGCGAATTCGTGCTTCCAGAACTCCGGCCCGAGCACCACGACGGCATCGCGGCCGGGCACCTCGTCTTCGTCCTTGCGAAAGGTGCGCCCCAGCTGCGGCACCACGCCGAGCGCGGAGAAGTAGTTCCCGGAAACCAGGATGCCACCCTTACCTCTCGGCGTGGCGCCGGGTTCGGCGCTGAAGCCCACGGTCCGGGGCGCCCCGCTCGCGATCACCCCGTCGTAGCTCCTGGTGTGGTCCCGCAGGTCGAGGTACTCGCGATAGGAAAATGCGTCGTAGCTGTTGTCGTGCGAGGTGCTGACCAGCGTGACGACGTCATTGGAACGGGGCACGGGGTAGGGCCGAAAGATCAGCGCGTCGACCATGCTGAACGGCGACGTGGTCATCCCGATGCCCACCGCGAGCGTGAGCACCACGGAGGCCGTCAGGCCGGGCGCGCGGCGGAGGCTCCGAGACGCGTAGCGCAGGTCGTCGAGGAAATCCGCTACCCAGGAAACGCGTCGCATGGGCTCCTCCTATGGGATACCCATATGACGAGGGCAGTGCCGGAGAAGTTTCGGCCGGGGCCTCTCCCGGGGACGCAGGTGGTCGGTGGCGGTATCATTGGCGGTTGGCCGATCGGGTCCATCAGGCCGAGCCGAGACGATGTTGACACCTTCGCCGTGGCGCGGTGCGACGCTGGAGTGACCGCCACCTAACCCGCGCTCGCTGCTGCCGGACCCTACGCGCTTCGGCCGCCGCGGGATATCTTTAGGTGGCTGGGCCGCGGCGGCCTCAGCAGGTCCCCGCAGCTGATTGGCAGGTCGCTAGGCGGCGTGCGTTTGACTCCGTGATGTCAGGCGTGTCGACGTTAGGGGCACTATGACTGACCGCATTCGCAAGTTGCGGGGTTTGCTGGGCACCGGTCTGACATGGGGGCTCGGCTGGGCAATTGTCACGGCTATCACCGGGCTCGTAATCGGGTTCTTCGATCCCGACAGTATTGATCCGGGTGAGAGCGTGCTCGGGATGACTGCGATTGTGGGCTTCGTCGGCTTCGTGTCTGGAGTTGCTTTCGGCGTTCTCCTCTCCCTCGCGGAGGGGCGGAAGGCAGTCCGCGATCTCTCGATGAGCCGAGCGGCAGTTTGCGGCGTGTTGGGGGCGGCCATGCTTCCTGTTCTGACCCCGATGAACGACTCACTACTGCTCCTAGTATGCCCTCTCGGCGCGGCATTTGCCGCGGCGTCGGTTTTGATCGCCCGACGAGCGGAACTGCGGGGCACTGAGCAAGCAAAGCGTCTGAGCGCGGGGCCACACGCGAGGTAGCTGCCTACGTACGCCGCCTAACCCGTGCCTGCTGCTGTCGGGGGCCTAAACGCCTCAGCCGCCGTGGGGTATCTTTGGGCGGGTTGGCCGCGGCGGCCTCAGCAGGGCCTCGCAGCAGAAGCGCATCTCGTTAGGCACCACGCCCGATCGGCACGGACCGGGAAGATGAGTGGAGCGCCCATTGCGCCAGTCTCGGCATCAGCGACCCAGGAAGGATCGGTCAGAGGTGGCCTTCACAACCTGTCCCATTTCCGAGGTTCACGCCCCGATTGAACGCGTTTGGGCGTACTTGGCACAGCCTTCCAACTACGCTCTCTGGTGGGATGCCGTCACCACGGCGATCATCCCGGAAGGGCCCGTGCGACCAGGGCAGAAGATCCTCGGCCGCACGCGAGCGCTTGCGAGGGAGTGGTCGGTCACCGTCCTGGTGAGACACGTTGACGAGGCGCATCACGCCCTGCAGCTGACAACGACTCTGCCCCTAGGAATCACCGTCCACAACCACATCTCGTGTATGCCCGCAGGGTCGGCATCGTGTCGAGTGGCATTCGGTTGAGACTTCACCTTCTCACCTGTATGGTGGGGAAGATTGCTTGAACGGATCGCGGGGAAGCAACTCGAACGAGGGGTCGCCGACGCCTTGGCCCGCCTCAAGAAAGGGGTTGAGCTGGAGTACACGTCCCTTTGACTGCGATCCGTCAGTAGGTGCGTGGTGCCTAACAACTCGATCGAGCCGATCCGGCCAGCCGGGTATTGAGTTCAGCGCGATACTGGGTTTGGCTTACCAAGGGTCCACAGGAGGTTGACATGTCGTTGAATGGAAAGCGCGCGCTGATCACCGGCGCCTCGCGTGGTATTGGCAGAGGCATCGCCCTCAAGCTGGCGGAGAGCGGCGTTAAGGTCGCCATCCATTACTACCAGAATGAGACTGCCGCAAAACAGACGCTCGCAGAAATCCGGAAGCGTGGGTCCGATGGGGTGTTGGTGCAGGCTGATGTGACGCGCCCAGAACAGATTACCCAAATGCTCGGCAAGGTCAAATCGGCCTTTGGCCAGCTCGACATCTTCGTCAGTAACGCGCGGCCGGAGGCAGCCGCGTTTTTCTATCCGCCGATGGACATCACGCTCGAACAGTGGGATGCGGCATTCGATTCGCAGGCGAAGGCGTTCCTCGTCGGGGTTCGCGAGGCGGTTTCCCTCATGGGTAAAGGAGGGAGAATCCTCGCTATCACCTACGCCGCGGGGAGCCGCACGGGCGGGCTGCAACCCTGGGTCGGCATGGGTTCGGCCAAAGCGGCGCTGGAGTCTCTCGTTCGTTACTTCGCGGTGACACTCGCCAAACGCGGCATCACGGTGAACGCGATCAGCCCTGGATGGACCGAGGACAGCGTATTGAACTCGCTGCCGCAGCAGGCGCAAGACCTCATCAGGAACTGGCACACGCGCGGGTGGACTCCCATGGGACGCCTGGGAACGCCAGAAGATGTCGGCAACGTTGCAACGCTCTTTTGTTCAGAGCAAGCTGGCTGGATTACCGGACAGGTGATTTACGCCGACGGCGGCGCCTCATTGATGAATCCAGAGGTCCCGCCGGAAATACAGCTCGGATAGCTGCACCCAAGGAACGGTCGTCCATCCGGGATGCTAGTGATCGCTTCGTGAAAGCGGCCTGCAGGTGGGGTCGGTGAAATACCTCGCTGCCACCACGCTGCTGCTCGGTTGCGCGGGATGCGAATCGCGCCCCGGTGGGCCCCAGCATCTGATCCCACCCGATACCTTGGGCCTCTCCATACGGATCGCGGCCATGGAGAAGGCCATTGAGGCGGAACGCCGACGTCTCGCCGTTCCCGGCGCGGCCGTCGTGATCGTGCGGGACGACCGGGCCATTTTCCTCAAGGGGTTCGGGCTCCGCGACGTCGAGACCGGCCTGCCCGTCACTCCCCGGACGCTGTTCAGCATCGGGTCGTGCACGAAGCCGTTCACCGCCCTGGCATTGGCCATCAGCGCGGATCATGGGCTGCTGTCGCTGGATGAATCGCCGAAGAAGTTTTTACCCTGGTTCGCGTTGCGCGACACGGCGGCCGACGCCAGGGTCACGTTGCGCGATTTGCTCAGCCATCGGACCGGCGTGCCGGATGACCTCCCCGCAGGCTGGTTCGAGCGGTACCCCACCCATGAATTGCTGATCCGGGCCGCCATGCGGTCCAAGCCGGTCGACACATTTCGGGAGCGGTTTCACTACAACAACTACATGTATCTCGCGGCCGGTGAGGCGATGGCCGCCGCGGACCATGGCACGTACGAAGCCGTCATGGTCAGTCGAGTGCTCGGGCCCCTCGGAATGCGGAGCAGCAACCTCTCGATCGGCGCGCTACGGCAGGCGGCCGATTTCTCCTTCGGCTACCCTCAGGGAGTCAATCCAAAGCGGATGCCCCCGGACACCCTGGCCTTTCTTGCCGGCATCGCCCCGGCCGGGGGCATCAACTCGAACGCCGAGGATATGGCGCGATGGCTCCGGCTCATGTTGGGCGGCGGAATGCTCGACGGCCAGCGGTTGGTCTCGGAAAAGCGGTTTCAGGAGCTGTTGAAGCCGGCCGTCGGGACGGCGGGGGGGCAGTACGGACTGGGCCTGTTTATCGAAGAATGGCATGGACACCGCACCTACTTTCACCCGGGAGGGGTTCTCGGATTCGGGACGCTGTGTGAGTTCGTGCCGGACCTGGACCTGGGGTGGGTTGTGCTTACGAACGTGGATGACCAGCAGCTCCCAAAGGCGATTCGCGAGATCCTGTACGCGCATCTGGTCGCACCGCGTTAGGACGCACTGGGATGGCAAGAAGGCGACGTTTCAGATCGCGACAAGAATACACTGGGAGAGTGAGCAGCCTAATGCCGTCGACCCGTGACGGTCCTTTCAGGTTAGGTTAGGGTTCAAATCCCGCCGTTCGCATCGGCTGTTGCTACCAGCAACCGCGAGGAGCCCCATGGGAACGTCGATCATCGATTTCCTGTCCGCGCTCAGCGGCTCCGTCTTTCGATTCGCCGCAATTTGCTTTGTGCTCGTCAACGGCGCCGCGCTCGCCGCCTTCACCCTCACCCGAAGCCGTCGTTTCGTCGACGCCTGGACCCGGCGCGTCCTCACCATCGACGCCATCCTGCTGGGCGCTGGACTGGGCGTGCCGCTCCTGGCCGGCGCCGCGAAACTCGGCGTGCGGATGCTGGCCGGGATGGCGGGAGGAGTGCTGTCGCTGTTTAAGTAGGCAAGCGGCCCCCCGACCGCCTAGATTCCGATCCCAATGAGCAGCATCACCGTGACCAAGACCGACGAGGACGCCGCGTCCAAGGCGCTCCGCGTGACCGTGCCGGTCGAGCGGGTGCGGGAGGCGGAAGACAAGGCGGTCCGGCAGTACGCCCAACGCGCCCGACTGCCCGGCTTCCGCCAGGGCAAGGCACCGGAGGCGGTGGTGCGGCGCCGCTTCAGCAGCGAGATCCGCCAGTGGGTGCTCGAGGAGGTGATCCGCGCAGGATGGGAAGAGGCCAAGACCGCGGAGTCGCTGCAGCCGATCGCCGATCCTTCGGTACGCAACCTCAAATTCGAAGCGGGCCAGCCGGTCGAGTTCGAGTTGGTGGTGGAAGTTCGCCCCGAGCCCAAGCTGGCGCGGGTGGGGGGCTTTACCCTGACCCGGCCCCAGACCGTCGTGACCGACGCCATGGTGACCGAGCAGCTGGGCCGGCTGCGGGAGCAGCGCGCCACCTGGCTGCCGGTGGAAGGGGAGAAGCCGGCGCCGGGCCAGATGGTGCGGGTCGAAGTCGCGCCGATCGAGGCCGGCGAGGTGAAGGAAGCCCAACCGTACTCCGTCGTGCTGGGTGACGGACAGGCCATTCCGGCGCTCGAAGCAAAGATCATGACGCTGCTTCCCACGGAGACCGTGGACACCGAGGTGCACTTCCCCGAGGATCATCCCGATCCCGAACGGCGCGGCCAGGCGCGCAACGTCCGGATCACGCTGCACGAAGTGAAGCGCCAGGAGCTGCCGCCGCTCGACGACTCCTTTGCCAAGGAAGTGGGTGACTTCGAGACGCTCGACGCCCTCACAGCCGCCGTGCGCGAGGACCTGAGCAATGCCGCCGAGCGAGAGGCCGACGCGGCGGTGCGGGAACAGCTGGTCGAGCAGCTCGTGGCGGCCAACGGGGTCGAGGCGCCGCCCTCGATGGTGGACCGGATGCTGCACGGTCTGCTGCACGCGTACGAGGTGCCCCACGAGAAGGCCGAAGCATTCTACCAGGAGTTCCGGCCGATCGCCGTGGCGCAGGTGCGGCGCGAGCTGGTGCTCGGCACGCTGGCGGAGCGCGAGGGGCTCAAGGCCAGCGAGGCCGACCTCGACGCGCGGATCGCGCGGATCGCCGAGCAGCGCAAGAGCACGCCGGCGCAGGTCTACGCGTCGCTCGAGCAGGCCAAGCGGCTGCCCGAGCTCACGCGCTCCCTCACCGAGGAGAAGGTCTTCGCCTGGCTCCTCTCCCAGTCCACCGTCACCGAGGCAGGTTCGTGACCAGCATGCTCTATCCGCCCTACATCATCGAGCGCTCCAGCCGCGGCGAGCGGACCTACGACATCTTCTCCCGCCTGCTCATGGACCGGATCGTCTTTCTCGGCGCGCCGATCAATGACGAAGTCTCGAACATCATCATCGCGCAACTGCTCTTTCTCGATGCCGACAATCCCGAGAAAGACGTCTACATGTACATCAACTCGCCGGGTGGCATCGTGTCGAGCGGCATGGCCATCTACGACACCATGCAGCACCTGCGTGCGCCGATCAACACCATCTGCATGGGCATGGCCGCGTCGATGGGCTCCTTCCTGCTCGCCGCCGGCCGCAAGGGCAAGCGCAGCGCGCTGCCGCACGCCCGCATCATGATCCACCAACCCTCGGGCGGATCCCAGGGCTCGGCGTCGGATATCGAGATCCAGGCGCGCGAGATTCTCTATCTGCGCACCAAGATGAACGAGCTCTACGCCCAGCACACCGGCCAATCGATCGAGCAGATCGAGAAGGACATGGACCGGGATCGCTATATGAGCGCGGAAGAGGCCAAGACCTACGGGATCATCGATACGGTTTTTGCGCCGCATGCTGCACCCGCCAGCAGCCCCGAGTTGGTGACCACTTGACCCGCTTCCCCGGGGGGTCCAGCTTTCCCGCGTCCCTTGCTTCGCGCCCTCGCGCGCGCTGAGCGCCATGTCGAACGACAAGCACCTCAGGTGCTCGTTTTGCGGAAAGTCGAAGGACTCCGTCCGGAAATTTATTTCCGGGCCGTCGGTCTACATTTGCAACGAGTGTATCACCCTCTGCAACGAGATCCTGGCGGAGGATGAAGAGCGGGAAGTCGTCGACAACATCACGCAGGTTCCCACCCCGTCCGAAATCAAGGAAGTCCTCGACCAGTACGTCATCGGGCAGGAACGGGCCAAGCGGACCCTGGCCGTCGCGGTCTACAATCACTACAAACGGATCAACTCGGCGAGCGGGCGGGACGCCACCGGCGTCGAGCTCGACAAGTCGAACATTCTGCTGCTCGGACCCACCGGCGTCGGCAAGACGCTGCTGGCGCAGACTCTGGCGCGCATCCTCGACGTGCCCTTCACCATCGCCGACGCGACCACGCTCACCGAGGCCGGCTACGTCGGCGAGGACGTGGAGAACATCCTGGTCCGCCTGCTCCAGGCAGGCGAGTTCAACGTCTCGGAGTGCGAGCGGGGCATCGTCTACATCGACGAGATCGACAAGATCGCGCGCAAGTCCGAAAACCCCAGCATCACCCGCGACGTGTCGGGAGAAGGTGTGCAGCAGGCGCTCCTCAAGATCCTGGAAGGCACCGTCGCCTCCGTGCCTCCTCAAGGGGGACGCAAGCATCCGCAGCAGGAATACATCCAGATCAACACCAAGGACATCCTGTTCATCTGCGGCGGCGCGTTCGACGGGCTCGAGAAGATTATCGAGGGCCGTCTGGGCCGGCAGCAGATCGGTTTCTCCGCGTCCACCGAGCGCGACAAGGCCCCCGAGCTCGACAAGAAGAACCCCTTCGGCCACGCCGAGCCGGATGACCTGCTGCGTTTCGGGATGATTCCGGAGCTGGTGGGCCGCCTGCCGGTGGTGGTTCCGCTCGAATCGCTGGACGAGGACTCGCTGGTCCGCATCCTGATCGAGCCCAAGAACGCGATCACCAAGCAGTATCAGAAGCTCTTCGAGCTCGAGAACGTGGGCCTGACGTTCGACCCGGAGGCCCTCCGCGCCGTGGCGCACAAGGCGCTCAAGCGCTCCACCGGCGCCCGGGGACTCCGCGCCATTCTCGAGACGGTCATGACCGATCTCATGTTCGAACTTCCCTCGCGCGACGACGTGCGAGAGGTGGTCGTGACCCAGGAGTGCATCACCGAAGGCAAGCCGCCGATGGTGGTCACCGAGCGCCCCCGCCAGATCCGCGAAGCGTGAGGCCGGCCGGGGGGCTGCTGCCGATCGAGTTTCTCGGCAGCTTTCCCGATCCGCTCCAGCCGCTCGACCCCAAACTCCCCGAAATCGCGTTCGTGGGCCGCTCCAACGTGGGCAAGTCCAGCCTGCTGAACGCGCTGGTCGGCCGCAAGGCCCTCGCCCGGGTCAGCGCCTCGCCCGGCAAGACCGAGCTGCTCAACGTCTATCGGATCCCCGCGGGTTATTTCCTCGATCTGCCGGGCTACGGCTTTGCCCAGGGCTCCAAGAGCGCGCGGCAGGGGTTTCGCGAGCTGCTCGAGGGGGTGGCCACGCGGCGCCCCACCCTGACCGGCGTGGTCTGGCTGCTGGACCTGCGGCACCCGCCCTCCCGGGATGACTTCCTGATCCGCGACCTGCTGGTCGAAGCGGGCCGGCCGGTGCTCGCGGTCCTGACCAAGGCCGACAAGCTGAGCGCCTCGCAGCGGGCCGCGGCGCTGCGCGAGCGGGGCCGGGAGCTCGGCATGGCCAAGCAGGAGCTCCTGCTCACCAGCACGGCCACGGGGTTGGGGATCGAGGACCTGCGCGAGAGCATCCTGAGCGCGATGAGCGCTCACCCCCACCCCTAGGCATGCGCTCCTTCGAGCTCTCGATCGTGGTCACCCCGGCCGACATCGACGACCTCGGGCATGTCAACAACGTCGTCTACCTGCGTTGGATGCAGCAGGCCGCGGGGGCACACTGGGAGGCCGCGGCGAGCCCGGAGCAACGCGCCGCCGTCTCCTGGGTCGTGATCCGCCACGAAATCGACTACAAGGCCCAGGCTTTCGCCGGGGAGCGGCTGGTGGTGCGCACCCGAGTCGGGGAGGCGACCGCCGCCACCTGGGAGCGGCACAGCGAAGTCCGCCGGGTCGCCGACGAGAAGCTGCTGGCGCAGTGTCGCAGCGTGTACGTGGCGCTGGATCCCTTGACGGGCCGGCCCCGGCGCCTGGACGATTCGCTCCGGGCGCCTTTCGGAGCCCGACCCTAGCGCAACCCCGCCTTCGGACGTAGTCTATTGCTCCCCACAGACTTAACCGCCCGCATCGGCACACCTATCTCGGAGGCCAGCATGTCTGCCCGTCGCGCGTTCGCGAGCTTGGCGCTCGCACTCACAATCGCCGCCTGCGCCAAGCCGGCGGACCAGATGGCCGCTGCCCCCGCCGCGGTCGACTCCGCTGCCGTCACGGCCGCCGTCGCCGACCTCTGGCAACGCTGGATCGCCGCCGATACCGCCGGCAACCTGGACGCCCTGGTGGGCATGGTGACGGACAGCGTCCGCATCGACATGCGGGGCATGCCGCCCATGATCGGGCGGGCGGCCTGGAAGGCGATGGCCGAAGCCGGCTACAAGACCACCAAGTACGGCTCGATGACCATCACGCCCGACATGACGGTCCCGGTGACCAACGAGCTCGTCTATCAAAGCGGTGATTACACCGAAGGCGCGACGACCGCCGGAAAGAGCACCCTGGATTACGGCCGCTACGCCGGCGCGATTCGCAAGGAGGCGGACGGCCAGTGGCGGGTCGCCTACATCATGGTGTTCGCCGATTCCACCGTTCAAGTGAAGAAGTGAGGAGACCACCGATGCGACTCTCTCTGATCCTTCCGCTCGCGGCGGCGGCCCTCGCGGCGGCCTGCACCCCCAACGCCGGCGCGCCGGCGGCCGCCGCAACGGTCGATACCGCGGCCGCCCTGGCCGGGATCGACTCCACCAAGGTGCGCTACGCGGCGCTCCAGATGGCTGGTGACGCCGCCGGCGTCGCCGCCCTGTACGAAGAGAACGCGGGTCTCGACATTTACGGGATGCCCCGGCAGCGCGGTAGGGCGGCCATCGAAACGGCGATGAAGGCCAACTACGAGATGCGGAAGTACACGCTGACCGAGATTATGCCGCTCAACACCAGCGTCCGCACCAACGAGGACGCGAGCCAGATCGGCACCTATCACGACATGCACGACGCCAAGGGCGTCAAGGATCACGAGTGGGGCCGCTTCGTGGTCGGGCTGCACAAGGGCGCCGACGGCGTGTGGCGGCTCACCTATCTCATGGCGTTTCCGGACTCCACCAAGGTCGACAAGTAACCCCTGACGGGGGCGGCGGGCCCCGGGATACATTCCGGCATGGTCCTCCGCCCCCTCAAGCAGGTCTCCCTCTCCGAAGCCACCCAGGCGTCCAATGACGCCTGGCTCTCCCAGCTGGACCGCGCGCTCGCCGCGCCGCAGGCCGACTGGGCCCGCATCTGCCGGGACACCCTGTTCGAGCTCTGGTATCCCGGAGCGCCCGGCTGCGACCAGCTGCTCGACGACCGCAAGACCCCTCCCGCGACGCGCTCGGCGCTGCTGGCGCTCGATCCGCGCAACGTCACCCTCGAGCCGGAGTACTACGCCGAGGTCGACGCCGAGAAATTCGCCCGGGTCAAGCCGCTGCTCTGGCTCTGGTATTCCTTCGATCGCACCCCGGCCGGCGCCCAGAACGTCGACCTCGGCGTCAAGCTCCGGCGGCTGCTCGCGCCGCGGATCTTCGCCCGCTGCGGCACGAACTTCAAATGCTTCCAGCACGTGGAGTTTTCCTTCGGCTACAATCTCGAGGTGGGCGACGATTGCGTGGTGCACCGGCACGTGCTGCTCGACGACCGCGGGGGGGTCGTGCTGGGAAACCGGGTGAGCGTCTCGGACTACGCCAACATCTACAGCCATACCCACAGCATCGTGGATCAGAAGGACGTGACGGACCTGAAGACGGTGCTGGAGGACGACGTGCGGATCACCTACCACGCGACGGTGCTGGCGGGCACCCGCGTGGGGCGGAACGGGATGGTGGGCGCTTTGGCGCTCGCCACCAAGGACGTGAAGCCGTTCCATGTGAACGTCGGAATTCCCGCGAAATCGATTCGAGTGAAACCGAACGCGCCGGCGGAAGCGTACGCAACGGAACGGGTGCCCCGGCGGGAGGAATAGCGGTCCTCAGGACACCAGCAGCACATCCTCCAGCGGCCCCGCGTTTCCCAGCCCCACCAGCCGCATTGCGAAGCCGATCTCTCTGCGAATCCGCGGCCAGCTGACCCGCACCCGCGCCGCCTGGGGACGCAGCCATTCGTACTCGTCGTGCTCCGTGCTCAAGCGCACCTTGGCGTTGCGGGCCACGAAAGCCGCGAACACCGGGATCAGGACGACCTCGTTGGCCGCGTGCCGGTAGAACCCCTCGACCTGGCTCAAGTTGTAGAGCCGCTCGGGCTGGAGGCCGGTCTCCTCGCGGATCTCGCGCTGGGCGGTGGCGACGGGCGTCTCCCCCGGATCGATGTGGCCATGCACCGCCTCCCACGACCCCGGGGAACGGCCACCCGGCCCCCGGCGCAAGCAGAGGACCTCCAACGCTTCCCCCGCCCCGCGGAGCACCAGGAGATCCACGTACGCGACGTGAACCGCCGCCGTGGAGTCGGCCACAACTACACCCGCCTGCGGCTCAGGGCGCTTTCCAGCCGCGCCGCGAGCGCCTTGGCCCGGAAGGGTTTGGTGAGGAAATCATCCGCGCCGAGCTCGAGCACCCGCACCTCGTTGTCCTCGTCTCCTTTGGCGGTGAGCACGATGATGGGAAGCTGCCGGGTGGCCTGGCGGGAGCGCAGCTGGGAGAGCACGGAATAACCGTCCACGCCGGGAAGGTTGAGATCGAGGATGACGATGTCCGGAGCGTGGCGATCGACTTCGTCGAGCGCCTGGGCGCCATCGCGGGCCTCGACCACGGTATAGCCCTGGCGCTGGAGCAGGTCACGCATCACGCGGCGCAGCTGGTCTTCGTCGTCCACCAGCAACACCATGGCGCCCTTGCGGGTGATTTCGGTGCGGGCCGGTGGCAAGTCGTCGAGCAGCTCGAAGGCGGGTGAGAGCTCGAGCGTCGGCGCCGCCATCCGGGCGGCCGGCGCCGAAGCGCCGCCGGCACGGACAACCGCGGTCTCGTCGTCATCCGCGGCTCGAACCTGGCGGCGCGGCGCCCGGCGCTCTTCGCCCGGAGGCGACGGCGCGGCACCCTTGTCGTAGTCCTCGCGGGGCGGTTCGGTGACCCGCAGGAGCTCTTCGATCGAGGTCTCGCCAAGCAGCACGTGGCGCAGCCCGCTGTCGAAGAGCGTGCGCATGCCGCCGGCCCGCGCCGCGGCCGCGATGTGGTCGGCGGTGGCCCCTTTCCCGATCAGCCGCTCGAGCTCCGGCGTCATGACCAGAATCTCGAGAATCGCGAAACGGCCCCGATATCCGGTCTGAGCGCACTCGCCGCAACCGACCCCCTGGTAGAGGTCGGCGCCGGCGGGGAGGTACTTTCTCGCCCGCTCCGGGATCGGATCGCTCTGGCGGACCCGGCAATGGACGCAGAGCCGCCGGAGCAGGCGCTGGGCGACGATGCCGCGCAGCGCGGAGGCGATCTTGTACGCCTCCATGCCCATGTCCACCAGCCGCGTCACGGTGTTCGGCGCATCGTTGGTGTGCAGCGTCGAGAGCACCAGGTGTCCGGTGAGCGACGCCTGCACCGCGATCTGGGACGTTTCCACGTCGCGGATCTCGCCGATCAGCACCACATCGGGATCTTGCCGCAGAATGGAGCGGAGCGCGGTGGCGAAGGTCAGCCCGGCCTTCTCGTGCACCTGCACCTGCACGATGTTGGAGCCCAGCCGGTACTCCACCGGATCCTCCACCGTGACGATGTTGACGCCTTCGCCCTGCACCTGTCGCAGCGCGGCGTAGAGGGTCGTGGTCTTGCCCGAGCCGGTGGGCCCGGTCACCAGCAGGATGCCCTCCTTGTGGTCCAGCAGCTTGGTGACGGTGGCGCGCTCTTCCTCGAGGAATCCCAGGGCGTCGAGCGACAGAATCGTCGCCTTGGCGTTGAGAATCCGGATGACGGCCTTCTCGCCCAGCGAGGCGGGCAGGGTCGAGACCCGCAGATCGATCGGATTGCCGTTGACCGCCACCCGGCAGCGCCCGTCCTGGGGCCGGAGCCGGTCGGCGATGTCCATACCCGACATGATCTTGATGCGGGAAACCAGGGGCAGCCCGGCGGAGCGCGGGATTTTCATGACCTGGCGCAGCACGCCGTCGATCCGGTAGCGGACGACCACCCCGCCTTCCGAGGGCTCCACGTGGATGTCGCTGGCGCGGCAGGTGATCCCGTCAGCGATCAGCGTGTCGACCAGCTTGATGATCGGCCGTGCTTGCGCCTCTTCGGCGCTGGCCTTGTAGTCGTCCGGCTCGTCGCTGAGCTGGGTAACCTCGCTCTCGCTGATGCCGATGAGCAGCTTGGACACCACGTCTTCCGGCCGGTACAGCTCGTCGAGCTTCTCGCGGATCTTGCCCGGCGAGAGCAGCAGCAGGCGCACTTCCCGCCCCGTCACGAAGGCGAGCATCTTCTCCGCGTCGATGTCGAACGGGTTGGCGGTGGCGATCTCGAGATAGGAATCGGTGGTGCGGAGCGGCAGGATGTGGTACTTCCGCGCGACCTGCTCCGGAACCGTTTCCTGCACCCGGTGGTCCAGCATCGCGAGGTCGGTGACCTGCATGCGGAAGCGGGCGGCGACGGCCTGCAGTATCTGATCGTCCGCGAGAAAGCGCCGATCCACCAGCGCTTCCCAGAGCGAGCCGGCGTTTCCCGCGTCGCGCCGGAGCAAGGCAAGCTGCTGCTCCGTGACGAGCGAGGAGACTGTCGGTACCAGCCACTCGTCGCTGAACGACATGACGCTGCTTTCCCAGGGTGGATGAAACTCCCTAAATGTAGGCGGACTGGGGGGAGGGCGGCTAGAGGATCGGCCACCATTCCGGGCTCACATCCACGGTGAGCCGGAGCTTGGCATCGGCGCCGCGCAGCGGCCGCGCCAGCTCGAAGCGAACCAGCCCCTGCAGCAGCTCCGCGGCGATTCCGACCACCGGCCTCGCGCCGCGGCTGCTCTGCCAATCGAGGCCATCGATCGCCCCGCCGGCCCAGCCGACGCCGAAAAGCGGTGCGAGAATGGCCCGGTTTCCGGTCGTCGCGAACGGCCCCAACCCGAACGCGGGCACCGGCACGCTGAGGCGCCATTCGAGCTGGGTGGTGAACACGCGCCTCCCGCCGTAGCCGCGGTATTTCTCCGAAGGCAGCGTGCCGCGGCCGCCGACCGCAAAGCTGCGCGCTTTGGGCAGCCCCGCCGTCGCGAGCCCCGCCAGGGTCCGCAGCCGCAAGTGTCCGACCGGGATCGGCACGCTGCCATCCGACCGGAAGCTGATCCGGAGATAGTCGGTTGCTCCCGTCCCCGCCTCGAGCCCGAATTGCGCCTTGAGATCCGACCGGTCCAGTCCCCCGCGCGCGGCGAGCGCGAGCGCGGCGCGGCCGAGCACGTACGTCCCGCTGCCCAACGCGGGATTGGGCTGGTACACCTTGCGCAAAGGCCTCGCGGTGGTCTCGACCGAGCTGCTGCGCTCGAGCCGGGAGGCGAGATCGAGCGTCCAGCGCGGGTTCAGGTGGTGGCGGACGCCCACGCCGAGTTCCTCGCCCTGCAGGTAGCTGCCCAGGTCGACCGCCGCTTCCTGGGCCAGGAAGGAATTCATGACGCCGCTCACCACCGGCTCATCGCCGAAATCCCGAATGGTGCGGCGCCCCTCGAAGCTCCACTCGGTGGCGCCCCGGCTGAGGCCGGCCCCGACGCCCGCCGTGATCCGATGGTCCGAGAATCCATAGCCGAGCGAGCCGCGGAGCTGGTAACCACCGTTGAAGCGGAAGCCCATCCCGAAGCCGAAGGCGAGGCCCTGCACCCGGTTCACATGAATCAGGTCGCTGAGCGAGGTGGTGCCGAAACGGCGCCGCGGCAGGCCTTCCAGCACCTGCCGCGAGGCCAGGTCCTGGGCCCGGGCCTTGAGCTCGTCGAATTGGCGGCGGTCGAACGGATCGGCGGACTCCGCCGCGACCCGGAGCGAGCTCGTCCATCGGCTGGTGTCGCGCACCGGGGTGCGCAGGCCCCCGAACTCCGGCGCCGCCCGCAGCGCCGGAGGAAGCTCGACCCCGAAATCGTACTGGCCGATTTCCCAGCGCCCCCGGATGATGGTGCGGAAGGGAAAGTCGAACGCGGAGGAGCGCCGGCGAATCTCGATCTGCTGGGCGTAGGGGAGCCACCATTTCCCCTCGAAGAGCGACTGCTCGAGCACGACGCTGATGTCCTCGAGCTCCTCGTCGCGATAGGCGGCCGGCGTGAAGCTGAACTGGAAGCGTACCAGCGCCGCGGTGCCCCGCTCGAGGTAAAGCGTTCCGAGCACCAGCGGCCGCGCGGGATTGCGCGGCCGCACCTGCACCGCGAGGACGTCGATGTTCCCCCTCCCGATGCGCAGCATCAGCGTGTCGCGAATGCCGTAGTCGTATTCGCCCAGGCCTTCGAGCGAGAGGGGATGGATGGCGTCACGGACCTCGTCGCCTTCGCCGAGCCGGATCAGCGGACCGAAATTGTTGGTGACGATGCCGAGGTGGTCCCGGTGATAGCGCACCTGGATCGGGAGGAAACTCCCGTCGCGCCAGGCCACGATGCGCTGCTTGCTGAGATCCGGCGCCTCCCAATACACTTCGACGTCCAGCTCGTCGGCCTTGGCCAGCCGGGGCGGATCGGGGAAGCCCGGACCGAACTGCACCAGATAAAACACGAAGCCGTGGGCGTGATTGCGATACGAGTGCAGGGCGGTGTCTGCCGGGGGGGCCTCCCGCAGCAGAATCGCGCGCCGGATCAGCTGCGCGACCTCGGGATCGTTCCAGCTCTGGGCGAGCAGCTGCCCCGGCAGGAGCAGGACCAGGAGGGTAACGAATGCGCGGTGCATCGGAATGACAGCAATAAGCAGCGCCTGGCGTGCGGGAGCAAGCGCGGCCTTGGTGCTGTTGCTGGGCTGCGGGACGCCGCAGGGGATCGCGCCGGGGAGCCAGGGCCCGCCCGCTCCCAAGCCCATCCCGCCCAGGCCGCTCGCCGAGGTCTTCGTGCTCGAAGCGGCCGGAGCGCAGCCCGATGACACCGTGGTCGTCCTGCTGCCGGGCGCGCAGCGGGTGATCGTGCTGCGCCGGTCGGCACCCGATTTCGGACTCTTCGCGCGCATCGAACTGGGCGACTCCACCCTCAAGGCGCCCGCCGGCGCCCCCAACGCGGGACTCACCCTCCGGCCGCTTCCCGGCGAGTACGGCCTCGAGCTCGAGGTGCGGGGGATGGTCGGCGAGGGCGGCAGCATCCTTTTCAGCTACGGTTCCCATTTCGTCGCGCCCGCCGGCGCCCGGGAGCGCTACGCCAGCGACATCTACTTCGAGCGCGAGCTCTCGATCGGCCGCCTCGACAGCACGGGCCAAGTGGTGTTCCTCCCGACCCGGAGACCGGGTTCGGACATGCTGCAGGCACCGCTCTCCGGTCCGGGGCGCTACCTCGTCGCCGCGCCACGCTGAGCCGGATGGTACACTGGCAGTTGGTGCCATTGGGCGGCGGGGCAACGCTCAGCGTGCCGGAAGGCCGCACCGCGGTGGCCGGCCGCGAAGCCGCGTGCGACCTGCGGCTGGACGACGACACGATTTCCCGGCAGCACGCCGAGCTGCGCGCCGACGCGAAAGGCATCGCGCTGCGCGACTTGGGCAGCAGCAACGGGGTGCGGGTGAACGGCGTGCGGGTCACGCAGACCAGGCTCGCCGAGCACGACCTGGTGAGCTTCGGACAGCTCGCCTTCCGGGTGGTGCGTGGTCCGGTCGAACCGCAGGGGGGAGCGACCGAGGCGGCAGCCGAGGCCGATGTCCCTCCAGGCACCATCGTCCGCGCCATCGATGTCCGCTCCGGCGGGGGCGCGCTGGCCCGGCTGCAGACCGAGCGGCTCGCGAGGCTCGTGGAGCTGGCGCAGAAGCTCTCGGGCGAGATCGAGCTCGGGGCACTGCTGGCGATGATCGTGGAGCAGGCCGCGGCCCTGCTGCCGGTCGACCGGGTGGCGCTGTTGCTCGAGGAGGGCGGGCCCGGCGAGCTGCGGCTGGCGCATTGGCGCAACCGGCTGGGCGAGGCGCCGGTCGTGGTGCCGCGCAGCATCGCACGCCAGGCCTTCCGGGAAAAGAGTCCCGTTTCCACCGAAAACGCGTTGGGTGACGCCCGCTTCCAGAGCGGGTCGGTGGTGCAGAGCCAGGTGCGCGCCGCGCTGTGTGTCCCCCTGCTCGCGGACCAGGAGCATGTGCTGGGGGTACTGTACGTCGATTCGCTCACGGCCGCCCAGGCGTTCTCGGAGAGCGATGCGGCGCTCTGCTTTGCGTTCGGCGGACTCGCCGCGGTGAGCATCGCGAAAGCGCATTTTGCGGAAGCGGCCCGGCGCGAGGCGGTGGTGCGCGCCAACTTCGAGCGCTTCTTCGCGCCGGGAGTCGCGGCGCGGATCGCGGCCCAGCAGAGCGGAGTCCGTCCCGGCGGGCAGCGCCGCGCGGTGACGGTCCTGTACAGCGACGTGCGGGGGTTCACCCGCCTCGCGGAAACGCTATCGCCGGAAGCGGTTGCGGCCCAGCTTTCGGAGTATTTCGCGGCGATGGTGGAGCTGGTCTTCGCGCACGGCGGCACCCTCGACAAGTTCATCGGCGACGCGCTCCTGGCGGTGTGGGGCGCGCCCCTCCCGGCCGCGGATGCTGCGGACCAGGCCGTAGCGGCGGCCCGAGCCATGCAGAGCGAGATGGTCGGGCTCAACGCCCGCTGGCGCACCGCAGCCAAGCCTCCCCTCGGAGTCGGCATCGGGCTGCACCACGGGGATGCCTTCACCGGCACCATCGGCAGCCCGCGGCGTCTGGAGTACACCGTCATCGGCGACGTGGTGAACGTGGCCGCCCGCCTCTGCGGGGCCGCCGATGCGGGGGAAATCATGCTCAGTGAGACGGTGCGGGAAAAGCTGCACGGGGCCACGGTGACTACAACGGCGGAACCCCTGGTGCTTCGCGGACGCGAAGAGGTGGTGACGGCGTATCGAATAGGAGCGCTGAATGCCGGACCATAGAAAGAAATTGAGCGGGCTCGCTCTACTGGCGTGCTGCTGCCTGCTCTCAGGCTGTCGGGACAAGAGCCAGGACGAACTGCTGCAGAAGCCGATCTCGACCCGAGCGCGGGAGAGCGCGCTGGCCAAGTCGGGGTTGCCCGGGGCGACCGGAATCGGGAGCGCGCTCAGGGTAAGCGACAGTGCGGACGCGCGCCGCAAACGGGAGGACTCCATCTCCAACGCGGTGCCCTAGGCCCCGTCGAAGCGATACTCCCAGCCTGCGCGCGCCAGCAGGTCGAGCACCAGCCGCACTGGTAATCCCATCACTCCGAAGCAGTCCCCCTCGATCCGCTCGACCAGCGCCGCGCCGTAACCCTGGATCCCATAGGCGCCGGCCTTGTCGAGCGGCTCGCCCGTGGCGACGTAGGCCCGCAGGAACGCCTCGTCGACCGAACGGAAATGGACCGCGGTGGTATCCGTGGCGTGGTGCTCGACGCCGTCCGCAACCAGGCAGATCGCCGTAATCACTTCGTGCCGTCTCCCGCTGAGCCGGCGCAGCATCCGGAGCGCGTCCTCGGCGTCCGAAGGCTTTTCCAGCACGTCGTCGTCCACCACGACGATGGTATCGGCGCCGAGTACCCAGGCACCGGGGACCGCGCGGGCCTTGTCGCGCGCCAGGCGCTGCGCATAGGCACCCGGGCGTTCCCGGGGCAGTCGGAGTTCCTGCACGTCGGCATGCGCGACGACGAACGGCAAGCCGAGCATCTCGAGGAGCTGGCGGCGCCGCGGCGATCGCGAGGCAAGGACCAGAGGATGCCGGCTCAGGCCGACCGCTCCAGCAGCAAAGTCACCGGCCCGTCGTTGAGTATCTCCACCTGCATCATCGCGCCGAACTCCCCGGTGGCCACCGAGAGACCCCGGGCGCGGAGCTGGGCGCAGAAGCCCTCGTATAGCGGCACCGCGACCTCCGGCCGGGCTGCCTCGATGAAGGACGGGCGCCGGCCCTTGGCCGCATCGCCATAGAGCGTGAACTGGCTCACCACCAGCACCGCCCCGCCCACGTCGGCCAGCGCGAGGTTCATTTTTCCCTCGGCGTCCGAGAAGACGCGCATCCCGGCGATCTTCTCCGCCATCCACTCGACCTGCGCGGGGGTATCGGTGTGGGTGAAGCCGACCAGGAGGCAGAAGCCCAGCTGGATCCCGCTCACCCGCGTTCCTCCGATAGAGACGGAGGCCTGGGTTACTCGCTGGAGGATGACGCGCATAGGAGCTAGGGAGCTAGGAAGTTAGGGGCTAGGGGGTTACAAGTAAGGGAAGCTGCAGGAAAAAAGAAGGGGTGACCGTGTGGCCACCCCCTAGTTCCTAGCTCCCTAGCCCTTGCCCCTAGCTCCCTACTCCACCGTCACCGACTTCGCGAGATTCCGCGGCTGATCCACGTTGCACCCCCGCCGTACCGCGACGTAATACGCGAACAGCTGGAGCGGCACGGTGGCCAGGATCGGGGTGAGCAGATCGTGGGTCGGGGGAATGGTAAACACCGCGTCGGCCAGCCGCGCGATCTCAGAATCGCCCTCGGTGCAGATGGCGATGACCCGCCCGCCGCGCGCCTTCACCTCTTCCACATTGGTCACGATCTTGCCGTAGACCCCGTCGCGCGGAGCGATGAAGACGACCGGCATGTTCTCGTCGATCAGCGCGATCGGTCCGTGCTTCATCTCCGCCGCCGGATAGCCTTCGGCGTGGATGTAGCTGATCTCCTTGAGCTTGAGCGCGCCTTCCAGGGCGACCGGGAAATTCACCCCGCGGCCCAGATAGAGCGCATTGTGCGCGGTGGCGAATCGGTCCGCCAAGACTTCGACCTCGGGGGCGCGCGCCAGTACCTGCCGGATCTGGTCGGGCAGCTGCTGCAGCGCGTGGATGAGCTCGCGGCCCTGCAGGACGCTCATGGAGCGCAGCCGGGCCATCCGAAGCGCCACCATCGCGAGCGCCGCCAGCTGGCTGTTGAACGCCTTGGTGCTGGCGACCCCGATCTCGGGACCGGCGCGCAGGTAGAGCCCGCCCTGCACTTCGCGGGCAATGCTGGAGCCCACGACGTTGACCAGGCCGATGGTATGGGCGCCCCGCCGTTTGGCCTCGCGTACCGCGGCCAGCGTGTCGGCGGTCTCACCAGACTGCGAAACCGCGATGACCAGCGTCTTCTCATCCACGACGGGATTGCGATAGCGGAATTCGGAAGCGTATTCGACTTCGCAGGGAATCCGGGCGACCTCTTCGAAAATGTACTCGCCGATCAATCCGGCGTGCCAGGAGGTTCCACAGGCCGTGATGATGACGCGATTGAAGCGCGAGAGTTCCTCGTCGCTCAGGTTGAGCCCGCGCAGCCGCGCACTCCCTTCTTCCTCGAGCAGGTGGCCGCGAACCGTATTGGTCAGGCTCTCGGGCTGCTCGAAAATTTCTTTGAGCATGAAATGGGTGTATCCGCCCCGCTCGATCGTGGCCAGGTCCCACTCGATCTGATTGATGGGCTTGTCGACGTGGGTCTCGGTGAGATTGCGGACCCGGTATCCGTCGCGGGTCAGCACTGCCATTTCCCCGTCGTCGAGATAGACCACGCTGCGGGTATGCTCCAGAATGGCGGAGGCGTCGGAGGCGACGAAATATTCGCCGTCGCCCACGCCCACCAGGAGCGGCGAGCCGTTGCGGGCCGCTATCAGGGTATCGGGTTCGTCGGCGGAGATCACCGC
This sequence comes from uncultured Gemmatimonas sp., assembly GCA_964649225.1. Lineage (GTDB taxonomy): Bacteria > Gemmatimonadota > Gemmatimonadetes > Gemmatimonadales > GWC2-71-9 > JABFSM01. The sequence continues at coordinate 22,716 of CAZYPO010000019.1, read as the reverse complement.
GATACCGTAGGCCCCGGTAACGTCCCAGAGCGCCTGCTCCACCGCGCGTTCCAGGTTCCCGCCGTAATACACGCCGATCAGATGGGCCAGGACTTCCGTGTCGGTATCCGACTGGAACACGTGGCCGCGCTTCTCGAGGGCTTTCCGGATACTCGCGGCGTTCTCGATGATGCCGTTGTGGATGACGGCGATCCTGCCGCTGCGATCGAGATGGGGGTGGGCATTAGGCGTCGTGGGCGCGCCGTGCGTCGCCCAGCGCGTGTGCCCGACGCCGATGGTGCCCAGCGGCGTTTCGGTCTGCAGGTTTTCGACCAGCGCGGCGAGCTTGCCGGCGGTCTTTCTGACTCTGATTCCATCACCATTGATGACGGCGACGCCGGCCGAGTCGTAGCCGCGATACTCCATGCGGCGAAGCCCCTCGATCAGAATCGGGGAGGCTTGCTTGGGACCGACGTAGCCGACGATGCCACACATCGCGTGAACGACCTCACCACTAGAGGAGGGACCGGCAAGCATCCAACAGCACGTCCGCTTCTGCTCTGCTCGGGGCCTCGGCGATCATCCGGATTACCGGCTCGGTGCCCGAGGGACGCAGATGCACCCACCGATCCGGCCAGGCCATTCGAAGCCCATCCCGCTCGTCTACTGCGGCCCCGGAGAAGCGGCTCTTGAGGGCGGCGTATGCCTTTGGTAAATCCGCTCCCCGCTTAATCTTAGTCTTCACGATCCGATAGCGTGGAGCGGCCGCAACCAAGGCTGAAACTTGACGACTTTCGCGTGCAAGGTACTGCAAGATCAACGCCACCCCCAGGGGGGCGTCTCGACCGTGGTGGAGCGAAGGCAGGATCACCCCTCCGTTGCCTTCTCCACCGATGCGCGCGCCTTCCTGCTGCATTGCCTTGACGACGTTGGACTCACCAACGGGCACACGGACAAACCTGGCGCCGGCTTCCCGCGCGGCGTCCTCGACCACGAGGCTGGTGGAGAGGTTGGCCACGACGGTCGGACGGTCGGACGGTGAGGACGGCCGGACGGACTTGCCCAGCACCGCGCGCACCGCGAACGCGAGCGTGTAGTCCTCTCCGATCGGCTCGCCCTGCTCATCGACCAGCGCCAACCGGTCGACGTCGGGGTCGACCGCCATGCCGACGTGGGCGCCGGAGCGCTTCACCAGGTCGGACAGTGCACCCAGGTTTTCAGGTACCGGCTCGGGCTCCCGGGGAAACCGCCCGTCGGTCTCGAGGTTGATGCCCGTGACGATGCACCCGAGGCGCTCGAGCAGGATCGGGATGATCGCACCGCCGGCGCCGCGGACGCAGTCGAGCGCCACGCTGAACTTCGCGCGGCGAATCGAGGCCAGGTCGAGCTCGGGTAGGGCGAGCACGGCGGCGAGGTGCCGCTCGATCGCGTCCGGATCCGGCCGCACGCTCCCGATGCCGTCCCAGCTCCCACGGGGTGGCCCTTGCTCCGCGAGCGCCCGCACCTGCGCGCCCGACCCGGCATCCAGAAAGATTCCGTCCGGGCCGACCAGCTTGAGGGCGTTCCATTCGACGGGGTTGTGACTGGCGGTGAGGATCAGCCCTGCCCCGGCGCGATGATGCTCGACCGCGAGCTGCACGGTGGGGGTCGGCACCATGCCGAGGTCGATGACGGTGCAGCCCACCGACATGAAGCCGGCGGTCGCTGCGTGGGCAAACATGGCCCCGCTGGTCCGGGCATCTCGTCCAAGAACGACCGCCGAGTTCCCCGCGGCCTGGGCCCAGGCGCCGAGGGCCGCTGCGTGCCGCGCGACCAGCTCCGGAGTGAGGTCGCTGCCGACTATGCCGCGCATGCCGGAAACGGAGATCATGAGGGTGTTGGACATGGCGGAAAAGCTAGACAACCTCATACCGAAATGGGGAGCTTCTCGGGATCCGGAAAGGCTTTGTGGAAGGCCGACACCACGGCGTCGTCGAACTGGATCCCCACGAAGCGGCGCAGTTCCTCGAGCGCCTCGCTGGCGGGCCGGGGGGTGCGGTAGGATCGGTTGGTGGTCATCGCATCGAAGGCGTCCACCACCGCGACGATCCGGGCGACCATGGGGATCGCATCGCCCCGGAGCCCATCCGGAAAACCGCTGCCATCCATCCGCTCGTGATGGCTGCGCACGATCTGCAGCACCAGCGGGTTCTCACGGCGGAGGGGCTCGAGAATCTCCTCTCCCTCGGTGACGTGTTTCTTGATCTCTTCGAACTCGACCGGGGTGAGCGGCCCCGGCTTCTGCAACACCGAGTCGCGGGTGCCGATTTTCCCGATGTCATGGAGCTCCCCGCCCAGACGGATCTGGTCGAGAATGTTTCCGGTAAACCCCAGCAGCGCCGCCGTCTTTACGGCGTAGCGGCTCACCCGCTGCGAATGCCCGCGGGTGTAGACGTCCTTCTTTTCCAGCATCCGGACCGCCATTTGGATCTGGCCCACGAACTGCTCCTTGTTGCGCTGGTCAAGCGCGCGGATGGACGCTTCGAGACGTTCCTGATAGCTCTGCTGGAGAAAGCGGTTTTCGAGAATCAGGCGGCGCTTCTCGAGCGCGTTGTTCACTCGCGCCCGCAGATCGTCCCCCAGCACCGGCTTGGCCAGAAAATCCATCGCGCCGTGGGTGAGGCACTCCACGGCCGTGGCGAGCTCGGAGACGCCGGTAAGCATCAGCACCGCGATGTCGGGCCAGCGACGATGGACTTCCCGGAGGAGGGTAATCCCGTCCATCTGGGGCATGTTCACGTCGCTGATCATGAGCACCACCGCGCCCGCCTGCTTGAGCAGCTCGAGGGCGGCCTGCCCGTCACCCGCCTCCAGCGTTTCGATTCCCTGGGCCCTGAGCACGCACACCAGGGTACGACGCACCTGGACATCGTCATCGACGACCAGAGCTCGAGCCCCTTCCGTCGGCGGTCCCAACGGATCAATTGTTGCGGGGAGCACGGCAGGAACCTAGGTGATGGCGTGGCAATGTGTAAAGACCTGACGGCTAACGGCAAACGGCTATCTTAAGGTTCACTCCAACCGTTGCTCGTTCCTTCCCCGGAGCCCTATGACCCGTCTGCTCCCCAGCGACAACGAACACGCCCTCGCGACGCGCGCCGTGCACGCCGGCCGCATCGACGACTTGCTGGCCGGCGCGGTGATGACGCCGATCTATCAGACCTCCACCTATCGCCAGGAAGGCCTGGGGAAGCACAAGGGCTACGAGTACGCCCGCACCCAGAATCCGACGCGGGAGGCGCTCGAGCGCAATGTCGCCGCGCTCGAGGGTGGCAGCCATGGCTTCGCATTCGGCTCGGGACTCGCGGCGCTCGACGGGCTGCTCAAGTTGTTTACGGCGGGCGACCACATCGTCTCGGGCGACAACCTCTACGGCGGCTCGCACCGGCTGATGACGCGGATCTTCGCCGGCTACGGGCTGAGCTTCAGCTTCGTCGACACCCGCGACGTGAGCAATGTCGAGCGAGCCCTCACCCCCGCCACCAAGCTGATCTACTGCGAGACGCCGACCAATCCGATGATGTTCCTTACCGACCTCCGCGCGGTGGCTGATCTCGCGGCCAGCCGGGGGATTCTGGTCGCGGTCGACAACACCTTCGCGACCCCGGTGTTCCAGCGCCCGCTGGAGCTGGGCTGCGAAGTGGTGCTGCATTCGACCACCAAGTACCTGAACGGCCACAGCGACATGGTGGGCGGCATCCTGGTCACCAGCCGGGACGACATCGCCGAGCGACTCGGCTTTATTCAGAACGCCAGCGGCGCCGTGCCCGGCCCCATGGACTGCTGGCTCGCACTCCGGGGCACCAAGACGCTGCCGCTCCGCATGCGCCAGCACGATGCCAACGGACGCCGCATCGCCGACTGGCTGAAATGTCACCCGGCGGTCCAGCAGCTCTACTACCCCGGGCTGACCTCGCATCCGCAGCACGAGCTGGCCAAACGGCAGATGTCGGGCTTCGGCGGCATGGTGTCGTTCGACGTCGGCAACGTGGAGCTCGCGCGGCGGATCGTGGGCCGCGTCAAGATTTTTCAGCTGGCGGAATCGCTCGGCGGGGTGGAGAGTCTGATCGGCCATCCCGCGTCCATGACCCATGCTTCGGTCCCGCTGTCCATGCGGGAAGGGATGGGCCTCACCGACTCCCTGGTGCGGTTGAGCGTGGGGATCGAGCAGGTGGAGGACCTGCTCGGCGATCTGGAGCAGGCGATGGGATGAGGATGAGCCGGCCGCGCCTGGCCGGGCCAGTTGCGCTGCTCCTCGCCTGCGCGGGCCCCGTCGCGCCGCAGGGAGCGCCGCACCCGCGCCCGCCCGAACGCGGCACCGTCGTAGTCCGCAGCTTTTTCTCCCGCGCGCTCGGCGCGCGCAAGCGCTACCTGGTCTACCTCCCGCTCTCCTACCCGCGCCGGCGCAGCACCCACTATCCTGTCGCCTATTTCCTCCACGGGCGCACCGGCAACGAGGCCGACTGGGTCGCCAGGGGCGACCTCGATGCCGTGGCCGACTCGGTCTTCGGGCGGACGACTCCCGGGATGATCCTCGTGATGCCGGATGGCGACAACAGCTTCTGGGTCAACTGGGAGGCCTCGCCGGGTTACGCGGCCTGCGCCAGCGACTCGCTGCTCGCCGAAGCGGCGCCTTCGTTCTGCGTGCCGGCCTCGCGCTACGGCGACTATGTCGCCCGTGACCTCGTGGCCCAGGTCGACTCGGCATTTCGCACCCTGGCCGACCGGGCCCATCGCGGCGTTGCCGGCCTGAGCATGGGTGGCACCGGCGCGCTTACCCTCGCGCTCACCTTTCCGGACGTGTTCTCCGCGGTGGCCGCGCTCTCCAGTGTCGCGGCTCCCTTCTATCTGGGTCCCCGCCCCTACCAGGCGCCGGCTCGCCAGGCCCACTCTGTCGAGGACATGGAGGAGGCGATGGGACGCCCGCTGGGGCCGTTCACCCGGGCGCGCTGGGGCGCGGACACCACTGCGTGGTGGCGCCATGATCCGGAGAGCGCCGCGCGGCGCCTGCTCAACACTGGCCGCGGGTTACCCGCGATCCGGCTGGAGGTGGGAAAGAGCGATCCGTACCTCGACGAGAATCGGGCCTTCGCTGCGGCGCTGCGGGAGCTTCACGTGGCGCACGAATACATCGAGCGCGAGGGCGGGCACCAGTGGAGCTACTGGCGCGCTCATCTGGGAGCTACTCTGCTCTGGTTACAGCACCAGCTCGCCGTCACCGGGCGCTAAGCGAGGAATCGCCTGGCCTGGACCGCGATGTGCTCGTGATCGATCAGCGCGGCCGCGCGCGCGATCACGTCCCGGTGCCGCGTCGCGTCCCATGCCCCCAGGGTCTGCACCGCCACCCAGCGCAGGAAATCTTCCGGTGACATGGAATGCGGCAGACCCTGGCTGTCATCCAGGGCCAGCCGGCCGGTAAACACCGCCGCTTCCCGCAGGAGCGCATGCGATGCTTCCGAGGGCTCCTCGCGCACGCGCTGGAGCACACCGAGCACATGACGCCAGTTGTAGCGGGCGCCGCCGAGCAGGTCGCCCGCCAGGATGTGGCGAAGGTGGTCGTGCGGGCTCTCCATCCCTAGATCCAGTAGAAGGTGATCAACGCATCGCGGTCCGGAATCAGGGCGGTCTTCACCGACAGCCCGTTCCGCACCTCGCCCGGCTTGAAGGTCGGGGCACCCGGCACCGGGTGGACCGTCTCGAAGAGTTTCCCCTCGTGCTCGAGCGAGCCGAGCATGAACTGCACCGCGAGGTCGAGATACGCTTCCTTGAAGTTGCCGAGGGTTTCTACTGGAACACGCTTGGTGTGATCGGACGGAGGCAGGCTGAATCCGTCCAGCTCGACCCGGTGCTGGAAGGAGGCGTCGTAGATGTACCAGCGGTCCCCCGATTGGAGGAAGTTGAGCGAGTGCCCGTCGCCCACCGCGTTGGGGATCCCCCAGAACCGGTAGCGGCGCTGCAGCTCCTCCTCGACCGGGCTCTGCTCGACCGGCTGGGTATCCACGTCGTGGAAGGTGCTGGGATCCTCCGCCGGGGATTTCCGGTTGAGGCCGGGCGTCTCCACGACGATGGCGCACCACCTCGCTTCGTTGCCAGGCTCCGGGCGCCAGTCGACGGCAAATTGCCTGCGCTCGAGATGGACGCCCTGGGCTCCCGCCAGCGCCTGGAACATGCGGTAGAAGGCGCCGCAATAGCCGCCCCCTTTCACGAGCATGTCGCGCACGTTCCAGGCGCCGACGGCGTACACCAGGCCTGATTTCGGCAGCCCGTCGAGCAGCGCATCGCACAGCTGCCTCTCGTCACCCTTGTCGGTTCCCCACTCGCAGGTCCACCGCATGATGGGCAGATAAACCCAAGGCACGTCCGGCTGGCCCACCGGGCCGTCGCGCGGCTCCAGCAGGGAAGCCCAATCGGTCGGGGGAATCGGCTGCCGCCAGGCCAGCAGCCATTCGTGCCGGCTGATGCCGATCGGGTGTTCCCCGGCGCTGTCACGCAGGTACCAATGCCATTCGACCTGCACCGTTCCAACCGATTCGCGATGGGGGCCGTCCAACGCGAAGTCGATCGGGTTGGAGATGCCGTTCGGATCGAAGGCGAGGGCGACGTCCTGCTCGGCCACTCCCGGAGCACCGGTCGCTCGAGCCCCGATCCGGACTGTTCCCGCGGGAGCCTGGCCTGCGCCGGCAAACCGGGCGAAGCACACCCGTACCCCCGTAACGCTGCCCCTGACGAAGGCGGCGGCCACCTTCCGGCCACCCGCACTCCACTCGGGGTGATCCCCCAGGAACTGGGAGGTCACCGGGTCCCTCAAGGGGATGGTGCCGCGGTTGCCGGGGTAGGCAAACGCGATGCTGTGCAGGGAGAAGAAGGGCGCCACGGGAGCCGTCATGCCGGCGCGGAGAGTACGCGCCGTGCGGAAGCAGTGCAAGCGGTTGCTTGACGGGTTCGCCGTCAGCACGTATATCACGTTGGCCCGAATTCTGGTTCTTTCGTCATCGCCACCTGGAGAACAGCATGCAACAGTTTGCCAGCCGGGACCTGATGGTCACCGAGTTGCCGGAAGAATCGGTCGGAGAGTGGGGCGCCAATGTTGACTGTGGTGATTGCACCAACTGCACCAACAACACCAAGACGGAGAAGCCCAAGCCCAAGCCGGACTGGAAAGCCGCCGGCGAGGAGGAGTTCTCCGCGCTCCAGGAGCAGCTGCGCGCCGCGCGCGACTGACCAGCTGAGCCCGCAACCGGCCCGGCGGCCGGCTGAGCGATCGGCTGGCGCCGACGCTTGGCCCGCCGCCGGTTCTTTTCTTCTATGACCGACCTCTGGACCCAAACCCTGGCGAGCGCGCGGGTGCGCGCCGCCGCCTGCTTCCGCTTCGTCCCCATCGAAGCGGTCTCCGCGCTGGACCGCGGCAATCTTCCGGACGCCGGCGCGGAGTCCGGCTGGGCGGGGGCGCTGGCTCCGGATGGGTCGGGCTGGCGCCGCGCCCATCTCATCACCCGCGAGACCGTCGACCTGCTGGCGTCGCTGCGGCGGGCGCCGGCCCTTCCAGCGGGATTCGATCCGGCCGCCATCGCGCGGCTGGTGCTCGATGGGATTCTCGAGATCGAACGGGAGGGAGAATTCCTGTCGGGACCCGCGGCACATTCCGTGTTCTTCCGGGCGGAAGCGCCGGTCCCGGTCGGGCCGCTCGGGCAGCTGTCGCTCGACGCGCTGCAGTACGCGGCGGTCCTGGGGACCGCGAAGCCGCTGGTGCTGGCCCAATGCCTGTACCGCTACAACACGCTTCCCGCTTCGCCCCAATGGCGGCGGCGGCTGCCCGACGCGCCGGCAGTCGCGCGATTGCTCGATGACGCGCAGCTCCCCGGGGTGCGCCGCGGGCGCTCGGCCTGGACCAGGTGGGTGAGCGAGGACAAGGGTCCCGTCTGGGAAGTCTGGGAGCGGACCAATGCCGCCATTCCACCGCCGGGGGCCCCGACCTACAAGCTCTACCTGACCCCGCCCGTCGAGGCCATCGCGGAGGCTCGCCGCGCGGTGCTGGAGCTGGCCGGCACCCGCGGGGCACCCTTTGCCATGAAGCTGGGCGGCGATCTGCTCACGCTGCTCCGCTCGGAAAAGCTGGTGGCCTACTACACCACGCTCGACGAGCTCCGGGAAGGCGCGGCGCGGCTGCGCTCGGCGCTCGGCCGCCTCCCGGGCCAGGGCGTGCCCTTTACCGCCGAGCTCGGCGCCGGCCGGCTCCTGTCCTGGGGTGCCGATCCGGGCGATCTGGCCGAGCCGCCGGGCCCGCTGCGGCAAACCAGCTGGCGCCGCTGGATCACCGCGCGACTCGCCACCGCCCTCGGCACCGCGCTCGCCGCGGGCGCCCCGGTGCCTGCCTGGCAGTACGCCCTGGACCGCGTCTCGCTCGACGACGTGGATCCGCAGAGCTGGACACCTCCCGCCTGGTTCTGGAACGGCTTCGCGATCCATGCCCATCACTGAGCCGCTGGTATTGCCGGTAGACGTGACCGTGGTGCCCGTCGCGCGGCTGGCGGCGGGTATCCGGGCGCGCCTCAAGGCCACGGAGGGAGCCTTCGCCCTAACCCGGCCGCAAGGCCGGGCGCGGGCCAAGCTGGTGGACGCGGACGGGGCGCAGTTGCTCGAGGAATTCCGCGGGCCCAAGCGAGTCGCCGATGCCATCCTTTCCTTCGCGGGCCGGCGCGGCCTCGATCCCGAGCAGCTGCTGAGCGCGGCCTTCCCGCTGCTGCGCGACTGCTTCAACGGAGGGTTTCTCGTCCCCGCAGGATCGCCCGACGCGGCGCCCATTCTGGCCTCGCGAGTGCGTGGCGATCGCATCGGGCCGTTCGAGGTGTCGCGTTGTGTGCAGCTGCGCGATGATACCGAGCTCTACCAGGCACGCGGCAAAGACGGCGAGCTCGTGGCCGTGAAACTGGCTCGTCCCGGAGCAGCGAATCTCGGCCCGATGTTCGCCCGCGAAGCCGCGGTGCTGGAGCATCTGAACGGATCGCGGGCTCCGCGCCTGATCGCGCGGGGACGGCGGCGCGGGCGTCCCTGGCTCGCAATGGCATGGTCGGCGGGGATTACCCCGCGGGTTGCCTTCAACGAGCTCAGAGAACAGCGCGATGCCGCGACGCGACGCACGCTGCTGGACCGCGCGAGCGCCATCGCCCGGGCGTACGCCGGACTGCATCGGCGCGGCGTCCTGCACGGGGATGTCCACCCGGACAATCTCCTCATCGGCCGGCGCGCCGAAGTGACGGTGATCGACTTCGGGCTCGCGGTGGGCTTGCCGCCGTTGAAACTGGCGGGACGCGCACCCCGAGGCGGCGTCGCGTCCTACCTGCCGCCGGAGCACGCTCACGCCCTGCTGGCCGATCGCGCGCCTCCCGCGCCCACGCCCGCGAGTGAGCAATACGCCCTCGCCGCGGTGCTCTACGCGCTGTTCACGGGGCACCCCTACGCCGAGTTCGCCCTGGACCGCGAGGCGATGCTGCGCCAGATCCTTGAAGCTTCTCCGCTGCCGTTTGCGCGGCACGGCATCGCTCCCTGGCCCGAGCTCGAGCTCACGCTGGCGCGCGCGCTGAGCAAGGACCCCGATGCACGATTCGCGTCGGTCCGCGCGTTCGCGACCGCGCTCGCGCGGGTGAAAGCGGCCGGGCCCGCCCGCGAACCGGCCCAGCCAGAGAATGCTGCCTCGTCCGGGTTGGTCGAGGAATTCCTCGCTCAGGTGCACTACTCGGCTTCCGCGTTTCGCGAGTGGCCGGCTGCCGCGCAGTCGGGACCAACCGCCTCCGTGATGTTTGGCGCGGCCGGGGTCGCTTATGCCGTTTACCGGCTAGCCTGCCTTCGGGATTCGGCGGATACCCTCGCGCTGGCGGACGCGTGGATTACCCGGGCAGAGCAGCTCAGCGACGCGCCCGAGGCATTCACCGTGCCGGGAACCGAACTGACGGCGGACAACCTGGGGCCGGTGTCCCCGTTTCATTCCGTCAGCGGCGTCCACCTGGTGCGAACGCTGGTTGCGCTCGCGATGGGAGATCGCCGGCCCGCGGAGCGGGCGGTGGACCGCTGGGTCGAGGTCTCGCGGATTCCCTGGCACGGTGTCGATCTGACCTTGGGCCGGACCGGCACGCTGCTGGGGAGCGCCCTGTTGCTCGAAGCGTTGGCGGCCAGTTCCGCGAAGACCGAGGCGATACGCGAGCTCGGGGACCGGACCCTCGCTTCGCTCTGGAAGGAGCTCGATGGGTATGGCGAGGTCGGCCGCTCGAGCGAGCTGCTCGACCCCGGCATCGCGCATGGGTGGGCGGGAATCCTCTACGCATCGCTGCGCTGGTGCCGGGCCGCCGCGGTTCCCCACCCTTCGGGGTTGGCATCGCGCGTGGAGCAGCTCGCTGCCTGCGCCGAGCCGCTGGGCCGCGGCGTGCATTGGCCCCGCCCCCCCAGCGCGGACGGGTCGGCAGCCTGGGCACCGGAGCTCATCTCCGGATGGTGCAACGGTCCCGCGGGTTTCATCTCTCTCTGGACCCTCGCGCACGACGAGTTCCGCCGTCCGGACTATCTTGCGCTCGCGGAGGCGAGCGCCTGGAGTGCCTGGGACGGTCTCGCCACGCTCCCCGATTTGTGCTGCGGGCTGGCCGGCAGGGGATACGGATTGCTGAATCTCTACAAGTACACCGGGGCTTCCGAGTGGCTCGCGCGGGCCCGCCAGCTGGGCGAGCGCGCGGCGGCTACCGCACGCCGAGCCCGGGCGCAACGCCCCCAGAGCCTATTCAAGGGAGTCCCAGGGATCGTGCTGCTGAGCGCCGATCTCGTTCGGCCGGAGGGAGCCTGCATGCCGTGCTTCGAGCCCGAAGGCTGGCCGCGGCAACAGCCGGCAGCGCATGACTGACCTCCGCGCCCGGCTGGAGGCCGCGCTTGAAGGCGCCTTTACGGTCGAGCGGGAGCTGGGGCAGGGAGGAATGGCCAAGGTCTTCCTCGCCCGGGACCTCCGCCACGGCCGCCTGGTCGCCATCAAGGTCTTCCTTCCGGAATTCGCCGCCGCGTTCGGGGAGGGACGCTTTACGCGGGAGATCCGGACCGCAGCGAATCTCAACCATCCCAACATTCTCGCGTTGTACGACTCGGGTGAAACCGACGGGCTGCTCTACTATGTGATGCCGTACGTCGCGGGCGAGTCCCTCGCGCAGCGGCTGGCGCGCCAGGGCCCGCTGCCGATCGAGGAAGCCCTCGCGATCACCCGCCAGGTCGCGGCCGCGCTGCAGCACGCGCACAGCAACGGTATCGTCCACCGCGACATCAAGCCGGGCAACATCCTGCTCTCCGGCGACACCGCATTCGTGGCCGACTTCGGCATCGCGCACGCGCTGGAGGAGGGCGGCGAGAAGCTCACCTCGACCGGCCTCGCCATCGGCACCCCTTCGTACATGAGCCCCGAGCAGAGCGGGGGGTCGGGCCCGATCGACGGCCGGGCCGACATCTACAGCCTGGGCTGCGTGCTGTTCGAGATGCTGGCCGGCGAGCCGCCGTTCGCGGGACGCTCGGCGCAGGTGATTCTCGCGCGCCACGCGATCGAGCGGATTCCCACCCTGAGCGTGGTGCGCACCACGGTGCCGCCGGCGCTCGAAGCAGCAGTGCGGCGGGCGCTGGCCAAAACACCCGCGGATCGCTTTGCCACCGCGGACGAGTTCGCCGCGGCGCTGGCGCCAGAGCGGCTTTCGCAGGCCGTGCCGGTTCAACCGCCCGCACGTATTCGGAAGCTCCCGCACCGCTGGGTCTTCGCGCTGGGCTCGTTTGCCGGGTTAGGCCTGGTGGTCCTGGTGGCCCTGGCCCCCTGGTCCCGCTCTCATCCGGCGGCGCCGGCGCCGGATCCCAACGCGGTGGCCGTGCTGCCCTTCCGCGCGGTCGGGGCGCCCGATACCGGAATAACCCGGCTGGCCGGGGAGCTGGCCGGATTGTTCGTCCAGCACCTGCCCGGTGATGGCGGACCCCGCGCGGTCGCGGATTCGTTCACCGCCGGGCTTCGCCTGGAGGGGACGCTCGCGGCGGTGAACGACCGGCTGGTGCTGAGCGCGCGGCTGTTCAAGGCGGGCGCGGGGACCGTCGTCGTGGCGCTCGAGAAAGTGATCGCCCCTCGCGACAGCGTCACCTCGCTGGTCGATCGGGCGGTGGCGCGAATACTCGCGGCGACCGCCGGTGAGGCTGGCGAGCTCGCCGCCGAGCTCGCGACGCTCCCCCTCCCGATCATTCGCGCCCAGCTCGCGGCGCGCAGGGCCTATTTCCGGGGAGAGTACGCCGCGGCACTGCGCCACTATGGGGAGGTGCTCGCCGCCGACCCCACCTTTACCCCGGCCGCGTTCGGTCTCGCCATGGCGGCGGTTCACGTCGGCTCGGATTCTCTGCAGCATCGCGGGGTCGCTTTGCTGACCGCTTCGCACGGGAGGCTCAGCTCGGCGGAGCGCCTGTATCTTGCCGCGCTCGACAGCCTCGACGCACCGTCGCCGTTCGACCGACTGAAGGTCATGACGGCCTGGAACTCCGCGGTGGACGCCGCGCCGGACCGGGCGGAGCTCTGGTACGAGCTCGGCGAGGTCCTTTTCCACGACGGACCCTGGACCGGCGCTCCGGACGTGCTCGGGCGTGCCAAAGCGGCCTTCCGTCGGGCGCTCGCGCTGGAGCCGGAATTCGTGCCGGCGCTGGGCCATCTGTTGGATCTGGCTGCGAGCGAAGGGAATACCCCCGACGTTCGCGCGCTCGGCGAGCGCTACCTCGCGCTCGACTCCGCCGGCGACCTCGCCGACTTCTATCGCTGGCGGATGGAAACAGTCCTGCGCGACGAGGCGTCTCTCAAGCGCTTGCGACTGCGGCTCGACAGCCTCAGCGAGCCGACGCTCGAGCGCATCATCAACGTGAGCCAGCTCGACGGCGTCGCCCTCGAGGACGGCACCCGCGCCGCCGATGCGCTCTGGAGGCGTAGCGGGGAGTGGCACAGCTCGCGCTGGCGCTATACCAAGCGCAGAGAAATCGCCCTCAACCGCGGGCGGCCAAACGAAGCGCAGGCCATTACCAAACGGCGCATCGCGGAGGGACAGTGGCGTACCCGCGATCACCTCAGCGAGATCGTCGATGCGCTGTACTGGGACGCGGACACCACGCTCGCAGCCGCGCTGGTGGCCGAGTTCGCAGACACAGTCGACCGGCACACGGCCGCGCCGGCCGATCCGGCGGACCCGCTTTATTTCGACGTGTGCGCCGTCAGCCTCTGGCGGCTGGCCCATCGCGACCACGTGCGGGTGCCCGCGGCGATCGCCGACTTGCGCCGGGGACAGCAGAAATTCGAGCACTTGCCGCCCCACAATTCCGTGCAGGGTAGTCATCTGGGCCTCTGCGCGGACATTCTGGACGCCCAGCTCGCGGCAGCGACGGGCGCCCCTGACCTTCGGTCGCGCATCGCCCAGGTCGACTCCAGTGCCCGCCGCTCCAATGCGATCACCTGGGTGCTGGCCGCGGCCAACCTCACCGCCGCGCGATTGTGGGAGCACGAAGGCGACCTCGACCGCGCGCTCACCGCGACCCGGCGGCGACTCTATATCACCGACCTGGCCGAGCAGCGTGTGCTGGTGGCACTGTCCACTCTGCTCCGCGAGGAAGGCCAGCTCGCCGCCAGGACCGGTGACCGGGAAGGCGCCATCCGCGCCTACCGGAAGTACCTCGCCCTGCGTTCGGAGCCCGAGGCCAGCCTGGCCCCGCAGGCGGCACGGGTTAGAGCGGCGCTCGACTCGCTGGAGCGCGGCAGGCCCAGACAATAACCCCGCTTCCCTTTCGCATCGCATCGTGAAACATTTGAGGTCAGGGCGCGTAGGTCCGGCATCCCCTCGCAGCGAGCGCCGTTATGACTTCCCTCCCGAGCCGTCGCACCCGCGTTGCGCTGCCCCAGATCGCCGGTGTGTCATGGGAGCATCCCGCCGACCGGGCGGCGCTGCAGGCGCTCCGCGCCGTGCCCGGCTTCGACGACGTGGTACGCAAGATCATCGCCATTCTGGGCGGAGAGCGCGGAATCCGCCTGCTCTTCCAGGGCAACGCGGTGCGCTCTGGTCCGAAGCAGTATCCCCTGGCGCATGCGCTCCACGTCGAAGTGGCGGCCACCTTCGACTGGCACACCCTGCCGGAACTCTACGTGTCCCAGACCCCGGTCTTCAATGCGGGCGCCTATGGAGTGGACGATCCCTTTATCGTGCTTCACTCGGCGGCGCTCGAGCTTCTGGACGAAGAAGAGCTGCGCGCGCTGATTGCGCACGAGATGGGGCACGTGGTCAGCGGCCACTCGCTCTACCGCACGATCGCCGAGATTCTCCTCGCGGTGAGCCTGGGCTCGCTGCCGTTCCTGGCGGGCATCGCGCTGCTGCCGCTGCGCTTGGCGATTCTCGAGTGGTCGCGCAAGGCCGAGCTCTCGGCGGACCGCGCGGGGCTGCTTGGCAGTCAGAACATCCTCGCCTCGCAGCAGCTGTTCATGAAAATGGCCGGCGCTTATCGCGGGGCACTCGAGTCGGGTCAGATGGCGCTCGATCCCTTTATTGCCCAGGCCAACGAGTACGTGTCCACCAACGAAGGGCTGGACATCGTCTACAAGATCCTCAACACGCTCGCGCTCACCCATCCGATGAACACGGTGCGGGCGGCCGAGCTGCAGAAGTGGATCGGCGGCGGCGACTATGAGCGCATCCTGCGCGGCGAATACGTCAAGCGCGGCGCCGAAGCCAAGGAGCGCCCGCTTAAGACCGACTTCCAGCAAGCGAAGGACTACTATGCCGGCGAGGCACGCGAGACCATGAACAAGATGGCCGAGGCGGCTCGCAACGCCGCGGCGTCGGCGCGAGACGCGTTCCGCAAGGCCCAGCAGAAGTGAAGGTACTGGTCGTCGGTGGGGGCGGCCGCGAGCACGCGCTCTGCTGGGCGCTCCGCCGCGACCTCTCTCCCGACGATCTCTTTTGTGCCCCCGGCAATCCCGGAACCGCGGCGCTCGCGTTCAATCTTCCCATCGGCGCACATGACGACGACCATCTGATCGATGCGGCGAAGGACAACGCCATCGACTTGGTCGTGATCGGGCCCGAGGCGCCGCTCGCGAAAGGGCTGGCGGACAAGATGCGCGCCTCCGGCCTGCTGGTGTTTGGTCCCTCGGCGGCCGCGGCGCGCATCGAGGCCTCCAAGGCCTTCGCCAAGGAAGTGATGACGGCGGCCGGAATCCCGACCGCCCCCAGCCGCACGTTCA
Organism: uncultured Gemmatimonas sp.; assembly: GCA_964649225.1. Lineage (GTDB taxonomy): Bacteria > Gemmatimonadota > Gemmatimonadetes > Gemmatimonadales > GWC2-71-9 > JABFSM01. Next base: position 7,433 of record CAZYPO010000019.1, on the reverse strand, counting down.
CCGCGCTGAATCCGGCGCTTGCCTACGTCGACCGCCATGCCGAGCCCCTGGTCGTGAAGGCGAGCGGGCTCGCGGCGGGCAAAGGCGCCATCGTCTGCCCTACTCGGCAGGAAGCCAAGCGCGCCCTCACCGCGATGCTTCGAGACGGCATGTTCGGCGAGGCCGGTAAGCAGGTCGTCGTCGAGGCCTTCCTCGAAGGGGAAGAGCTCTCGGTGCTGGCCATCAGCAATGGCCACGAGCTGCTGGTCCTGCCACCGGCCCAAGACCACAAGCGGTTGCTGGAGCAGGACCTCGGTCCCAATACCGGCGGCATGGGAGCCTACAGTCCGGTTTCCATCGCGACGCCGGACCTGATCCAGCGCGTCAAGCGCCTGGTGCTGCAACCCGCGCTTGAGGAGCTGGCACGCCAGAACTCACCATTCGCCGGCGTGCTGTACGCTGGGCTGATGGTCGATCCGGCGGGCACCTTTCAGGTCATCGAGTTCAACTGCCGGCTCGGCGATCCCGAGGCCCAGGTCGTTCTGCCCCTGGTCTCGGCCGGACTCCTGGAGGCCTTCCGGGCGGCGGCGGCTGGCGAGCCCCTGCCGCACCTCGAGATCCGCGTCGCCGCGGCCGTCACCACGGTGCTCGCAGCGGCTGGATACCCCGGTGAGCCCGAGCGCGGTGCGGCAATCTCGCTCCCGGACCAATGGCCGGTTGGAACCCTCGTGTTCCACGCCGGAACTCAACGGGATGAAGACGGGGTGCTTCGCACCAACGGCGGACGCATACTCGCCGTGACCGCGGTGGCAGCCAGCTTTCGGCAGGCACAGGAAGCCAGCCGGCTGACGGCGGAAGCGATCACATTCGAGGGGAAGCAGTTCCGCCGCGACATCGGTTGGCGGGAGGCGCGGCGCGTAGGCGCGAGCGGCTAGCCTCCTAGCCTCCCAGCCTCCTAGCTCCCTAGCTTCCTCCCAATGCCCGAGCTTCCCGAAGTCGAAACCATCGTCCGCGATATCCGTCCCCAGCTGGTCGGCCGCCGGATTGTCTCGGCGCGCCTCGAGCATGATGATGTGCTGCGCGACGTGTCCCGCCGCGCCCTGCTCGCGGGCCTGCGCGGAAAGCGGGTGCACAAGGTATTCCGGCGGGCCAAGCACGCCGTGATCGAAACCGATACCCGCCGACTCGTGATCCAACCCGGGATGACGGGATCGCTCATGGTCCTCGACCGGCCGCAGACACCACGCGAACGCGCTTACGCGGTGCTCACCGCGAAGCTCGACAACGGGCGGCTGCTCATCTTCCACGATGTGCGCCGCTTCGGGAGTCTGCGCTGGCTCGATTCCAGAGGTTGGGACGCGTACAGCAGGGCGATCGGACCTGAGCCGCTGGACCCCGCATTCACGCCCGGCGCGTTGGCCGCCATTCTGGGGCGTTCTCGGGCCGCGGTGAAGAAGGTGCTGATGAATCAGGGAGCGCTGGCCGGCGTCGGAAACATCTACGCGCAGGAAGCGCTCTTCGCCGCGGGGATCGATCCGTCCAAGCCCGCGCGTGCAGTCTCGCGGCCCGCCGCGCGCCGGTTGCATCGCCATCTGGTTCGCATCCTGGGTGCGGCCATCGAGTCCGAAGGCACCACCGTGCGGGACTACCGTACCGGAACCGGAAAATCGGGCAGCTTTCAATTCGAGTTGCTGGTCTACGACCGCGAAGGGGAACCCTGCGTTCGCTGCCGGACTCCGCTCGCCGGGACCCATGCGATCGACGCCCGGATCACGGTGTTCTGTCATCGCTGTCAGAGCTAGGAGCAGGCTCGTCTCTTGAGGCTACAACTCGCCGAGCCCGACCTCGAAGGCCTCCGCCTCCGGGTGAAAACCCTCGCCGAGCAGCGTCCCGGCATCTACCGCATGCTGGACGCCTCGGGCCGCGTGCTGTATGTGGGCAAGGCCAAGAGGGTGCGCGCGCGGCTGCTCACTTACTTCCAGGCCAAGTTTCCCGGCGACAAGGGCGCCCGGGTTCTCCACGCGGCGAATGATCTGAGCTGGGACTACGTCCCCAGCGAGTTCGCCGCCCATCTCGCGGAGCTCCGCGAGATCCGGAAATGGCGCCCGCCGTACAACGTCCAGATGAACCGGAGCAGAATGGCGGTGTTCGTGGCGGTGTCAGCCCATCCGGCGCCCAAGCTCTCCAGCACTGCGGCATTCTCCAAAGCAGGGGCGCGCTACTACGGCCCGCTCGGCTCGCAAATGCGAACGCTCGAGGCCATCAAGGCGCTCAGTGATCTCTTTGGTCTGCGCGACTGCGCCGACCGGATGCCGATGGTGTTCGCCGAGCAGGGCGATCTCTTTGACGCGCCGCGGCAAGCCGCCTGCCCACGCCACGACCTGGGCCTTTGCAGCGGACCCTGCGCCGGCCTGGTGAGCGCCCGGGAGTATCACGAGCGGGTCGAGGGGGCGGTCGCCTTTCTCGAGGGCCGGGCAATCGCGCCGGTGGACCGCGTGGTGGCCGGCATGATGGCGGCCGCCGAACGGGGGGAGTTCGAGGCGGCGGCGCGCTGGCGTGAGCGCTTCGAGAGTTTGGAATGGCTGCTGGGCGCGACGACCCGAGCGCGGGCCGCCGTCGAGCTTCTGACCTTCGTGTACCGGGATCCCGGTTCCCACGGCGACGATCGCGCTTACCTGATCCGGCGCGGTATGGTGCGGGCCTGCTACCCCTGGCCCGGCACCCCGATCGAGGCGGAGGCCTTTCGCGCTGTGGTGGCCAACGACATGAGCGCGCCCGAACCGTCGCCGGGTCCGCTCGAGACCGGGACCATTGAAGAGATGCTGCTGGTTATGAGCTGGTTCCGCCGGCATCCCGAAGCCCTCCGGCGGACCACCAAAATGGAAGAGTGGCTCCAGTGAGGCCGCGCGCTAGATTGGCGGCCTTACGGGAGGAATGAAGCCTGCACTATTGCGGCTGCCCCCCTCCCACCGGGGCCGGCGCGCTGGTGGTCCTTCCCGCGTCCAGGTCATTCCAGTTGAGGATCGCGTTGAAGCCCAGGAAATAGGTCCCTTGGGTCTGCCAGCGCCAGAAGGGCCGGATGGCGAACATCACCACGTGTCCCTTGCCGAGCGAAGCGTCCACCAGCTGGGCGCGGCCGGCCAGAGCCTGCCCTCCGGCGAGGGTGCCCGACAGCAGCATCTCGTCCGCATTGGGTGGGAACTGCATCACGACCCGCGGGGGCTCCCCGGCAGCCCCGCCGAAGCCCCCGAAGCCCCCACCACCCCCGCCACCACCACCCGCACCGCGTCCACCTCCCCCTACTCCACCTCCGGCCGGCGCGGCGGCCGCGGGTTGCTCAGCCAGGGTGCCGTAGGGCGATAGCCGCAACCGGGTGGCCATCGGGGTCGTGATTTGGCCGAGCCCGGCATTCGGAGCACCACCGCCGCCAAAGCCCGCAAACCCGGCAGCGCCGCCCACCCTCAGCACCGGACTCTGGCTGAAGTAGATCGGCAATTGGGTGCCGTCGTACCCGTAAGTCAGCGGGCTCTTGGAGTCGGTGATCACGCCGCGCAGGATGGTCCCGCGGGCAAAGAGGCCGGTCGGAGTTTCGACGGTGATTCCCGCCGTGAGGTTGTATTCCGGGAAGATGGTGGCCGTGGAGCCCTCGGTGATCAGTGTCCCGCCCTCCTGGACGAACTTGTAGAGCTCCATCAGGCCTTCCAGCCCCATGCCGCCGCGAATGTCGTCGCTCTGATCCAGAGCGCCGAGATTCGGGGTCGCCTCAGTCTTCTTGTAGGGGAGCGGGCTCCCGCCCGTCTTCGGAATGCCGTTGACCTGGCCCTGGGCGTTGCCGCCGACGTGCGGGAAGATGATGACGTCGTACTTGGCGCGCAGGTTACCCTCCCGGAGCTTCTGGTCGGCGAAATAGGTGTAAGGCACACCGTAGGTGTCGAGCGCGGCTCGCACCCATCCTTCGTTCTGGGTGTTGGCCCAGCTGTGGACGTAGCCAATGCGCGGGATGTCCAGGTCGTGCGACTTGACCGTGGGCGCCGCGTTCATGGCCCACGCCGACAAGCCCAGGCTGGTGAGCATGGGCTCGAGCCTGGCGCGCTCGGCATTCGCGATGATGAACGCGCCAGCCCGGAAGTGATGCCCGCCGGCATCGAAGTCTGCTTCGGCGGCCTGCATCTTCACGTCGGCAAGTTTGTAGCGGAACGTCACCACGTTGGCGTCCGAGGTGTGCTCCACCACCATCACGCTGCCCGTCCCGCTGATCCCGCCCGCGGCGCGAACGTCCGCCAGCACCGGCGTCCCCTGCTGGTCGAGCACACCTTTGTCGGTGACCGGCGTGATCACCAGGTTGCGCATCAACGGGAAGGTCCACCCGGTGTCGTCGTAGGGCGACGGGTTCTGCACCGCGTAGTTCTGCAGCGAGAAATACATGTCGGCCAGAGTGCGATAGGGCTGGTCGGCGCGGATCACGTAATCCCCGGCGGCCACGCTCACCGAGCCGGCCTTGAAGGGCGCGCTGGCCGTCTGGATCTCGAGGCCCTGGCGCCGGAGCTCGTTCACGGCGTCCGCCGCGTCGGCCTTGCGCCGCTGCGCGGCGGGGATCACCCAGCCGTAGACCGGTCCGTTCTTCCCCTTCTCCACCGAGCGCTTGTTCTTGAGCCAGTAGTTTTCCAGGTACAGCTCGCGATTCTTGCCCACGTGATTAAGCGCGAACAGAATCGCCGATTCCTGGATGTTGGTGTTGTTGCGCGGGCCCCAGTTGATTGACGGGAGCGGCGGGTTGGGACGGAACCACTCCTTGCTGGTCGTCGTCGCGCCAGGCCGCACCACGTAGTTGTCCGGGCCATAGCTCTGCACTTCGTAAAAGCGGCCCACCGCGTTGTGCGAGTGGGCGATGAAGAACATGTAGTTGGGCACCCAGCCGTCGTAAAACCCGTAGGTCCACACCCCGGGCACTCCCCGCTTGGTCATCTCCATGACGTCGTTCTCCGCCAGCATCCACCACTCGTTCACCGTGATGGGGTCGAGCTGCTCGTTGTACGGCCCGGTGCCGGTCGAGGCATACAGATAGGTCTGCGCCTCGTGCAGGTCATGCAGGATCGTGGGCTTCCACTCCATGAACGTCCGGGTGACCGCGCGGGTGAGCTGGAGGAACTGGCCCATGCCGTCCCGGTTGTTGTCGTGCGCGACGTACTTCCCCCAGTACATCAAGGGCAGCCGCGCGTCGCCCTGGACGCGCTTCTTGTTGAAGTAGTAGGTGTCGACCTGTTTCTCGCGTCCGTCGACCTCGATGACCGGGGTGATGAAGGTGATGACGTTGTCGCGGATGTTCTTGATCAAGGGCGTTTCTTCGACCGCGAGCCGGTAGGCCAGCTCCATCAGCATCTCCGGCCCGCCGGTTTCCGGCGAATGCATCCCGCTGGTGATGTAATAGATGGGCTTGGCGGTCCCGATGATCTGGCGCGCCTGCGCTTCTGAGGTTTTCCGGGGATCGGTGAGCGCGGCGAGCATGCCCTTGTACTTCTCCAGCTGGCGGATCGTGGTCTCATTGGCCACGGCCAGCAGGACGATGTCGCGTCCTTCCTCGCTCTGGCCGATCTTCCACATGGTAACCCGCGCCGAGGCCTGGTCGAGCGCTTCGTAGTAGCGCTGGATGTCCTTCGCGTAGGTCAGCTCTCCCGGGGTCCCCACGATCCGGCCCAGGAACTTGAGGGGCGTCGGTACCGTGCTCGAGGCCGGGAGATGATCCACCAGCTCGGTCGTGATGCGGGGATCCTGCAGGTATTCCTTGATCTTCTTGGTGTATTCCGCGTCGATTCTCTGCTGAGCGTGTGCCACCGGCGCCAGCGACACCAGGCCGACCGCCACCACCAACGACAACGTCGAACACCGCATTGTGCCTCCGCGAGCTGTTTGAAGGGAGCGCCGCCGGAGCCGCCCGGCCGCGTGCTAATGAATACGCCGGCCCGCCCGACTTCGTTAGGGTGCCCGGACCAGGTATGTTTTTAGGAGCGGGCCGTCCTTCCCGTTCCGGAAGCGAGGGCAGCATAACGGTTCCCCTCCGGTGGCTCGGCGTGGGTCTCGCTGGCCGTACTCCCGGCCGCGCCGCGCGCGGCAAGCGCCCAATCCTCTCATCTGGGCGGCACCCTCCCTTCTCCACGACCGCCGCGTGGGGTCACCACCCGCGGCGTTCTGTTCCGAGCTGACACGGCCCTAACCGAGAGAGGACCATCATGGCATCGCGAACCAGGTACCGGCAGGACCGCGTCGAAGTCGCTCCGCTGGGCTCCCGCCCAGCTTCCTGGACCTTTGCTGGCGAGGCGGTTCGCGGCACGGAGCACACTTACGTCGTCATGGACCGCAATCTCACCAGCAAGAACAGCTGGGAATTCCTGGTGCGAGTGCCGGAGGACCCGAAGGGGCGAGTCGAGGTGCGGCCCCGCACCGCACCCGCGCATAAAGCCTGGGAGGAACTGACCGATCGTTCGCTCACCTTCAGCCCCGCGACCCGCGGTCCCGCGCGAGGCCGCTGGTACTGCCAGGTGGCGCTCGCCGATCCCGAGGGAGAACGCTCTCGAATCGTGGTCCGGCATGGGGAGCGCGACCGACTGCCGCACTGGTTCAAGGAGCTCAGCGGCCGCATGCGACGCAAGGAAACGGTCAAGCTCACTCGGGGAACCGATTCCGAGGCCCTCGTCGTACTGGTGCCGGCCGGCGACCATACGGACATGATTCGATTATTCTTCGCTACCAAGGTTTGGATCCTCAGGGAGGCCATCGTGCTTCCGGCACGGGAGCGTTCGGGATGAGCAGTTTCAAGATGGAGCAGAAGCGCCTGCTGCACCGAGGGCGTGAATTTCACTTCGTGACGTATGAGGGCCAGCTGGCCAATCCGGTGAAGGCCGTCGTCGCCACGCCCGCGGCGTGGTTCCTGATGCAGGGCGGTAAGCGTTGGCTGGTCATGCCCCTGGTGCGGGATCAGGCGCCGGAGGTCCTCGACAAGAGTCTGATCCAGTGGCTGGAATCACACGTTTTTCACCCCGCCGCAGTCATCTCCAGCTAGCGCCGGGCGCCGCAGCATGGCCGCCTATCATCTCGTCTGGCAGTTCGAGACCGACCCGGCACGCCGCGCCGAGTTCGAGGCCGCCTACGGACCCGACGGGCTCTGGGTCACTCTGTTTCGTCAGGGCGACGGGTACCTCGACACCGAGCTGTTCCGTGAGGTCGGCGGGAGCTGTCGTTACGTCACCATCGACCGCTGGCTTTCACGGGGATCCTACGATGCCTTCCGGCTCCGCCACGCAGCGGCTCACTCGGCGTTGGATACGCGATGCGAGGCGCTAACGGTGCGGGAAGCTTTCCTGGGTGATGGGGAAGACGTCTGATCGAGCAGGATTTGATCAAATCGACCCGAAATCGCCCGAAACAGACCCGAAATCAACCGAAACAGACCGCCTGGA
>CAZYPO010000018.1:38366-46355 GCA_964649225.1 uncultured Gemmatimonas sp. | reverse complement strand
TGGCCTCGGCCATCGCCTGCTCCGGCGCCATGTACTGCGGCGTCCCCACCGCGATCCCCACCGTGGTGAGCTTGTCGCCGGCGGAGGCGCTCACCGCCTTGGCCACGCCGAAGTCGGTGACGGCGGCATGGCGGCCCGAGAGCATCACGTTGTCGGGCTTGATGTCACGGTGCACGATGCCCCGCGCGTGCGCGTAAGCCAGCGCATCGGTGATCTCGTGCAGCAGCCGCACCCCCTCGTTGATCGGCAGCTGGCCCACCCGGCTCAGCCTGGCGCGGAGGGATTCGCCCTCCACGAACGGCATCACGTAATAGAGAAAGCCGTCCACCGCGCCGGAATCATAGAGCGGCAGGATATGGGGGTGCTGCATTTGCGCGATGATGTGGATCTCGCGCGGGAACCGATCGGTCCCCATCGCGGCGGTGAGCTCGGGTCGCAGGATCTTGAGGGCGACCTTGCGATCGTGCTTCAGGTCGTGGGCCAGGTAGACAGTGGCCATTCCGCCCACGCCGATCTCGCGCTCAATGCGGTAGCTGCCGCTGAGGGCGGCGGAGAGGCGTTCGAGCTGGTCAGCCATGAGCCCTGAAACTACCGCCAAAGGGCAGCAAGGACGAGTTCCGTCCACCCGCGTCGTTATTTATAGTTCATACTGTTGAGCCATGCCTTCCCCTCGCGGTGGACTGCCACTCTGGATCAAGCTGCTGGTGACCGCATGGGTCGCGGTTTTGATCCCGGAGCACTTGCGGGCCACCCCGCTGACGTTCCTGTGGTTCTGTAACGCCGCGCTGCTGTTGACGACGCTCGCCCTGTGGCTCGAGAGCAGCTTTCTGGTGAGCGTGGTGGCGGTCGGCAGCACGTGGTGGATGCTGCTGTGGGTCCTCGACTTCGTCATTCATCTGGTTACCGGGGTCCGTGCCACGCCCCTCCCGCTCGGCATGGCGAACTACATGTTTAACCCCGGACTCTCTGCGTTCAGCCGCGCCCTCTCGCTCTACCACGCGTGGCTTCCGTTTGTCCTCCTCTGGGCGGTGCGGCGGCTCGGCTATGACCGTCGTGCGCTGCCAGCCCAGATTGTCCTCGCATGGACCCTCCTGCTTCTCTCTTACGGTCTCACCAAAGACCTTCATGGACCGGCAGGGAACCTCAACTCGGTGTATGGGCTTTCCGAAACCCAGCCTCAGCAGTGGATGGCTCCCGGGCTATGGCTCGCCCTGGTGATGCTGTTCTGCCCGATCTGCTGGTATCTCCCGACGCACTTGGTGTTGCGACGCCTGTTCCGGCCGCCTGCATTCAACCCAAGCTAGGGAACCTGGTTCCTGCCCCCGGCGCGCTCCGTGAGGAACACTCGAACTTCGGTTCCGCTACTTCTCACCTTGCGCTGTTCGGTTGGTGGCGCAATTCCCGGGAGGTGGCGGTGGGAGTACACTTGGACGGAACCCTTCGCCCTTGCTATGGTCACGCGAATATGAGAAAACGCCATCCTGCGACGACCCCCATGCAGGCTCACACGCCCACACCAAGCGCTCTCCTACTCTGCTTGGCCATCCTCGTTCTGCCAGTCCACCCAGCGGCCGCGCAGCAGGCGTCCTCACTGTCCCCACGGTCTTCACCGTCCTCCCTGTCCTCACGGTCCATACTGTTCTCACGACCCTCACTGTCCTCACTCTCCTCACTGCCCTCACTGCCCTCCATGCACTCACTGTCCCCCCTTCCGAGGCGCAACCGGGCAGGCCACGCGGTACTAGGCGGCCTGATCGGCGGCGCGGCAGGAATCGTCGTTTGCACGGCCATCTCGAACCTGGTGAAAGACAGTGGCACCGGCTTTTCAACCTGTACCACGAGCGGGTATGTCAGTCTTGGCTTGGGCGGCGCGGCCTTGGGTGCGGTGATCGGAGCCCTCATCAAGTAGTGGCCGGTCCATCGATTGCCGGCCCCTAGTGTTAACCTGCTGCCTTTCTTACATTTATGGCATGCGACTAGAGCGATACCTGAAGACCCCCGCTCGCGCGGAGCCCTCCTCGAGGCGCGCCGTGGTCGCAGCAGTGCATTCCGAACACCCGGATTCCGTCCGAATTCCGCTCGCCAGGAAGGCTGGCTGCATGCGATCGCCCGAGCCCACCGACCGACCGTCACCGCCTCAGACAGGACCCGGCCTGACCCTGCCGGCCCCTGCCCGAGCGGCTGAGCGACGCGGTGCTCCCTCGCGGCGTTCCCCTTCCACGCTCCCAGGCCCCCGGCGGGGCCTGACCGTTACGGTGCGCCCCGGACGATCCGACACCCTCACGATGTCCGGCCGGCGAGTTCCCCTCCGCTGTGTGTCCCACGGCGGCGCCGGTCCGGTCAGGGAACGGACCTGTGAAGCGCGAAATCCTCATCAACGGCGGCCCGCGCGAGACGCGGGTGGCCATCCTCGAGGACGATCGGCTCGTCGAGCTACTGGTTGACCGCGCCGATCATCGGCGCATGGTCGGAGACATATACCTGGGCCGCGTCGAAGCGGTCCTTCCCGGCATCCAGGCCGCGTTCGTGGACATTGGCCACGAGAAGAGCGCGTTCCTCCATGCCTCCGACCTGCTCGAGCCCGACGAAGACGAAGAGCCCGAAGACCAGGTCGACGCGGACGACGAGCAGCCCGAAGACGCCGCAGCCGCAGAACTAGCTAGCGCGGCTTCCTCACCGCCAGACCGTCCGTCCGACCGCCGGCGCAACGACCGGCCTTCGGGTGAGCACCGCCAGCGCGAGGTCTCCTCCCGCCGCCAGATCCCCGACATCGGCGAGATCCTCAAGAAGGGGCAGATCCTGCCGGTGCAGGTGACCAAGGAGCCGATCAGCACCAAAGGCAGCCGGGTCACCGCACAGATTTCCCTCCCGGGCCGCTTCCTCGTTTACATGCCGTACGCGTCGCGCGTCGGGGTGAGCCGCAAGATCGAGAGCAGGGAACAGCGCGCCAAGCTGCGCGAAATGGTCACCCGTCTGCTTCCCGAGGACTCGGGTGGGGTGATCGTTCGTACTGTGGCTGAAGAGGTCACCGAGGCGCACTTCAAGCGGGAGATCGACGCGCTGCTCAATCAGTGGCGCAAGATCAAGCGCAAGCAACTCTATACCCGCAAGGCGCCGGCGCTGCTGCAACGCGAGGCCTCGCTGACCCGCGGGCTCATCCGCGACGTCTTCAGCGACAAGGTCGACGCGCTCCAGGTCGATTCCAAGGAGCTCTACCACGAAGTCGAGCAGTATCTGGAAAGTGTGGACCCGGAGCTCAAGGGGAGGGTCCACCTCTATGATGAGCCGCTGCCCCTCTTCGACAAATACGACATCGAAACTGAGATCAAAAACCTCTTCAAAGCGCGGGTGGATCTCCCCACCGGCGGTTCACTCGTCATCCAGCCCACCGAGGCGCTGGTCTCGATCGACGTCAACACCGGGCGCTACACCGGCAAGAAGGACCCCGAGAAGACCATCCTCCGAACCAACCTCGAGGCCGCGCGCGAGATCGCCCGCCAGCTCAGGCTCCGCGATCTCGGCGGCATCATCGTGTGCGACTTCATCGACATGGAATCGCGCGGCAACCGCGACCGGGTGCTCCAGGAGCTGCGTGCCCACCTCGGCCGCGACCGCGCCCGGACCAAGGCCATGGCCGTGTCCGACCTCGGCCTGGTCGAGATGACCCGGCAGCGGGTCCGGCCCTCCCTCTACGTCTCTATGACCACCGCGTGCCCCACCTGCAGCGGCTCCGGCCGCGTCTTCCGCCCCGAGGTCGTGGCGCGCCGGCTGGAGCGCTCGCTCTACCGCGTCGGCCATGAGCGACGCGAGAAGTCCCTCGGCGTCCGGCTCCACCCCGAGGTCGCCCTTTACTTGCTGGAAGAGGAGCCCAAGCTGCTCGGCACGGTTGGCAAATCGATCGGGGTGGAGCTCGAAGTCCGCGACGATCCGATGATGCACCTCGACGAGTTCCGCCTGATGAGCCGGCCCGCGGGACGGGATGTGACCGAGCAGTACGCGGTGGCGTAGCGACCCAACACTTGCCCGAACCCCGTTCCCCCGTTACGTTTACGGGCTCTGACTTACAACGGAACTTCGCGAAAATGTACGCCATCATCCGCACCGGCGGGAAACAGTTCAAAGCCGAAAAGGGCAAAACCCTTCGGCTGCCCCGCATGGAGGCCGAGCCGGGCGCGAAGCTCACCTTCGCCGAGGTGCTGCTCACTTCCGACGGCGACAAGATCACGGCCGGCACCCCGACCGTGAAGGGCGCCTCGGTGCTCGGAGAAGTGGTGGGCGAAGTGAAGGGCGAGAAGATCTACGTCTTCAAGTTCAAGCGCAGGAAAAACTACCGCCGCAAGACCGGACATCGCACCAAGTTCACCGAGGTCCGCATCACCGGCGTCAAGCTCAGCGAATCCAAGGGCAACTGATACGATGGCACACAAGAAGGGCGTTGGCTCCTCCAGGAATGGCCGCACCAGTAACCCGCAGTACCTCGGCTTGAAGAAGTTCGGGGGAGAGCGGGTACTGGCCGGCAACATCATCATGCGCCAGCGCGGTACCAAATTCCACGCCGGCAAGAATGTCCGCCGCGCCAACGATGACACCCTCTTCGCCCTGATCGACGGCGTCGTGTCGTTCGAGTGGAAGGACAAGGGGCGGCAGAAGATCTCGGTGTATCCGGAGTCGGTGGCCTAGAGAGCAGGTAGCAGGGAGCAGGGAGCAGGGGGGCTCATGATGAGCCCCCCTTTTTGTCCGAGGCGGTTCCTGGTCCCCTGCTCCCTGCTCCCTGCTAAATTGAAACCTCCCGGGCCGGCGATCCGTCGTTCCCGGGCAGATCCCAAAGGGGCAACCAATGGCCGGCATCTTCGATCGCCTCAACGCCGAAATCGATCAGCTGGGTGATCGAGTTCGCACCGCGTTCGAGTCCAGCAAGCTCCACCTCGAGCGCAGCCGCCTGATCGGTATCCGCAGCAAGGCCGCCTACAAGCTCGGCATGGCCACCTACAAGAAGGAGCGGGGCGGGGAAGTGAATCAGGCCGAGATTGACGCGCACTTCACCAAACTGGACGACATCACCGCCCAGATCGCCAAGCTGGACCGTGACATCGACGCCGTCCACGCCGAAACCGTGAGCGTTGACGAGCAGCCCGCCCCGGCCGCCGAGACCGCCGAAGCGGAAGTCAGCAAGCCAGGAGGCAGCGAATAGGCCCCTTCTCGCTGCCTCCTACTCGCTACCTCCTGGCTTTGCGCTCAGCTCGTCCGCAATCCGATCCGCGCCATACACCTTTCGCAGCGCCTCGGTCAGCCCTTTGCTGTGTACACTGACTGAGCGGGCCACTTCATCGGTGAAAATGAAGCGGTTCGGGAGCGATTCGATGTTGCCATCGAAAATCAGTCCGACCACCTCGCCTCTCCGGTTGATCACCGGGCTGCCCGAGTTCCCGCCGATGATGTCGTTGGTGGAGACAAAGTCGTACGGCGTCGCCAGATCGAGCTTCTCCCGGGCGGCCTTCCAGCGCGGTGCCAGCTGGAAGGGCTCCTGGTCATCGAACTCCGCCGACCGGGCATAGAGTCCGAAGAAGCTCGTCTTGTACGGGGCGATGGTGCCGTTCATCGGGTACCCCTTCACCACACCGTCGGAGATCCGCAGCGTGAAGGTCGCGTCCGGGGGCAATGAAGTCCCGTAGGCCGCGAAGATGGCCTGGCCGATCAGCCCGGCGTTGGCGGAGATCGTCGCGTTGAGCTGGGCCACCCGCATCGCGTGTCTGGTGGCGATCGGATTGATCGCCCTGGCCAGCACGATCATAGGATCGGTCGACGCGGCAATGGCCGCCGCACCGCCTTCGACCAGGGCCTTGCGCGCTTCCGTCGAACCGAGCTTGGTCCCGTTCACCAGGGCTTCCGCCGCGACTTCCGGGCTGCGCCCGCCCAATGCGGCCTGCAGGAATGGATCGGTTGGCGGCAGCGCTTTCCGGGCCAGCCGAAGCTGTGCGGCGAGCAGTGGCTTCTCCGCGTCGACATCCACCCGCTGGTCTCTCAGCAGCGCCGCGCGGGTCCGTTCCAGGCTATCGCCGCGAAACCCTGGCAGGCGCGCGTCACCGCCAAGCTTGGCCTGTTCCGGAAGCCGCACCAGCCTGCCCGCCATGCCGAGCAGGGTCGAGCCGGCAAAGCTCTGGAAGCGTGCCTGCTTGGCAAAGCCGGCCAGCTCACGCTGCGCGATCTCGACGTTGAGCCAGGCCTTTCCATACTTCGCGTTGAGCTCGCGGCGCGCGGCGACCTTCGCGCGGAAATCCCGCTCGAACACCCGCTTGCGTGCCATGATCGCCGAATCGACCAGCCCGCTGCGGTAACCCCGGACCGCCTTCTGGCTGTTTTCCAGCCCGAAGATCTGGTTTTCGTAGCGCCGCCGCGCCTCTTCGCCGGCTTTGGAAAGCTCCTTGTACGCGGCGATCTGGACCACGTAGTTCTCCAGCGTCGCCGGATAGACCACGTCCCGCAGATACGCCATCTGGGCCAGGGTCAACAGTCGCCCGGTCGAGCCGGGATTCCCCACGACGAACACCGGTTCGCCATCTCCGGCCCCCGCCGCGCTCCACTTGAGGAAGTGGGTCGCCTGCAGCGGGGCGTCGCTTTCATAGATCCGCACCAGCGAGAGATCGAGATCGAAGCGTGGGAAGGTGAAATTGTCCGGGTCGCCGCCATAGAAGCTGGCCGCCTCCTCGGGCGCCATCACCAGCCGCAGGTCGGTGTAGCGGTGATAGCGATACAGCGAGTAGCGCCCTCCTTGATAGAACGTGACCACCTGGCAGAGCAGCCCGGTGCGCTCCCCGCATTCCTGCTCGATCAGCGCGATGGCGGAATCCCGCTGTGCCACCATACGGGCGGATGTGGCGGCGGTGACCGCCCTGCGGACTCGCGCGGTCACGTCTTCGATCGACTGGAGCTGGTCGGCGGTCATGCCCGGACATTTCCGCTCGTCCTGCAGCGTCTGCGCCACGAACCCGAGCTCCTGATAGTCGCTGTCCGGGGTGGAGACCGCCGTGATGCAGGCCCGAGCGCAGTGATGATTGGTCATCACCAAGCCGCGGTTCGACACGATCGACGCCGAGCACCCCGGGATCCGCACCGCCGAGAGGCGCACGTGCTCCAGCCACGCCGGGTCGGCGTCGAATCCGTACTGCGCCTTCCAGTAGTCGAGCGGCGGGGCATCAAAGGTCCACATCGTGCCGAACTCCTTGACGAACCCCGTCGCCGGCGCCGCCGCCTTTGTGGGCGCTTGCGTCGGTGTCTGTGCCATAGCGTTAGCCGAGGCACCGAGAGAAAGAGCGGAGACCAGCAGCTTCAACGCTTTCATGACTCCATCCAATCCGGAAATGTGGTTCCCAGCCCCCAACCCCCAACTCCTAGCCCCTAGGGAAGCGGCAGCTTGCGATACTTATCCCGCAACTCCGTCTCCCTGGTCTCGAGCGGCATCAGTTGCCCCTTGATGTACACCCGCTCGGCGGCGCTGGCAAAATCGAACGGATCGCCCGACCAGATCACCAGGTTGGCCACCTTCCCGGCCTGCAGCGTACCGTAGTCGCTCAGCCCGAACACCGCGGCCGGCGCCGCGGTAATCGCTTCGAGCGCGTCATCCCAGCTCAGCCCGTTGCGCACCGCGTTGCCCGCGGCATAGCGGAGATTGCGCTCGCCACCCGGATCGCCCTGGGCGATGATGACGCGGACTCCGCCTTCCCGCAGCAGGGTGGCGTTGTCGAGCCGGGCCCCCAGCCCGTCGAAGCTCGGGATGTCGTGCAGCGGCTCCAGGATGACGGGCACGCCCGCCGCGGCGATCTCCTTGGCGATCTGCCATCCCTCCACCGCGCTGAACAGCACCGTGTGCAGCTT
Organism: uncultured Gemmatimonas sp.; assembly: GCA_964649225.1. Lineage (GTDB taxonomy): Bacteria > Gemmatimonadota > Gemmatimonadetes > Gemmatimonadales > GWC2-71-9 > JABFSM01. Next base: position 38,483 of record CAZYPO010000018.1, on the reverse strand, counting down.
GTATTCCCGGGTCAGCCGCAACGCATTCTCGATATCCATCCGCCGGTTGGCGGCGACGGCGAGGATTGCTTCGCCGCGCAGCACCGGCAGCAGCGCCTCGAGCTCCTTGGCGGGCGC